>CAIRCP010000021.1 GCA_903877095.1 uncultured Actinomycetes bacterium | reverse complement strand
TCGTCAACATCCCCGCCCGCCTGGCACGTCCGCAACGCAGACCCGTCCTGCACCTGCCCACCCACTGGCCCTGGTCCACATCCTGGCTCACACTGTGGCGCAACACCATTGGATTCAGCCCACCAACAACCGCAGCAGCCCCCTGACCAACAGCCGACACGGCCCGACCAAGGAATAACAGGAAAAGCTGGGCAGACCAGCAGCTACCCGCTGCCCACCACCAAAATCGTGGCAAAAATCAGACTCGACACACCTCACCAGGGTCCGTCCACGGATCGAGGCTTAGCGCCTTGATGTAGACGGACTGATCGGCGTAGGCGGACTGGTTATCCGCAGGATCGACATAGGCCGTGCAATAGACGACTCGATCAACGTAGGCATCCTGCCAGCGACACAATTCCCCCGCCAACGCCCGTACGTCAAGCCACCGCCAGCCCGCACTGCCACGAGTGCAGTTTTCGCGCATGCCGTAGTAGAGATTGAACGCGTCGACATAGACGCCAACTTTCACAGTTTTAACACTAACGCAAAAAAGACCCAGTCCTACGGAAAGGACTGGGTTGGTATTGCTAAAGCTATGCGGGTCTGATCTAGATGTCAACTAACGCTAATCCCACGTGTCTCAAGAATCACAGCGCCGAGCCCTGACACTGCAGCAGACAACCCGCAAGTGGAGCCACGGGGAATCGAACCCCGATCTGAGCCTTGCAAAGGCCCCGTTCTACCGTTGAACTATGGCCCCGTGACGGACACGACCACGACAGCAATGCCGCTGGTCACACCCACTTCCGACTCCCTCTCCTACAGATAAGGGTCGAACTCCTGACATCTGCCTTGCAAAGGCAGCGCTCTACCAACTGAGCTAAGGCCCCGGGTCAGTTCTGATCGGCAGCGGGCAGGATGTGCCAGACCTCGGTGCGACGCCGGCGCACCAGCACGGCGATAGCGGCTGCTACCGCCGCGACGGCGAGGGCGGCGTACCCGCCCCGTTTCGACCAGAACATCGTGGGCCTAGGAGGACTCGAACCTCCGACCTCTTCGTTATCAGCGAAGCGCTCTAACCACCTGAGCTATAGGCCCTTGTAATGCGCGACGAGATTACCGCACCCGGCCGGGGCGGCCCAAACCGCACTCGTCGTGCGGCTAATCGAGATCGGCGAGAGTGACCTCGACGCCGCCCACGATGTCGGTGCGCAGGTTGTAGATGTAGGCGCCGATGGTGGCCATGGCCGTCAGCAGGACGATGTTCACCAGCCCGACGAGCGCCGCGCCGCCGAAGATCGACCCGGCAGACACCAGATCGCCACCGCCTCCGCTGCTATTGGTCAGCAGGTCACCGACGTTGCTGTTGAGCTTGTTCCACACGCCCATGGCGCCGAGCACCACGTAGAGGAAGGCCACGGCGATCATCCACACGAAGAACAGTGCGACGTTGAGCAGCAGCGACACCTTCAGCGCGCTCCACGGATCGATCCGGCGCAACTGCATACTGGCCCGCACCGGACCCCGCGGGCGACCGCTGACCTGGATGCGCGACGTCGGAGCGGCCGAGCGGGCGTCCACCGCCGCCCGGCGCGCCGCACCGGCCTGCAGCGCCGGCTTGGGGACCGGACCGGACAGGTCCGGCAACTCGCTCGGGTAAGGCTCGATGCCGGCGACGTCGGTCCGCTGCGACGGCGAACCCAGGCCGGAAAGATCCGGTGCCGCAGAACCGGTGATGTAGCGGCGCGGATCGGCGGCTGTCGAGACCCGGGTGGGCGCCTCTGCCATGTGCCGGGGCATCGCGTCGGCGCGGCTCTGCCACGGCGGAACGTCCGTCGACACGTCCCCGCCGGCCGGGCGTTCTCCCGATCCCGGTTCGTTCGGTGAACCCACCTGAGTCTCCTTAACCTGCGGTCCGCTGGTCGCGGCCGGCTTACGCGTCCGCCTCGTCCCCGTCGTCGGAGTCGTCCTGCTCCTCGGCGTTTCGGGCAATGGCTATCAGTGTGTCGCCCTCGCCCAGGTTCATCAAGCGCACGCCCTTGGTCTGGCGTCCCGCCCTGCGAACCTGTCGTGCCTTGGTGCGGATGACTCCGCCGCCGGAGGTGATCGCGTACACCTCGCTGTCGTCGTCGACCACCAGCGCGCCCACCAGACTGCCACGACGGGCGTCGTACTGGATGGTCAGGATGCCTTTACCGCCGCGGCCCTGCGCGGTGTATTCCTCGATCGCGGTGCGTTTGGCGTACCCGCCCGACGTGGCGACCAGCAGATATGTCCCCTCCCGCACCACGTTGAGGCTCAGCAGCTCGTCGTCGGTGTTGAAGCGCATGCCCTGGACACCGGAGGTGGCCCGGCCCATCGGCCGCAGGGCCTCGTCGGTGGCCGAGAACCGGATCGACTGCCCCTTTGCGCTGACCAGCAGCAGATCGTCCTCGGCGGAGCACAGGATCGCACCCACCAATTCGTCGCCGTCGCGCAGATTGACCGCCACGATGCCGCCGGACCGGTTGGAGTCGAAGTCGGTCAGCTTGGATTTCTTCACCAAGCCGTTGCGGGTGGCCAGCACCAGATACGGAGCGTCCTCGTAGCTCTGGATCTGGATGACCTGGGCGATGCGTTCCTCGGGCTGGAACGCCAGCAGGTTGGCCACGTGCTGGCCGCGGGCGGTGCGCAACGCCTCGGGCAGCTCGTAGGCCTTGGCCCGGTACACCCGGCCCTGGGTGGTGAAGAACAGGATCCAGTCGTGGGTGGAGCACACGAAGAAGTGGCGCACGATGTCGTCCTGCTTGAGCCCGGCGCCCTGCACGCCCTTGCCGCCGCGCTTCTGGCTGCGGTACAGGTCGGTCTTGGTGCGCTTGGCATAGCCGGTCTCGGTGATCGTGACGACGACGTCCTCGCGGGCGATGAGGTCCTCGTCGGAAACCTCGCCCTCGGCGGCGATGATGCGGGTACGACGGTCGTCGCCGTGCTTCTCGACGATCTCGGCGAGTTCGTCGCGCACGATCACGCGCTGGCGCTCCGGCTTGGCCAGAATGTCCTCGAGGTCGGCGATCTCGGCCTCGATCTTGGCGAGGTCGTCGACGATGCGCTGGCGTTCCAGCGCGGCCAGCCGGCGCAGCTGCATGTCCAGGATGGCTTGGGCCTGGATCTCGTCGATGTCGAGCAGCTCGATGAGGCCCTGGCGGGCGATATCGACAGTCGCCGACGCGCGGATCAGGGCGATCACTTCATCCAGGGCGTCGAGCGCCTTGACCAGACCACGCAGGATGTGGGCGCGTTCATTGGCTTTGCGCAGCCGGTAGGTGGTGCGCCGCACGATCACCTCGAGCTGGTGCTCGACGTAGTAGCGGATCATCTGGTCCAGCCGCAGGGTGCGCGGCACCCCGTCGACGATCGACAACATGTTGCAGCCGAAGCTGGTCTGCAGCTGGGTGTGCTTGTAGAGGTTGTTCAGCACCACCTTGGCCACGGCGTCGCGCTTGATCTCCACGACGATCCTTAAGCCCACCCGGTCGCTGGACTGGTCCTCGATGTTGGAGATGCCGGTCATCTTGCCCTCGCGGACCTGGTCGGCGATCGAGGTGATGAAGTTGTCGTGGTTGACCTGATACGGCAGTTCGGTGATGACGATCGAGGTGCGGCCCCGGGAGTCCTCCTCGATGGACACCACGCCGCGCATCCGGACCGATCCGCGGCCGGTTTTGTAGGCGTCGTTGATGCCGGTCGTCCCGACGATCAAGCCGCGGGTGGGGAAGTCGGGCCCCTTGACCCGTTCCATGCATGCGGCGAGCGTCGCCTCTTCGTCGGCGTCGTAGTTCTCCAGGCACCAGTAGACGGCCTGCGCGAGCTCGCGCAGGTTGTGCGGCGGGATGTTGGTGGCCATGCCGACGGCGATGCCGCCGGAACCGTTGGCCAGCAGGTTCGGGAACCGGCTCGGAAGAACCGTCGGCTCCTGGACTCGGCCGTCGTAGTTCGGGACGAAATCGACTGTCTCCTCGTCGATTTCACGAAGCATGTCCATGGCCAGCGGGGTCAGCCGGGCCTCGGTGTAGCGCATCGCCGCCGGAGGATCGTTACCCGGCGAGCCGAAGTTGCCCTGCCCGTCCACCAGGGGATAGCGCAGCGACCACGGCTGGGCCATCCGGACCAGGGTGTCGTAGATCGACGCATCGCCGTGCGGGTGATAGTTGCCCATGGTCTCGGCGACCGAACGCGCCGACTTGGCGTGGCTGCGGTCGGGCCGGAACCCGGAGTCGTACATCGCGTAGAGCACGCGGCGGTGCACCGGCTTGAGACCGTCGCGGACCTCGGGCAGCGCGCGCCCGACGATGACGCTCATCGCATAGTCGATGTAGCTGTTCTGCATCTCCTGCTGGATGTCGACCGGTTCGATCCGGTCGCCGGCAGTCCCGTCGGGCGGCAGGGTGGTGTCAGTCATGGTTTGGGGTCCCTATTCGGCTATGGGGCGCTAAACGTCAAGAAAGCGAACGTCTTTGGCGTTACGAGTGATGAAGCTGCGTCGGGCTTCGACGTCGTCGCCCATCAGGATGGAGAACAGTTCGTCGGCAGCGGCGGCGTCATCGAGGGTGATCTGGCGCAGCACCCGCACGGACGGATCCATCGTGGTCTCCCACAGTTCCTTGGCGTCCATCTCGCCGAGACCCTTGTAGCGCTGAATGCCGTCTTCCTTGTTGATCTTCTTGCCGTTGCTCAGGCCGTACTCGAGCAGCGCGTCACGCTCCCGGTCGGAGTAGGCGAACTCCGGCTCGGTGCGTTGCCATTTCAGCTTGTACAGCGGGGGTTGAGCGAGATACACGTGACCGTGTTCGATGAGCGGCTTCATGAACCGGAACAGCAGAGTCAGCAGCAGGGTCGAGATGTGCTGACCGTCGATGTCAGCGTCGGCCATCAGCACGATCTTGTGATAGCGCAGCTTCGCGACGTCGAACTCGTCGTGAATTCCGGTTCCCAGCGCGGTGATGATCGCCTGGACTTCGGTGTTCTTCAGGACGCGGTCGATGCGAGCTTTCTCTACGTTGATGATCTTGCCGCGCAACGGCAGGATCGCCTGGAACATCGAGTCCCGGCCGCTCTTGGCCGAGCCGCCAGCCGAATCACCTTCCACCACATAGAGTTCCGAGGCCTTGGGGTCGGTCGAGCGGCAGTCGGCGAGCTTGCCCGGTAGGCCGCCGATATCGGTGGCGCTCTTGCGGCGCACCAGTTCGCGGGCCTTGCGGGCCGCCAGCCGGGCCTGCGCGGACGACACCGCTTTATTGACAACGACTTTCGCGTCGGCAGGATTGGCCTCGAACCAATGGGTCAACTGTTCGTTGCAGACCTTCTGGACGAACGACTTGACCTCGGTGTTGCCGAGTTTGGTCTTGGTCTGACCTTCGAACTGCGGCTGCGCCACCTTGACCGAGATCACCGCCGCCAAGCCCTCGCGGATGTCGTCGCCGGTGAGGTTGGGATCCTTCTCCTTGAGCAGCTTCTTGTCTTTGGCGTACTTGTTGACCACGCTGGTCAGCGCCGCGCGGAAACCTTCTTCGTGGGTCCCGCCCTCGTGGGTGTTGATGGTGTTGGCGAAGGTGTGCACGGATTCTGAGTAGCCGGCATTCCATTGCATCGCCACTTCGAGTTCGTGGCCCTCGCCACGGGCCCCGCCGGAGAAGTCGACGACGGTGGTGTGGATCGGTTGCTTGGTGCGGTTGATGTGTTTGACGAAGTCGACAAGACCACCGGGATAGTGGAACTTCCGGGTCTTCACCTTGTGCGGGCCGGCCCTCTCGGCGGCCTTCTCCTCCGCCGATTTCGGTGCTTCCGCAGTGGCGCTGACGATCTCGTCGACGATCTCCTCGGGCGCGACCCGCTCATCGGTCAGGTTGATGGTCAGTCCTTTATTGAGGAAGGCCATCTCCTGCAGTCGGCGGGCGACCGTTTCGAAGTCGTAATCGGTGGTCTCGAAGATATTCGGGTCGGCCCAGAACCGGATCGTCGATCCGGTCTTTTTCGTCTTCTCGCCCTGCTTGATGGTGCCCGGGACGGAATAGTCATAGGTCTGGAACCACTCGAAGCCGTCGCGCGTGATGTCGGCCTCTAACCGGGTGGACAACGCGTTGACCACCGAGACGCCGACACCGTGCAGACCTCCGGAGACCTGGTAGGCGCCCTCTTCGAATTTGCCGCCGGCGTGCAGCACCGTCATAACGACGTCGACGGTGGGGATACCCGCCGTCTTGTGCATCTCGACCGGAATACCGCGACCGTTGTCGCGGACCTCCACACCACCGTCTTCGAGAAGGCGGACGTCGACCTGATCGGCGTAGCCGGCCATCGCCTCGTCGACGGCGTTGTCCACCACCTCCCAGATCAGGTGGTGTAGACCGCGCTCACCGGTGGAGCCGATGTACATGCCCGGGCGTTTGCGGACGGCTTCCAGGCCCTCAAGGATCTTGATCGAGTCTGCACCGTAGGCGTCTGGATGTTCTTTCTTCGGGGCAGCCACGATCGAACCGGTCTCCTCGGGATTATCAGGCGTGCGGCCGGTGGGCCGCACGAACATCTCGGCCAGTCTACCGGGAAGGTTGGACAGGACCGACTCTCCGGCAGCGTTTCTACACAGCTATTTGCGCCGTGCACGGACAATTTCGGCTCAGGATGCCTGCCGACGCCTGACACGCCCGTTCGACAACCCTTGGTGGCTCTGAGGCCACTGAGGTAGCGCGATTTCCGCGTGCTGGATCCGACGGTTCGCCACTTACCCGTAGGTGTCGCGCGGACCCCGGCCGGAAATGTGCCGGGGACCCTTCCGCCAGGACGGGGCAGTCGGACCGGTGATCCGCAGCGAGGTGACCACGCCGTCGCCCACCGCCGCAGCGATCTTCGCCAGCACCTGGGCCTGCACCATTCTGAGTTGTGTTGCCCAAGCGGTGGATTCGGCCGTGATGGTCAAGACCCCTTCGCGCAGCGCGGTGGGCTGGGCATGCTCGGCGATCTGCCCGCCGACGACCTGCTCCCACTGCCCGAACACCGCACCTTCGGCCACCCGTGGCGACCATCCGCGGCTGCTGGCCAAGTCCTGCGCGGCCCTGCCGAAGGGCTGGGGGTCGCGCCGGTCCGGCCCGGGCCCGGACCAGCGGCGACGGGCGCTGTCCTGGGATGCTCGCCGCGCCTTCGGCGACCGACGGCCCTGGCCGACCTGCTTGCCCTGGCCGCGAGCCGCCGAGCGCGCCTCCTCCAGAGCGCGGCGGACCAGATCCATGCCGGACAGCCCGGCCAGATGGTCGGGCGGGTTGGGTTCGTCAGGGTTGGGTTCGTCAGGGTCGGTCATGACAGCACCGTTGATGTCCGGCCGGCCTCGTCGTCGTGCATCCTCACGTCTATCCGGGTGGCATCCCAGTCGGCAGGGACGTCCTCTTCGACCGCGGCCGTCACCAGAACCTGCTCGGCTTCGGCGGCCACGGCAGCCAGCGCCCGGCGCCGGGCGGTGTCCAACTCGGCGAAGACGTCGTCGAGCAGCAGTACCGGTTCACTGCCCTCGTTGCGCAGAAGCTCATACGAGGCCAGCCGCAACGACAAAGCGAGCGACCAGGATTCACCGTGGCTGGCAAATCCTTTGGCGGGTTGATCACCCAGCCGCAACTCCAGATCGTCGCGGTGCGGGCCGACGAGACACACGCCGCGCTCCAACTCCGCGGTGCGGCGGCGGCCCAGTTCGGCGAGCAACGCCGCTTCCAGAACGTCGACACCGGCACCCGCCGGGCAGGTGTCATCGATCTTGCTGCGATAGGCGATGGTCGCCGCCCGCGAGGAGGGCGCCAGCATGTGGTACGCCTTCTCCACTTCCGGGGCGAGTTCGTTCACCAGGTTCAGCCGGGCGGCCATCAACTGGGCACCGTGGGCGGCCAGATAGCCGTCCCACACATCGAGGGTGTCAAGTAGCCCGGGATCAGAGCGCAACCGTGACCCCGCACCGGACTTCAACAAGGCGGTGCGCTGCCGCAAGACTTTGTCGTAGTCCGCCCGGACGCCGGCCAGTGCCGGCCGCCGTAGCGTGGCCAGTTCGTCCAGATAGCGTCGGCGTTCACCGGGGTCGCCCCGCACCAGGGCGAGATCCTCCGGCGCGAACAGCACTGCACGCAGCGCCCCCAGAATCTCCCGGGCGCTGCGTACCGGCGAGCGGTTCAGCCGCGCCTTATTGGCACGGCCGGCCGCGATTTCGAGATCGACGGCCAGTTCGCGCCCGTCGTTCACGACGATCGCCGAGACTACTGCCCGGTCGGCGCCGGTCCGGATCAGCGGCGCGTCGGTGGCCACTCGATGCGATCCGAGAGTGGCGCAATACCACAGTGCCTCAACAAGATTCGTCTTACCGAAACCATTCTGGCCGACAAAGAACGTCCGGCCCGGCGTCAACTCCAGATCGACCGCCGACCATGACCGGAAGTCGCGCAACGCGAGATGACGGACGTACATAAGTCAGCCGGACAGCGGGACCCGTTGGACGGCGTGGCCGCCGAACTGGTTACGCAGCGCCGATACCGCCTTCATGGTGGGGGACTGGTCTTGTCGGGAGGCCAACCGTGCGAACAGCGATGCTGCAATGACCGGGGTGGGAACACGATGATGGATGGCCTCTTCCACCGTCCAGCGACCCTCCCCGGAGTCCTCGGTGTAGTCCGAGATCGCGGTGAAGCCAGGGTCTTCTTTGAGGGCTTTGGCCAAGAGTTGCTGCAACCAGGACCGTACCACCGTGCCGTTGGTCCAGGCCTGTATCACTGCCTGGGTGTCGGTGATGAGGGGTTCGGCGGCCAGCAGTTCGTAGCCCTCGGCGTAGGCCATCATCAGGCCGTATTCGATGCCGTTGTGCACCATCTTCGCGTAGTGCCCGGCACCCACCGGGCCGGCGTGCACGAATCCGTCGGCCTTCTCGCCGGCCGGGCGCAGTGCGTCGAAGATCGGCATCAGTCGGGCTACGTCCTCATCGCTGCCGCCGACCATCAACCCATAACCCTCGGTCAACCCCCAGATACCGCCCGAGACGCCCGCGTCGACGAAACCGATTCCACGCGCCGAGAGCAGTTCGGCATGAGGTGCGTCTTCGGTGTAGCGGGAATTGCCGCCGTCGATGACGAGGTCTCCCGGGCTGAGGACCTCGGCCAGCGCCGCGATCGTGGTGTGGGTGATAGGGCCAGACGGGACCATCACCCACACCGCGCGGGGCGCGGTGAGAGCCTGGGCCAGTCCGGCCAGATCCGCAACGTCGGAGACTTCCGGGCGGGGGTCGTAACCGACGACATCGTGACCGGCGTCGCGAAGTCGATGACGCATGTTGAAGCCCATCTTTCCCAGGCCCACCAAACCGAGTTGCACTGCGGCCCTTTCGATGACGACGGCTATCGGATGGATGTCAGCCCGGAAGCCTCACCGGCATCAGGAGGTAGACATAGTCGGTCTCCAACGCCGGGAAGGGCCCCAGGCCCGTGAGGGCGTCGCCGTCGGCCGCCGGCCGCAGAACGGCCGGCTTGCTGGGGGTGGTGAATCCGAAGGCCACCTTCTCCGAGTGGAGCGAGCCGAGCCCGTCGGTGAGATACGTCGGATTGAACGCGATCGTCAGCGGTTCGCCGGCGAATTCCACCGGCAGTTCCTCCTCGGCCAGCCCCACTCCATCGGCGCCCGCGGACAGGCGCACGGCACCGTCGCTGAATTCCATCCGGATCTGGGCGCCACGGTCGGCGACCAACGCGACGCGCTTGATGGCGTCGGTGAGATCGGCCACCCCGATGACGGCCACCGCGGTGTGTTCGACGGGCAGCAACTGGCGATACTTCGGAAATTCGGTGTCCAGTAGGCGGGTGGTGCTGCGCCGACCGCCGCTGCGAATGCCCAGCAGCCGTTCCTCACCGACCGCAGCGCCGGCGCCCAGAGCGAGGTGTACGTCGGACCCCGGTGCTACGGACTTGGCGGCCTCGGCCAGCGTCTTGGCGGGAACCAGCACAGCGGCATCGACATCGGGGGAGGAAGTGGTCCAGGTGAGTTCGCGCACCGCGAGACGGAACCGGTCGGTGGCGGCCAGGACCAGCTTGTCACCGGTGATCTCGACTCGGATTCCGGTCAACATCGGCAGGGTGTCGTCGCGGCCGCCCGCGACGGCGACCTGGCCGACAGCCTCGGTGAACAGGTCCGAAGCGACCACCCCGGTCTCGTCCGGCAGGGCCGGCAAAGCGGGGTAATCCTCGACCGGCATAGCCGGGAGCGAGAACTTGGCGCTGCCGCAGTTCAACAGCATGCGGGTGCCGTCGACGTGGACGTCGACAGGTTTCGCCGGCAATGCCCGGGTGATGTCGGACAACAGCCGACCGGACACCAAAACCGTTCCAGCGGAGGCGATCTCGGCGGGAACTGTCACCTCGGCGGAGACGTCGAAGTCGAACCCGGCGATGGTCAGCCCGTCATCGGATCCGGTGATCAGAACACCGGCGAGAACCGGATTCGACGGCGGCCTGCTGGGCAGGCTGCGGGCGACCCAGGCCACAGCGTCGGCAAAGTCCTCGCGGACCAGCCGAAACTTCAAGTCGGAGCCAACCGTCGTGGTCGCCACGTCCATTGCGTCCCTTCATCACCCCAGCCGAATGCCAGCCGGAACCGGCGGTCAGATCACCAACCGTAGAGCGTTGCCCGCCATCTTCAAAGCTAATCCGCAGGTGTGACAAACCGCTGGCGGGGACGTCCCAAGACGAGTGTGAGGAGATATTCCCCAGGCCTCTACTTCTGAGATAACCCTTCGAATATCTCTCGGTAACAGTAATAGGGACTGTGCGGACTGTGGATGGACTGGTGTCCGTGCTGGTCATAGCCCATGGACCGATGTGGATCGGATGTGGATAGACCGGAGCTTCCGGTTGGGCGCTGTGGAGGGCCGGAGGGTTGTCCACGTTGTCCCTAGGCGGCCGGGTTGCTGATCCCGAAGTTGTCCACACAGCGTGCACAATCTCCAACTGTTACGGCTGTTACGGGAGGTTATTAAAGTTTTTTGGGGTCAGGTTCGTGGCAGGCCACGTTCAGCGCTTGGAACGCTGCCGAATGCGAGTCGTGAGTTCCTTGACGTGATCGAAAACTTCGCGACGGTAGGCCATCTCGCCCAGGATTTTCCGCTGCGCGTACATCACGGTGGTGTGGTCGCGGCCGAATGCCTGCCCGATCTTCGGCAGCGACAAGTCCGTGAGTTCACGGCAGAGATACATGGCGATCTGGCGGGACTGGGCCAGGGCGCGGGTCTTGCCGGGCCCGCGGAGTTCCTCGACGGTGGTGTCGAAGTATTCGGCGGTCGCGGCCATGATCAGCGCGGCGCTGATCTGGGTCGTGCCGGCGTCGGCGATCAGATCCCGCAGGACGATCTGGGCCAGCGACGAGTCGATCGGTGTCTTGTTGAGCGAGGCGAAGGCCGTCACCCGGATGAGCGCGCCCTCCAGTTCGCGGATGTTGCGTTCGATGCTGCTGGCGATGAGTTCGAGGACGTCGTCGGGAACGGCGAGGCGTTCCATTTGCGCTTTCTTGCGCAGGATGGCGATCCGGGTCTCCAACTCCGGCGGTTGGACGTCGGTGATCAATCCCCATTCGAACCGGGTGCGCAACCGGTCTTCGAGGGTGGCGAGTTGTTTGGGCGGCCGGTCGGAGGAGATGACGATCTGCTTGTTCGCGTTGTGCAGGGTGTTGAAGGTATGGAAGAACTCTTCCTGGATGCCTTCTTTTCCTTCGATGAACTGGATGTCGTCGACCAGCAGGATGTCGATGTCGCGATAACTGCGCTTGAACGCGACCTTGCGGTCGTCGCGCAGCGAGTTGATGAAGTCGTTGGTGAATTCCTCGGTAGAGACGTACTTGACGCGCATGCCGGGAAACAGGCGCTGCGCGTAGTTACCCGCGGCATGCAGCAGGTGGGTCTTGCCCAGGCCGGACTCACCCCAGATGAAGAGAGGGTTGTAGGCCCGGGCCGGAGCTTCGGCGATCGCCAACGCGGCGGCGTGCGCGAACCGGTTCGACGCGCCGATGATGAAAGTGTCAAAGGTGTAGCGGCGGTTCAAGCTTGCGCCGGCCGGCTCCTCCGACCGCGCGGAGCGAGGCCGCCCCTTGAAGTAGTTCGGCCAGTTCTCGTGGGGGGTGCTGACAGCCTCGCGATCCCCATCGACGTCGTCGAGATCGAAGTCGGTGAAGGGGACGTCGTGATCCGGGGAGTCGTCGTGATGGTGCTCGTCGGACGGTTCGATGCGGACGCCGAGTTCGATTCGCTGGCCGAGCTTACGGCTCAGAGCCTCCACAATCGGACCGCGCAGATGCCGCTCAATCTCGTTTTGCACGAACGGACTTGGGACCGAAAGCAGAGCGAATCCCTCGGCGACGGTCAGTGGTCGTGCGAGTTTGAGCCAGGCCCGCTGCTGTGGTGTTAGTTGACTGTCGTAATGACCGTCGCCGTTGAGTTCGGCGACGACCGCACTCCACACCGAGGCGAAGTCAGTTCCGGGTCCATCGGTCAACGCCAAACCCCCCTGGTTCGACTCGGGCTGGAACGACGCCGAGGCTACCGAATGTTGTCCACATGGTTATCCACACATGTGCACAGGTGGCGGCGGTCCAAGAGTCGCAGCGTATGGGCAATAAGTTAACGAAGAGCGTAGGCACTGGTGAACAAATGTCAGCGTCCATGCCCTGCCAGAAGCTAACAGGTTTCGGGCCGAGTGCCAACAGATGACTAACAGGGTGGGAAGCCGTTGACGCCGGCTCGCAATCGGTGCGGTTTGACCCGCGGAAGTGACCTCAGTACCCTCGAACAGTCGCCCAAACGTCGGCGACACGGCAGCGACCGGATCTTCGGGACCGCGCCGGTTCGGTAGAGAGCTTTGACAAGAGGCAGTCCGGACATCGGGATGCACAGGTTGTGTTCCGGGACCGTGACTGCCAGAGGACGAGGAGAACAGCGGTGGCCAAGGGCAAGCGCACCTTCCAGCCGAACAACCGGCGCCGGGCGAGGGTCCACGGTTTCCGGTTGCGCATGCGTACCCGCGCCGGTCGCGCGATCGTGGCGGAGCGGCGACGCAAAGGCCGTCGTTCTCTGACTGCCTGACCTGCGGGTCGCGCACCAGTGCTCCCGGCTCGTTACCGGATGACACGGTCTGCGGACTTCACCCACACCGTCAAATATGGCGTGCGTGCTTCGCAGCCCGATCTCGTCGTGCATGCCTATCGCGGCACGGCGGCCGCCGACCCGGCTCCCCGGGTCGGATTCATCGTGGCTAAATCTGTCGGCAATGCCGTCGATCGGCACCGGGTCGCGCGCAAGCTCAGGCACGCAGCGCACCTGGTCCTCGATGACCTGGCCCCGTCCGATCGGGTTGTTGTGCGAGCCTTGCCGGGCAGCCGCGAGGCGGGGTCGGCGCAATTGGGCCTGGAACTCCACGCGGGCCTTCGGCGGGTCCAGGAAGTCCTGGAGCGGCGGCGATGAGGGCGGCTACGCCCAGCCCGCTGGCTGCTGCCCTGATCGCGGTGATCAACGGCTACCGGCACATGGTGTCCCCGTTGCGTCCGGCAACGTGCCGGTTCATGCCGACCTGTAGCCAGTACGCGATCGACGCACTGGGTGAGTACGGCCTGCTGCGCGGCAGTTGGCTGGCGGTGGTGCGGTTGGGGAAGTGCGGTCCGTGGCACCGCGGAGGATGGGACCCGATACCCGAACGGTGCGGTGCCGGCAACGGCTCCCATCCGGCGGGCAGGAGCGAAGCTACCCGGGAATCAACACCGGAGCTCAGGAGCGCCAATGTTTAACTGGTTCAGCCTCGACTATGTCTACTACCCCGTGTCGGGGATCATGTGGCTCTGGTACAAGCTGTTCGGAGCCCTGCTGGGGCCGAGCAACTTCTTCACCTGGGCGCTGTCAGTGATGTTCCTGGTGTTCACGTTGCGGGCGGTCCTGTACCGGCCGTTCGTGAAGCAGATCCGGACCACTCGGAAGATGCAGGAACTCCAACCGCAGATCAAGGCCCTGCAGAAGAAGTACGGCAAGGACCGCCAGCGGATGGCGCTGGAGATTCAGAAGCTCCAACGCGAGCACGACTTCAACCCGATTCTCGGCTGCCTGCCGATGCTGGCCCAGGTGCCGGTGTTCCTAGGTCTCTACCACGTACTGATGTCGTTCAACCGGACGCAGACGGGGATCGGCCGCCTGGGACTATCGGTGGAGGAGAACCGTCGGCTCCCCAACTACTTCTTCAGCGCGAACGACGTCGGGCACTTCCTCGACGCCCACCTGTTCGGAGCGCCGATCGGCGCGTCGATGACGCAGCAGCACGGGCTGGAGGCATTCACCGTCTTCAGCCGGCCGGCGGTCGCAGCGGTATCCATCCCGCTCATGATCCTGGCCGGGGTTGCCACCTACTTCAACAGCCGTGCGTCGATCGCGCGGCAGAGCCCGGAAGCGGCTGCCAATCCGCAGACCGCGATGATGAACAAGCTCGCGCTGTACGTGTTCCCGCTCGGCGTCGTGGTCGGCGGTCCGTTCCTGCCGATCGCCATCATCATCTACTGGGTCTCCAACAACATCTGGACCTTCGGTCAGCAACACCTCGTTTTCGGCAAGATCGAGAAAGAGGAAGAGGCCAAGAAGCAGGAGGCCTTGGCCCGACGCGCAGCCAATGCGCCGGCCCCCGGTGTCAAACCGGACCGCGGTCGCAAGAAGGCCGGCGAGGCGGACGTGGCGGAGTCCGACGGCACCGCGGCCTTCCTCGACGAAGACGGAGCCGGGCCCGCGGAGGCGGAGAGAGGGTCGGCGGACAGCCCATCGGGATCCGCGATCTCCAAGCCGCAGCCGGGAGCGCGGCCGAACACCCGCCCCAAGAAACGTAAACGCTAACCCGTACCCCGGGTGAGGACGAGGAGACACCATGACCGAGATAGAAGCCCAGGAACTGCCCGAGGCGCCGGCGCGCAAGGGTGCCGGGCAGGAGGACAGGCTGGTCGCTGAGGGCGAGATCGCCGGCGACTATCTGGAGGAGTTGCTCGATCTGCTGGACTTCGACGGCGACATCGACCTGGATGTGGAGGGCGACCGCGCGGTCGTCAGCATCGACGGGGGAGCCGACTTGTCCAAGCTGGTCGGCGGGCGTGGGGAGGTGCTCGACGCGCTTCAGGAACTGACTCGCCTTGCTGTTCACCAGAAGACCGGTGAGCGCAGCCGGCTGATGCTGGACATCGCCAACTGGCGCCGGCGCCGGCGCGACGAGCTGACCGCGTTGGGCGACAAGGTCGCTCGGCGGGTGCTGGAGAACGGACAGCGGGAAGAACTCGCCCCGATGACGCCGTTCGAGCGCAAGATCGTGCACGACGCCGTCGCGGCCGTCGCCGGTGTGCGCAGTGAGAGCGAGGGCGTTGAGCCGTCTCGCCGCGTCGTGGTGTTGAAAGACTGAAGTTACATCCGTGTAGTTCTGGCATAGCGGAGGGATGTTTCACGTGAAACAGGCCGCCGCGCCAGTTCCGCCGCCGGCCGCGGGCCGCGTCTTCGGTGACCGTATCGAACTGGCAGTCCGGTACGCGGAACTGCTGGCCGGCGACGGGGTCGAGCGCGGCCTCATCGGTCCCCGCGAAGTCGAGCGACTCTGGGATCGCCACATTCTCAACAGCGCCGCGCTCGGGGAGTTGATCGACGAAGGTGCCCGGGTGCTGGACATCGGCAGCGGCGCAGGCCTGCCGGGGCTGCCGTTGGCCATCGCCCGGCCTGATCTCGTGATCACTCTCGTCGAGCCGATGCTCAGAAGAAGTGACTTCCTTGCCGAGGCCGTGGAGGTACTTGGCCTGCCGGCAGGTGTGCATCGCGGCCGAGCCGAAGAGCCCGCAACGCGGACCGATTGCGGTGGCGCGGATGTGGTGACGTCTCGGGCGGTAGCCGACCTGGTGAAGCTGACTCGGTGGAGCCTGCCCTTGTTGCGCGTCGGCGGGCGCATGCTAGCGCTCAAGGGGGAGCGGGCCTCAGACGAGGTCGCCGAACACCGGGCCACGATGGCGAAGTTAGGTGCCAGGGAGATCGAGGTGGTGAGATGTGGTGCGAGCTATCTGAGCCCGCCCACAACGGTTGTCTGCGCGACGCGCGACGACTCACCATCCGGCCGGCGCGCAGCGCGCAGTTCCGAGAGGAGAGGACGATGACGACGACCCCACCGTTCAACGACCCAAATGTTTCACGTGAAACGTGGACGCCGGGGGCGGACTTCGACACCCCAATCGGCGCGGCGGCCGAACGAGCGATGAAGGTCTTGCATACCGCAGCCGGCCACCTGCCGCGACCGGCGCGACGACGCGTCTTCACCGTCGCGAATCAGAAGGGCGGTGTCGGCAAAACCACAACCGCCGTCAATCTCGCGGCGGCACTGGCGGTCCAGGGTCTCAAGACGCTGGTGATTGACCTGGATCCGCAGGGCAACGCGAGCACCGCCCTCGGCATCGCCGACCGCCATTCCGGCACGCCGTCCTCCTATGAAGTGCTGATCGGCGAGATCTCGCTGCAGTCCGCGATCCAGCAGAGCCCGCACAGCCCGCGGCTGTTCTGCGTGCCGGCCACCATCGACCTCGCCGGGGCGGAGATCGAACTCGTCAGCATGGTTGCCCGGGAGAATCGGCTTCGCAACGCGCTGGCCGAGTTGGACCAGATGGACTTCGATTACGTGTTCATCGACTGCCCGCCGTCATTGGGACTGCTGACCATCAACGCCCTCGTGGCGGCCCCGGAGGTGCTTATCCCGATCCAGTGCGAGTACTACGCGCTGGAGGGCGTTTCACAGCTTATGAAGAACATCGAGATGGTGAAGGCGCACCTCAATCCCCGCCTCACCGTATCGACGGTGGTGCTCACCATGCACGACGGCCGCACCAAACTCGCCGATCAGGTTGCTTCGGAAGTCCGACGCTTTTTCGGCGACAAGGTGCTCAGCACCGTGATCCCCCGCAGCGTTAAGGTGTCCGAAGCGCCCGGATACAGCATGACGATCATTGACTACGATCCGGGCTCGCGGGGGGCGATGAGTTACCTCGACGCCAGCCGGGAACTGGCACACCGACGGATTCCCGAGTGACTGGAAGGCAAAATCTATGAATCAACCGGCGCGGCGTAAGGGCGGCCTCGGCCGTGGCTTGGCGTCCCTCATTCCCACCGGACCCGCTGACGGGGGACCGCGGCTGGGCGAGGCGGCGGCCGATGTCGTGATCGGCGGCATGGTGACAACCGGCGCACCGCCGGCCGCAGGGGCGTTTGACGCAGCGCAGATCGGGGCTGTTTACCGGGAGATCAACCCGGGCGACATCGAGCCCAACCCGCGTCAGCCACGCCAGGTGTTCGACGAAGAGGCGTTGTCCGAACTCGTGCATTCCATCCGGGAATTCGGGCTGATGCAGCCGATCGTGGTTCGCCAGGTCGCCGGCGCCGATCGCCCGTACCAGTTGGTGATGGGGGAGCGGCGCTGGCGCGCGGCGCAGCAGGCCGGGCTGACGGCCATCCCGGCGATCGTCCGGGAGACCGCTGACAACGACCTGCTGCGCGATGCACTCCTGGAGAACATTCACCGGGCGCAACTGAATCCTCTGGAAGAAGCGGCAGCCTACCAACAGCTGCTTGACGAGTTCGGCGTCACCCATGAGGAGTTGGCCGGCCGGATCGGGCGGTCTCGTCCGGTGATTTCGAACATGATCCGGTTGCTGCGGCTACCCATTCCAGTCCAGCGCCGAGTCGCGGCTGGTGTGCTCTCGGCCGGGCACGCCCGGGCTCTGCTCGCCTTGGAAGGTGGATCCGAGGCGCAGGAGGAACTCGCGGCGCGCATTGTCGCGGAAGGGCTCTCGGTTCGGGCAACCGAAGAGGCCGTCACACTGGCGAACCGAGGTGGCGGCAAGAAGCCGGGCCCGCAGCGGCGCAAGCCGATCCAGATGCCGGGCCTCAAGGACGTCGCCGAGCAACTCTCCACCACCTACGACACCCGGGTGACCGTGAGCCTCGGGAAGCGCAAGGGCAAGATCGTCGTCGAGTTCGGCTCGGTGGACGATCTGCAGCGAATTGTCGGTTTGATGGACTCTACGTTGGCGCGATAGGCCGATCCAGTGACACCAGCGCGTTCCGTCACTGTGACACACGCGCCGCGGTGTGTCGTCCTCGGAGCGAATCGCAAACGGCCACAACAGCTTTCATCTCCGACGGGGTTCGCTTAGCCGGTAGCGACCAAAGAGCGGGCCGAGACCGCCCGGTTCTCTTATCCTGAAGCTGTTGAGTCGTTTCCGAGCCGCCCGAAATCCAGGGAGATGTGTGTCCATCCGGATCAGGCCGCTGCGGCTCGAGGGATTCGAGCAGCTGCCGAACCATGCGCGACAGTGCGTGTTCTGGGAAGTCGATCCGCAGACGCTGGCGCACGGAGACCAGCTCGCCGACCCTGAGTTCGAGAAAGAGGCGTGGCTCTCGATGGTCATGCTGGAGTGGGGTTCGTGCGGGCAGGTCGCGACGGCGGAAGCCGAGGACGCGGCCGACGACGATGACGACGACGACGAGCGTTGCCGGGGGTTCGTGCTCTATGCCCCACCGCGTGCTGTCCCGCGGGCGCAGAGATTTCCCACCGGACCGGTCAGCGCCGATGCCGTCCTCTTGACGTCGATGGGAGTCGAGGTCGGCGACAACCGGACGGACGACGCCGAGGGAGTCAAGGCGTTGCTCATCGGACAGGTCGTCAACGAACTGGTCCGCCGCGGCGTGCGGGCGTTGGAGGCATTCGGCCGAACTCCGGCGGCGGTCGAAGCGCTCGCCTCCGACACCGTTGATCCGGATCTGGCCCCGGTTGTCGAGGCGCTGGGGGACTGCTCCTTCGACCAGTGCATGATCGACGCCGACTTTCTGGCCAACGCGGGGTTCACCGTCGTCGCCCCGCACCCGTACTTCCCGCGGCTGCGCCTGGAACTCGACAAGGGACTCGGCTGGAAGGCGGAGGTCGAAGCTGCGCTCGAACGGCTCCTCGAAAGTGCCCAACTCCAAGAGGTCACGCTGCGCTGACCACCGGGCCGGCGCGCGGCGGATTCAGACCGCCGGCCGCCCGTGATCCACGGACTGTTCGTGGGCCAGCAGTTCGGCGAAGGTGAAAGTTCCTGTCGGACGGTCGTTCTTGCCGAGGAGATAAAGGCGCTTGACCGCGGCCAGGATGCCCTCGGCGATGGCATCGCGGCACTCGCGGGTGATCAGCAGCGATTGATCGTGCGGGCTGGTGATGTAGCCGACATCCACCTGAACGGTGGGCATACGGGTCAGCCGCAGCAGGTCCCAGGTCCGCCCGTGGGTACGGCAGTCGCGTAATCCGGTGCGCGCCACAACTTCCCGTTGAATGAAATCAGCCAGGCTGCGCCCGATCGTTGAGACCGAGCCGTGTGGGCTACCGAAGTAGAACGAGGCGACGCCGTTCGCCGACGGCTTTGGTTGGCGCTCGAAACGCAGACTGATCATCAGATCGGCGCCGACGGTGTTGGCCGTCGCGGCGCGCTCGGCGTCGGCGGGACTGTGGCCGACCGGACGGGACAGGAAGGTCTCCATTCCGATCGCCGCCATCCGGCCTTCGAGTCGACTTGCCAAGTCCCACAGGATCTCTGCCTCGCTCAGCGGGCCCTCCGGACCGGTGACGATGATGCCGCTGTCGCTCCCACCGCGACCCGGATCGATGATGATGCGCTTGCCGGACAACCGCGGCCCGGACACCCGGACGTGCTCCTCCTCGCGAATCGCGTGCAGCGACCCGCCGGTGACCCGAGATCCCAGGAAGTACAACGAGCGCAACGTTTCCGGACCGCAGATCCCGTCGGGCGCCAAGCCGTACTCGCGCTGATAGGACATCAGCCCATTGTGGGTCTGCAACCCGAAGTAGCCGTCCACCAGCGCGGTGTAGAAGCCCAGATCCTGAAGGCGGGCTTGCAGTGTCGCAACGTCGTCGCCGTACATCGGTGCGCCGAACTGGTGAGCCAGCGTGCGCGCCCCCAACCGGTAGGAGGCTTCCTTCAACGCGCGATAGGTCGCCTCTCCGACGATCCCGTCGACGATCAGGCCGCGGCGCTGCTGGAACGCGCGCACCGCATGGTCGAGTTCGGCATCGAACATATCCAGCGCGACCTGCTTGCCGGTGGTGAAGTCGTCGTCGGGGTTCTCCAACAGCCCGAGCGCCGACAGAGCAGCCCGGATCTCGACGACGGCCGCCCCGCGGTCACCCCGGCGCAACGTGTCCGACGACCGATCGCCGTGCCGCGCGCCGGCGGGATCAGGGCCCTGGCCCGGACTAGACATGCTTGGCATTGTGGCAGAAAAGCAGGGGATCGAGGAAACGGGTCGTCTTCACTGATACGTCACCGTGACCCGTCACAGCGGTGGCTGCGCAACCCGCCGCTACAGAACGTCAGCCAGTTCTCTCAGCAACGCCGCCTTGCCCTTGGCGCCGACGATCCGCTTCACGGCCTGGCCGTTCTTGAACAGGATCAGGGTGGGAATCGAAACCACTTGAAATTCGCGGGCGGTGCCAGGGTTGGCATCGACGTCCACCTTGGCGACCGTCAGGGACCCGGCCTTCTCCTCGGCGATCTCGTCGAGCACCGGGGCGACCATCCGGCACGGTCCGCACCACGCGGCCCAGAAGTCGACCAGTACCGGGGTTGAACTGGCCAGTACCTGCTCGGCGAAGGTGTCGTCGGAAACGGTCACTGTGCTCATTGCTGGGCTCCAATCATCTTGCTGGGGTTCGAATCGTGTGCATCAGCCAGCCATCGCTCGGCGTCGATGGCGGCCGCGCAGCCGCTGCCCGCCGCGGTGATGGCCTGCCGGTAGGTGCGGTCAACCAGATCTCCTGCGGCGAAGACACCGTCGAGCGAGGTGGCCGTGGTCCTGTCGTGGACCAGCACGTAACCGTCCGGGTCGACGTCGACGGCGTCCCGAACCAGTTCCGAGCGCGGGTCGTGGCCGATCGCGACGAATACTCCGGTGACCGGGAGCAGCGACTCCGCGCCGGTGATGGTGTTCTGGACCCGCAAGCCGGTGACCGTGGTGTCGCCCTCGACCGCGATCGGTGCAGTGTTGGTCAGGAAGGTGATCTTGTCGTTGCTGCGGGCGCGTTCCAGCATGATCTTGGAAGCCCGGAATTCGTCCCGACGGTGGATCAGGGTGACGCTGCGGGCGAATCGGGTCAGGAAGGTGGCTTCCTCCATAGCGGAGTCACCGCCGCCGACGACGGCGATGTCCTGATCCTTGAAGAAGAAGCCGTCGCAGGTGGCGCAGGCGCTTACGCCGCGACCGAGTAGTTCCTGCTCGCCGGGCACTCCGAGATAGCGGGCGGCGGCACCCATGGCGAGGATCACCGCGCGGGACAGGTGGGTCTCGCCATCCGCGGTGACGACCTTCTTGACCGGGCCGTCGAGTTCGACGGACTCGACGTCCTCCATCTGCAGGTCGGCGCCGAAACGCAAGGCCTGCTCGCGCATCTCGTCCATCAAATCGGGGCCCATGATGCCGCTGCGGAAACCGGGGAAGTTCTCGACCTCGGTGGTCGTCATCAAGGCGCCGCCGAACGAGGTTCCCTCAAACACCAGCGGATGCAGTTCGGCGCGCGCGGTGTAGATCGCCGCGGTGTACCCGGCCGGCCCCGATCCGATGACGATGACGTCGTGCACTTTCTGGTCGGTCATTCCAGCCTCTCTGCGCAATCCCCACAGCGGGGCCGTCGATGACGGCCCGCACTGGTGTCAAACAACAGGGTAGGCGCGGGTGTTCCCGGTGCGGCGGCCAAGTGCATAAACCGCGTCACGGGTGTCGGGTGGACAACGCCGGGGCGCTGGTGGGGTCGTCCTTCATGAACTGGGCGCTTGACGGGTTGCTGTGCACCGGGCCGTGGGCTGACCTGAGCGCCGCGGCGCCCACGGCGATGGCCAGCAGTGTCACGGCACCGAGTACGGCGACCCAGTGGATGCGGGGTGGCAACGGCCGCGCGGCGTGCGCGGGCGCCGCGTGGACCGGTCCGGTCACGGTGTTCGCCGGGTGGTGGTGCACGCAGGACAGTGTGCCGCCTGGACACCATGGCCCGGACCCGATGGCCGCATTCCTCATCGCGGCTCCTTCGTCGCCGCTTGATCGTCGTGCGACGGGGCCCGATGGTCGCATTCCTCATCGCGGCTCCTTCGTCGCCGCTTGATCGTCGTGCGACTGGCCGGGCGAAAGGCAGCCCAGCAGGGCTGCCAACCGGGCTCGGCCCCGCGCGCATCGACTCTTCACGGTGCCTTCGGCGATGCCGAGCAATGCCGCGGCCTCGGCCACCGAGTAGCCGTGCATGTCCACGGCGACGACCGCGGCGCGCTGCCCGGCCGGCAGTCGCAGCAGAGCTTGGCGGACCAGCAAGGCCACGTCGAGCTGTGTCGCGGGGTCGGGCACCGGCGTGCAATGTTCCTCGGTGAGCTGCAATGTCGGCCGAACGGCGTTGCGCCGCAACGGGTCTCGACACGCATTGACGACTATGCGATGCAGCCAGCTGCCGACCGCCGCGTCGTGCCGGAAGGAGCCGGCCCCGCGGTGCGCGCGAAGCATCGCGTCCTGCACGGCGTCGTCGGCGTCCTGGTCGGTCATGCTGCTGCGGCGGGCCAGTCGGTACAGCTGGGCGTGGTGGCGGCGGAAAAGCTCCTCGAAGGCACGCCCGTCGCCGGCCGCGTGCGCGGACAACAGAGTGGCATCACTGCGTTGGTGTTGGGCTGATCCGGGAACGCTGGGCACGGCGCGGACAGTAGCCACTCCCGAACCGCCGGGCACTTCACCCGTGTGGATCTAGAAACGACCTACGGCGCGGCGTGAACGCTGATTTCGGAGACGTCGGTTCGGCTCTTACCGGCTGTCTGACCCATCGTCGAGATCCACACCAGCAGGTGGGACGTCGGCTGCCCGGCCGGAACGGCGATCGTGTTGGTGCCCGGCTTGAGCAACGTGGGCCCGGTCAGCAGCGTGGTGTCCTCCAGGCTGGCCGGGCTGGCCGAGGACGCCGAGCGGATCTGAACCTGGGTGCCGGTGCTCGACACCCCGACGGTGACGCTGCCGACGACCGTGGGCTCCGGAAGGTCCAGCATCAGCCCGACACCGTTCTTGAACCCGGGGAACGGAACCGGGTCGGTATAGGTGTCGGTGGGCCAGACGGTGTTGGGGTCGCCGTCGATCGCCAGGCCGGCCAGGTTGGGTGCGTCCGGACCGCCTCCGGGCGAAAACACCGTCGCGGCAACGGGTTTCACCGAAGGACCGGTGGCGGTGTCGCTGGCCGAGGTGGTGGTGGTCAGGCCGAGCTGATCGCCCTTGAGGCCGCCGCCGCCGCCGTCGCCGAAGATCCGGCCGAGGAACGATGCCAGCACCAGCAGTGCAACGACGAGGATGCCGGCGCCGACGCCGACGCCGATGAGTACCTTCCGGCGCCGCTGCGCGTGGGCGACCGGGTCGGTCTCACGCGGGGCCGGGGCCGGCTGGGGCGCGCGGGGGGCCTGCTGCCGGGGACGTTCGACCACCGGTGCGGCCGCGGTGGGCGCGGCGGCCGCCGCGGTCGTGGCCGCGGCGTGTTCGGTCCGGTCGGCGGCCGCGGTCGCCTGCTTGAGCAGGTGCAGCAGCGTCGGAGCGGTGCTGATGCCCCCGCCCGGTTCGACTGCACGGACCGCCGCAGCGCTGATCTGGAAGGGGATCGCACCGTTGATCGCCCGGGGCTCGATGGGCTCTCCGTTGGGGCCCACGTCGGCGGGCCGAAGGCCACTCGGCGTCCCGGTTTCCGGCAGTGGCCAGCGGTCTACCAACAGGGCGTAGAGCGACGCGCCGATCCCGCGGACGTCCGTGGCCGGCGTCGCGTCGGTAAGGGTGGCTGGGAACGCGAGGGCCACGTCCCCGTCGATACTGACGCGGATGCGGCTGGGATGGTCGACCGACAGTGCCACACCGGCCCGGTGGGCCTCGTCGGCGGCCGCCGCCAGGGCCTGGATCGCGCGGGCACCGCCGAGCGCGGACGGGGAGGTGCCGGCAACTTCCCGCAGGGAGCCGCCGCGGATCCACTCCGCGACGACCAGCCCGCTGCCGTTGTTGACGGCGGTGACGTCGAGCACGCGGGCCAACCCGGGCCGCTGGATGCGGCTGAGTTGTTGGGTCCGAGTCAGGATCTCTTCGACCTGCTCGTCGGGCCACCGGCGTTCCGGGTCGACGAACGTCAGCGCCACCTGGCGGTCCAGCGAGGTGTCCAGTGCCTGCCAGAACTGCAGGCCGGCCGGGCCGCCGTGGGAAACCAGCAGCCGGTATCGGCCTCCTGCGACGGTGGCGCCTGGGCCCAGCGGCAGGGCGTTCCGCGCCCCGTGGCGACCGCCCTGACGGGGCGGTTCGGCCGGCGCGTCGCCCGGCACGTCGGGATGGAAATCGCCGGCGGCGGTGTGCGGAATCTTCGTCGTCGGCCCGAATGCGTCTCCGTCCGCAGGACCGGCGGGCGGGGCGGCCGGGGGTTGATCGCTCAGCTCCGGTCCTTTCCCTGTCGAGACCTCGTGTGTCCCTGTCGGGACGGTGGCTGCATGTGTCCCTGCCGGGACGGCTGCATGATCCGTTTTGCCGGACTCAGGGTACGTGAATGGGGGATGCTTAGGGGGCACATGCGAGTTCGCTGGCGCGGCGGCCGCCACGGGGCGGCGCAGCACACGCCGCCGCACCGCCGCCCAGCCCGCTGTCATATCGGGCACCTGGGCAGCCAACATGAGCGCCACCAGGATCGGCACCATCACCGCCGCGATGATCACTAGCCGCACCATCGAGCCAGCGCCGCCGCCCCGAACGGTCAGCGCCTGGTCAAGTCCGAGCAGCCGATCCACCGCGCCGGCCGCCAGCGCGGCCACGACCGACGCCGCGGCGGTAGCCAGGATGGTGCGGGTCGCCGCGGTGTCGAGTAGCCGGCCGTCCGGCGGGCGCAGCGACCGGCGCAGCAGCACGTGGCCAAGGACCGCGCCGGCCACGAAACCCAGTCCGTTGGCCGTGCCGAGATAGCCGGCCACCAACTGGCTGTCATCGGTCAGATGCGGAGCCAGCAGCGAGAACGCGATCTTGACGCCGGTGATCGCGACGATCATCAGAATCGGCGTCCATGGATCGTCGCGCGCGTAGAACACCCGCAGTTGCAGCAGCACCAAGGCGTAGGGGATCAGCGTGAACGACGACAACGCGATGGCCATTCCGAGGTAGTTGGCGTCGACCTCGCCGAACTTGCCGTAGGCGAACAGGGCGCTGCCGATGGCCGGACCCGCCACCGTCATGAATGCCACCGCGGGGATGAGGGTCACCATCGTCAGCCGGGTGGCGAACGACAGGTCGGCCCGCACCGCGGGGGTGTCGTCGGCGGCGGCGTTGCGGCTCAGCCGCGGCATCACCACGGTAAGGATGGTCACCCCGATGATCCCGAACGGCAGCTGCAGCACCATCCAGGTGTAGGCGTAGATCGCCGGCCCGGATGCCGCGGCGGTACTGGCGATCTGGTTGCCGACCACCAGGCCGATCTGGCTGATCACAACGTAGAGCATCATCGCGGCGGCCATGGTGCCGAAGCGCTTGAGCCGGTCGTCGATGCCCCACAGCGGGCGCAGGCTGATCCGCTCGCGGCGGATCGCGACCAGTAGGACGGCGGCCTGGGCGACGACGCCCATTGTCGTCCCGATGCCGAGGACCAGCAGCTTGACGTTGTTCATCTGCACCGGGTCCACCGAAAGCTGGCCGGGCAGAACGACGTACAACGCCAGGGTCGCGATCGCCACGACGTTGTTGACGACTGGCGCCCAGGCCGGGGGGCCGAACACGTTGCGGTTGTTCAGGATCGCCATGAACACCGAGGACAGCCCGTAGAAGATCACCTGCGGCACAAGCAGATACGCGAAAGCCGTGGTGAGCGGTTCGTTGACCTTGGGGTCGGCGCCGAGCATGAGCCGCACGAGCAGGGGGGCCGCGGCCACGGAGATGACCGTCGCGACCAGCAGGACGGTGGTCGCCAGGGTCACCAGCCGGCGGACGAAGGCCTCGCCGCCGTCGGGGTCGTCGCGTTCGGCGCGCGCCAGCACCGGGACGAAGATCGCGGTGAACGTCGCCTCCAGCACCAGCGCGGCGATCAGGTTCGGCAACTGGTTGGCCACCGAGAACGCACTGGACAGCGCCGCGCCCAGCAGCGCCGCCAGCAGCACGATCCGGACGAAGCCGGTGATCCGGCTGATCAGTGTCGCCAGCGCCATGCCCCAGGAGCGCGACACCACTGCGGCGTCGGACAACTCCTCGCGCGCCGGCTGGGTCTGCGGCTGCGGTGTCATCGGTCCCTCCGACGGGGGTTGCGGGGCCGGTCGAGATCGGCCCGGTCGGGCTGGCCGCGGAACCGGTGGTAGAGCCGGCGACCGACCAGCAGGGCCAGAATCGCACCGCCGGCCAGCGTGATCGCGAACAGTAGCTTGCCGTACGCATTGGAGTGCACTGAAAGACGGACGGCGTCGCCGAGTTGTACCCCGTCGGGGGTGCGCAACGTGACGTCGACTGCGACGCGCTGGGTGAGGTGCACCTCCACCGGCACCCGCAGCGGCAGATAGCCCGGTGGCACCTCCTGCTCCCCGATGTCGGTGACCGTCATGCCCGGCGGGACGTCGACCTCCAACCGCACCCGGATGGGCACGCCCAGGTCGTTGCGCAACGCCAGCGGCAGTGCGCTGCGCTCGGTCGCCAGGGTGTAGGAGTCGCCGGGGCTGACGATCCGGACCGCCCCGAATAGGTCCCCGATCGTCGCGCCGACCACCGCAAGCCGTTGGCGCGCAACGTCATTGCGGCTGACGGCCGGTTCGGTCTGACTCAGCGCCCGCAGCATGTCCTCACGGAGCGGTGCGGTGTACTGCAGCCCGGTCAAGCCGGTGCGGGGGTCGGTCGTCAATGCGGCGGTCAATTCCCACTGCCGGGCCGCGTGCGCCCGGATGCTGTCGACGACGTCGTCGTCGATCCTGCCCGCAGCCTCGTCGGGCAGATCGTTGCCGGGCTCGTCGGGGGCGGGGGTCGCGATCGACTGGGAGATCACATCCTTCAGCGGGCGGGCCGTGGCCAGCCCGCCGCGCAGCGTGTTGGCCAGCGCGGTGAGTATGGCCCGGGCGTCATCGGGTGCCGGGCTCCACTTCAACGGCGGCAGCAGGATCTGGGCACGCGGTTCGGCCTTCGGCGCCAGCGCCCGCCACAGCATCGCCGCAACCGCGTCCTGCCGCCGTGCCGTCGGGGAATCGTGGGCCACCGGAGCGGCGTCGTTGGCGTCGAGGTAGCCCGGAATGGTGGGGTCGGTGCCCACCCCCGCCAGGGCAGCGCCGACGGCCGGGTCGAAGGGGGCCATCACGACGTTCGGCAACAGCCGGCGTGCGGCGAGGTCGAAGCCGTCCGGCTCGGCCGCGATCGCCACCGTCGGGCCCTCCTCGTTGAGCAGGGCCGCCGCCGCCGCGGTGAGCGGCCCGTCGCCGAGAAGCGTCGCCCCCCGCACGGAACTGACGCCGACAATCTTGTCGACGATGTCGGCCGCCGTCGCGGTGGCCGCCGCCGACAACAGCGAGTCACCGACGCGCTGCAAAGCACCAAGGTCGGCCTGGGCGTAGGGCGTCGCGACCACACACATTCGGCGGGCCAGCGCGCGCAGTCGGTCCAGCCAGACCGACGCCACCGCCTGCCCGGCGCCGGGATGGGCGGCGGTCCCCAGGCCGTTCGGTGCGTCGGCGACGACATATCCGCCGGTCATGGCGTTCACCGTCACCACCAGGTCGGGGTCGATCGCCAGACACAGTGCGCGGTCGACGCCGGCGGCGGGGTCGATCCCGCCGGGGCTGGTGGCGAACTCCGCCGCGCCGAGCAGGCTGTCGAGCCGCCCGCCCGGGGCCAGCGAGACCGCGAGGTCGTCGTTCATCAACCGGACGGGTGTGACGCCGCCGGGCACCCCGGGCGCCAGCCGTGGTTTGTCGGCCAGCGGCCAGAGCAGGGTGACGGCGACGGGCTTGGTGGTGTCCGGTGCGGTGGCATCAGCCACGGCGTTGCCCGTGTTGTTGGACGGGTCGGGCGGGACGCCGGTGACCGGCAGCAGGAAGCGCGCTTCGTCGAGCCGGGTGGGCTCGTCGTCCTCCGGAGTGCCGTCCACCGTCGCCAGCATCGGGTAGACGCCGGGGGCGTCGATTTCCAGCGAGGGCTTTTCCACGGCCCGCAGCGGCACCCGGACGGTGAACCCGGCCGTCTGGCCACGGTCGAGTCGCGGTGCGACGGAAACGAAGTCGCCGACCGGCGCGAACTGGCCGCCGACGTAGAGGCTGGTCCGCAGCGCGCCCGAGGTACTCACCGCCGGCCCGTGCTCGAGTCGGGCGGAGACGTCGCGCACCGTGCGGTCGCCGACGTTGGTCACCGTCGCGGTCACGGTCACGGTCGGCTCGCTCGATGTGGTGACGACGTCGGGGGTGACGTTGTCGATCCGAAGGGTGAGTAGCGACGCCGCGTCGGGCGCGGCGTCGACCGGCGGGGCGCACAGCAGCAGGACGAGCAGCGCCAGGATTGCCGTGATTCCCGGCCGCTGCAGCCGGACGCTCACCCGCCCGAACCGGACCCGTTCACCCCGGGCCCCTGTTCACGGGGCGGCCGGTTGCGGGTGTGGCTGTGGGTCTGGGGCCGGCGGCGCGGAGCCGACGGCGGCAGGGGCGGAAGAGCGGCGAGCCCGTCGGAATGCAGCCGTGCGATCAGCTCGTGGGCCACCCTGGCCAGTCGGCGTTCGTCGGCGTAGGCCAGTTTGTCGGGCAGTTCGGCCACCGGCACCCAGGCCACCTCGGCCACCTCGACATCCTCGTCGCACAGTTCACCGCCGGAGAAACGCATCAGGTAGTGGTGGACGGTCTTGTGGACGCGGCGGCCTTCGGTGACGAACCAGTAGTCGATGCTGCCGAGGGCGGCCAGCACGTGGCCGTGAATCCCGGTCTCTTCGGCGACCTCGCGGATCGCGGTCTGCTCGGCGGTCTCGCCCTGTTCGATGTGGCCCTTGGGTAGCGACCAGAGAATGCGCCCGCGCCGGTCCACCCGGCCGATCAGGGCAGCCATCTGCTCATCGCGGGGCCGGTCGATGTCATCGATCACCAGCCCGCCCGCCGAGGTCTCGTGGACGGTGCGCAGCCGTGCTTCGGGACGGTGACGTTGGCGCGCCCGGTCACCGGCCCCGGATTCGGTGGCGGATGCAGCGTCCGGCTTCGGCGCGGCGACGTTGCCGCCGGACCCCTGGGCCGCTGGACCGGCGCCACGGCGCCAATTGCGGCGTCGTCGTGGTTTGGCTCCTTCGCCCTCCGACACCTTCGTGATAGTAGTTGCCGCCTTCCTGGCCGCCCGCTGTGCACTCGCCGGTGACAGCGAGCATTAGGCTCATCGGACGTGCCTGATCCCACCGACGACCCCGAACTGCTGACACGCGCCGCTGTGGCGCTCAACCAGCACGGGCACGTCCTGCGCGAGATCGGCGGCCGGTTCGCGGTGGCCGGGCGAAGTCTGTTCCTCGTCGGCGGCAGCGTTCGCGATGCGGTGCTGGGCCGGTTGACGACGGACCTGGACTTCACCACCGACGCCCGGCCCGATGAGATCCAGCACATCGTCCGGCCATGGGCGGATGCCATGTGGGACACCGGCATCGAGTTCGGGACCGTCGGCATCGGGAAGGCGGGCCACCGGCTGGAGATCACCACGTTCCGCGCCGACAGCTACGACCAGGTGTCGCGAAACCCTCAGGTGCGGTTCGGGGACAGCCTCGAGGACGATCTGGTGCGCCGGGACTTCACCGCCAATGCGATGGCCGTTCGGATCGACGCCGACGGACCGGGGGAGTTCCTCGATCCGCTCGGCGGGCTGGCTGCGCTTCGCGCCAAGGTTCTCGACACCCCCGCCGCGCCGTCGGTGTCCTTCGGTGACGACCCGCTGCGGATGCTGCGGGCCGCACGGTTCGTGTCGCAACTGGAGTTCGGGGTGGCCGAGCGGGTGCGGGAGGCGATCATCGCGATGGCGCCCCAACTGTCCCGGATCACCGTCGAGCGGGTCGCCGTCGAACTGGACAAGATGCTGCTAGGGGCGAATCCGGTGGCCGGCATCGAGTTGATGGTGCAGACCGGGATGGGTGACGTGGTGCTGCCGGAGGTAGGCGGGATGCGCCTGGCGATCGACGAGCACCATCAGCACAAGGACGTCTACCAGCATTCCCTGACGGTGTTGCGGCAGGCCGTGGAACTGGAGGGTGTTGGAGGCCCCGATCTGGTGTTGCGGTGGGCGGCGTTGCTGCACGACATCGGCAAGCCGGCGACCCGCCGCCACGAGACCGACGGCGGGGTGAGTTTCCATCACCACGAGGTGGTCGGCGCCAAAATGGTGCGCAAGCGGATGCGGGCGCTGAAGTACTCCAAGCAGATGGTCGACGACGTCTCCCAGTTGGTGTACCTGCACCTGCGCTTCCACGGCTACGGTGACGGCCGGTGGACCGACTCGGCGGTGCGCCGCTATGTGACCGACGCCGGGCCGCTGCTGCCGCGGCTGCACAAGCTGGTCCGGGCCGACTGCACCACCCGCAACAAACGACGCGCGGCTCGGTTGCAGTCCAACTACGACGGCCTCGAGCAGCGCATTGCGGAGTTGGCGGCCAAGGAGGATCTGGCCCGCGTCCGGCCCGACCTCGACGGCAACGCCATCATGGAGATCCTCGGCATCCCGGCCGGCCCGCACGTCGGGCAGGCGTGGAGCCACCTCAAGGAACTGCGCCTGGACCGCGGTCCGCTCAGTCGCGAGGAAGCCACCGCTGAGCTGATTTCCTGGTGGAACGCGAGGGGCGGCGAATCCGTCTAACCAGGCATGGATTACTGCTTGGACAGCAGCGACGGCACGGCGTCGATGTGGACCGGTCACCCGGATATCGACCTCAATGGTGACGGCGTGCTTGACGGCGTGCGGGCCGACCTCGACGGAGACGGACTCTTCGACGACGCCATGGGCGACGGCGACGGTGACGGTATGGGCGACTACACCGTGCTCGACGCCGACGATGACGGCACTGCGGAGGCCCGCTACACCGACGACGGATCCGGCACCTGGGCGGTGTCCCGCGGCGCGCCGGGCGGCCCGATGCGCTGGTTCGGCCTCGACGGGACCGTGCACACCGGCGGCGACTTCGACGGGGACGGTGTGGCGGACCGGTTCGTCGACGCCGACCGTGACGGCCTGGCCGACCGGGCCTTTCAGGCCGGCGCGGACGGATCCTTCCGGACCGGTTACTTCGACACCGATCACGACGGCCGCTGGGACGTCGCCCTGACCGACGTCGACGGGGACGGCACGGCCGACGGGGCGAGTCCCGTGGCGTGAAACTGCGTGGTGTGGTGGTGGCGCCAGCACCAGTCAAATGTCAATGGACTGAGCATCATTCAGATTTTGGGGTGTCGCTCCACGCCACGAAGGCCTTGGCCGCCACGTACTGCCACGTCGGGGGAAAGAATCGTGAAGGAGCGGCGGTTCCGGGAATAGGCCCAATCCAGGGCCGAGCACCCCGAGTTGCCGGTGTTGTCCGCGTACGGCCCGTTCGAGGATCGCGTCGCGGCTGTCATCGGCGCGCTCGGGAGGTAACTGCCTCCTAGGGTGGAGCGATGCGAGCAATGGCCGCCGCCGAATCCGGCGTACGATCCCGGTTCGCCTGGGGTGCGGTCGGCCTGGTCGCCGCGGCGGCCGCTGTCGTGCGCCTCGCGGTCTCCACCCGGTACGGCTGGCACCGCGACGAGTTCTACTACGTCATCTGCGGTCGGCACCCGGCGTGGGGGTACGTCGACCAGCCGCCGCTGACACCGTTGCTGGCGCGGGTCGCGGCAGGGCTGCCCGGTGGACTCCTGCCACTTCGGTTGGTGGCCATCGCCCTTCAGATCGGCTGCATCCTGCTCGCCGCGGCGCTGGCCGCCGAGCTCGGCGGGCGGCCCCCTGGTCGACAAAACCTCCCGGCGAAACAGCATGAGCCCGCATCGTTCATCGCGGCGGTTCTGCTCTGGCTGCCGGTTCTGTCGGTGCGCTCCTCCAACGCGCTGCGCCAGATCAGTCCGGTCCTGGTCGAGACCTACGGGTGGCCGCAGTTCGTCGAGCAGGTGGCGGCGGCGACGGCCGACGTTCCTGCCGACGTGCCGTTCTTCACCAGCAATTACGGCGAGGCCGGGGCGCTGTCGCTCCTCGGACCGGCACGCGGGGTGGACCGTCCGGTCTTCAGTGGCCACAACAATTACGCCCTGTGGGGTCCGCCACCCGGCCGGCCCGACACCGTCCTGTGCGTCGGCCGCTTCAAAGCCGGCTATCTGCAGCGCGCCTGGGGTGAAGTCCGGGAAATCAGCCGCATCACCCTGCCGGACGGCGTCGAGAACCAGGAAAAGTCCGGCCATGCCGTCGTCTCGCTGTGTTCGGCACCCAAGGGCGACTGGGCCGAAATCTGGCCTGGCTTAGGTCATCTGGACTGACATGCGACGAACCGACGGGAGACTTGCGCGGCAGCGGCCGTCGCGCTGAGCATGGTCGTTCCCCCGTCGTGCGCGCGCTCACCACAGCCCCGTCCGTTCCCGCCGCATCACCCACAACCAGTTCTGCCAGCCCCACACCCACCGTCGTCCCGGAACCGGTTGTCCCCGAGGGGGATTTCACGGGAGTGGCCCGGCTGGTGGACGACGCCATCGCCGTCCCCAGGCTGCCGGGTGCGGTCGTGCAGATCGGGCACGGCGGCAAGATCGTGTTCCGCCGGGCGTTCGGCGCCGCTGACCAAGATCCTGTCGACGACGACGGCGCTGCTCCAGCTGTACGAGCAGGGCAAGGTCGGTATCGACGATCCGCTGGAAAAGCATCTGCCCGAATTCAATCCGGCTCAGCGCCCCACGCCGGGCGGGCCCGCGAAGGCTTGCGCGATCGCCAGCCACTCCTGCGCATCTGGTCCCTCGGTCACCACGTCGAGATCGGCGCGTGGCCGTCGCTGGGTGACCAGATAGCAGAAATCCAACGCCGACCCGCTGACCCGTTGGGCTGCGTCGGCCGGGCCCCACGTCCACACCTCGCCGTCGAGCGCGGTGAGTTCCACCCGGAACGGCTCGGACGGCGGCGTCCGACCGTTCACCAGATAGGCGTAGTCACGCGCGCGAACCCCAAGGTGCGCAACGGATTTCAAGCGCGTCGACGGAACTACCTCGGCCCCCAGCGTGTCGACGACGTCCACGCCGTGCGCCCAGGTCTCCATCAGCCGGGCGGTGGCCATCGACGTCCCGCTCATCGGCGGACCGAACCAGCGCAGTTTGCGGCCGTCGGACACCGTCCGAAGCGCGGCGTGCAGCTCGGCCCGGGTTCGGCGCCAGTTCGCAAGTAGCTCGTCTGGTGATACCGCCGCCGCGTCGTTGGCCGCGTCGTCGACGAAGGTCGCGGCCGTCTCCTGCGAGTCCGCCACAAGCGCGTCGAACGCGGCCTCGTCGGTGACCGACAGCAACGCCACCCGATCGGTCCACCACAGATGCCCGATCTGATGGGCGATCGTCCACCCGGGGGCCGGAGTCGCCAACCTCCACTGCTCGGGTGCCAGCCCGGCCACCAGCGCGTCGAGCGCCTCGCTCTCGGCGTGCAGATCGTCGACCACCGGCCCAGCCAGGCTCATGGCACGCAATCTAGCCGACGCGACGGCGGCCGAGCCGCGCGTGCAGCGCGAGTCCGGCCAGGTATACCGCCGAGCCGGCCAGCGCCAGCAGCGGCGAATGGCCGTCGGCGGGGATGACGGCGGCCGCCGCGGTGGTGGCGGCGATGAACGCCATCCAGAACAGCGCGTCCTGAATGGCGAAGACATGTCCGCGCAGCGCGTCGTCGACGTCGATCTGCATGGCGGTGTCGGCGCACAGCTTCACCGTCTGACCCGCCATTCCGAGCAGGAATCCGCAAAGCACCATCACGGTGAGACGCATTGTCGCGCCACCGATTTGGATCACCGCCGCGGCCAGCAGCGCCGCGTTGGCAGTGGAATACCGGCCCCACCGGCGCACCGCCGACGGGGTGAACACATTCGCCAGAAAGGCTCCACCGCCCGTCGCGGCGACGAACACCACCACCGTGCCCAGGCCGCCCAGATCCGATGTGCCGGTATGCCGGACGAGCACCAGAACGACGAGGGTGTTGATGCCCAGCACCATCCGGTGGGCGGCAAGACCGGACAGCGTCGCGGCCACCGACGGGGTCGCCGCGACGGCGCGCATTCCGTAACCCCACCCGGAGGCCACCGCGTACACCGTGGAGCCGTGGACGGCGGTGTGATCCGGACCGAGCACATGCGGGCGAAAACGTGTCGACAACACGAACGCGATAGCCACCGGGATGGCCACCAGGAGGATGACGGCCGCGGCGCCGGTGTCGTCGGTACCGACCAGCCAGCGTGGCAGCAGCATGAAATTGGCGCCCAGGAACGTCGCGGTGGCGCCGGTGGCGGTGGCCACCGAGTTCATCGTCACGACCTGCTCGCGGGGAACGACGTCCGGGAGCGCCGCCGCGAGGCCGGACGTCACGAACCGGCTCAGACCGTTGACGACCAGCGCTCCGAACAGCACGAAGAGATCCCGCGCCCCGAACGCCAGCAGCGCGCCCACCCCGAGGATGGCCGCCATCCGGGCGGCGTTCGCGCCGATCAACACCGCACGCCGATCCCAGCGGTCCAGCAGCGCCCCGGCGAACGGGCCGAGCAGCGAATACGGCAGGAACAGCACCGCGAAGGCTCCCGCGATCGCCCACGGACCGGCGGCCCGCTCGGGGTTGAACAACAGCCCGCCGGCCAACCCGGCTTGGAACAACCCGTCGCCGAACTGACTGGCCGCCCGCAACTCCAGCAACCGCCAGAAGTCCGGCAGGCTTCGTACCGATCGCCACAGCGAGCCGGAGGCGCGGGCGTCGACCACGGACCAACAGTACAAAGCCTGATGACGACGCAGACCCATGCCATGATGGTCAGGTGGCGCAGTCCGAAGATCCGGAGGACTTCCTCGCGCCCGCAGCGAACAGGGTGCGGGCGGGAACGCTACTGCTTGCCAACATCGAACTGCTGGAGCCGACGTTCCGGCGAAGTGTCATCTACGTCGTCGAGCACAACGACGGCGGGACGCTTGGCGTTGTGCTGAACCGGCCCAGTGAGATGGCCGTCTACAACGTCCTGCCGCAGTGGGCCGATCTGACGGCAAAGCCGAAGTCCATGTTCATCGGTGGCCCGGTCAAGCGCGATGCCGCCCTGTGCCTGGGCATCCTGCGCGTCGGCGCCGACCCGGAGGGAGTGACGGGTCTGCGGCACGTGGCCGGGCGGATCGTCATGGTCGACCTCGATGCCGATCCGGAACTGATCGCCGCCGTGGTCGAGGGGGTGCGGATTTTCGCCGGCTACTCGGGGTGGACCATCGGTCAGCTTGAGGGCGAGATCGAACGCAACGACTGGATCGTGTTGTCCGCCTTGCCTTCTGACGTGCTGGTGCAGCCGCGCGTCGACCTGTGGTCACGGGTGCTGCGCCGCCAGCCGTTGCCGATGGCGATGCTGGCCACCCATCCGATCGACCTCAGCCGCAACTAAGAGCCGACTAGCTCGCGACTAGCTCGTCCCGCAGATCTTGGCGCAGCCACCACAGCCCTCCCCGGAGCCGCAGCCGCCGGCTGCCGCTTCCCGGCGGGCGGCGTAGCGGGCACCCTGCCATGACCCGGCGGCTATCGTCGCGACCGCCCCGATGACGCCGGCGATCATCGTGATCCATCCGAACTGCCCGCCGGCGGCCAGGGCCACGATCGCACCGGCGGCCAGCATCACCGCCGCCGCGATCTGCGTCGGCGCCACGGCGCGCACCACCTGGGCGGTGAGATCGACTCCCGGCGTGCGGGCCAGCGTCCACAGCCCGGACCCGCCGATCAACACGGCCAAGCCGAGACAGACAACCGCTGCGACAGTCATCAGTTGAGGATACGAGCCCGCGCCGGGAGTTACTGGGCCGCAGGTGCCGGTGGGGGCTCGACCGGCGGGGGCGGCACGACCGGTGCCGAAGCCGCCAGCGGAGTGACCGGAGCGGCGGGCGGCGGTGCGATGGGTGCTGCCAGCGCTGCGGCGGGCGGCGGCGCGGCCGGGTCCGGCGCCGGTGCGGGCGCCGGCGTAGCCGTCGCGGCGGTGGGCACGCC
>CAIRCP010000020.1 GCA_903877095.1 uncultured Actinomycetes bacterium | reverse complement strand
TCTGACCTGCCGGTTCCCCCATTGCGACGTTCCCGCGCACGGCTGCGATATCGACCACCGCGTCCCGTGGCCGGCCGGGCCCACCCACCCCTCCAACCTGCGGGCACTATGCCGCAAACACCACCTGCTCCGCACCTTCCACGGCGGCGAACATGGCTGGCGCGACATCCAGCTACCCGACGGCACGATCATCTGGACCTCCCCGACCGGGCACACCTACACCACCGTCCCGGGTAGCCGGTTGTGGTTCCCGTCCTGGGACACCACGACCGCACCACTGCCCGACCAGCCGATCGCCGACCACCCGATCGCCGACCAGCCGATCACCGATCACCCCGACCGCGCCCTGGCCATGCCGCGGCGTCGCCGCACCCGCGCCGACGACCGCGCCCGCCGAATCCGATGCCAACGCGCACTCAACGACACCCGCGTCGCCGAACGCAACCGCCCACCACCATTTTGACGGCCGGGTGAATCCACCCGGATCAGCAGCCAATCCTGATCATCGGCGTCCCGCGGGACTTCCGGCAATTCCTGGTGCCGGGGATAGCGAACATATTGGCGCCCGCTGCGGCGGTGACGGGGCGTGAAGCAAGGCGGGCAACGCTGGCCGCGTTACGATGCTGTCGCGTCCGGGGCCCCAATCGCTTTGCGTCCCATATCCAGACGGGGTCTAGCCGGTCTGATGCCGGACACCGACACTCGCAGCATCCAACCGCTAGGAGCGATCATCTGATGAATGTCCGGGCTCTGCTTACCGAGGCGATCGGTACGTTCTTCCTGGTTCTCACCATCGGTATGACGGTGATCAATCCGTCGGAATACATGCAGGATCTGACTGCTGACCCCGGCCTGGGCGGGTTCGCGCCCATTGCGATCGGCGCGGTGTTGATGGTGATGATCTTCGCCGGCGGCCACATTTCCGGGGCTCACTACAACCCGGCGGTCACCTTGGGAGTCCTGGTACGAGGCAAGACCGATATCGCCACCGCCGCGGGCTACTGGGTCGCCCAGATCGTCGGCGCAGTCCTGGCATGGCTTGCGGTCACCGCGTTGAAGCCGGGGATGCCGCCCACCCCGCGACTGGAACACCTTCATCTCGGCTCGGCCCTGCTGGCCGAGTTCTTGTTCACCTTCGCTCTGGTCTACGTGGTCCTCAACGTCGCCACTGCCACCGAGACCGAAGGCAACTCCTACTTCGGCTTGGCCATCGGCTTCACCGTCATGGTGGGGGCTTTCGCGGTGGGTGGCGTCAGCGGTGGCGCGTTCAATCCTGCTGTCGCCGTAGGCGCTTCGCTGATGAACATCTTCGCCTGGGGCAATCTGTGGGTCTATCTCGTGGCTGACTTGGCCGCCGGTGTCGCCGCCGCCGTGGTGTTCAAATACCTGCATCCGCACAACGACGCGACGGTCATCACCCAGCAGGCCTAGTCGAGTCGACCAGGCCCGACGGTCGGCCGCGGCTCACGGTGTCATCGGCGCAAGCCTCTGGTGGACCGAGCGGATCGCGCTGGAGCCGTCGCCCACTGCAGCGGCAACTCGTTTCATCGACTGTGAACGGACGTCTCCGGCGGCGAAGACTCCCGCGCGGGACGTTTCGAACGGCAACGGGTCGAAGCCCACGTCGCCGAGATCGCTGTCAGTGAGGACGAACCCATTGGCATCGAGTTCCACGAACCCTTCGAGCCAACAAGTGGATGGCGCGGTACCGATGAAGGAGAAGAGGCCGACGCAGGGCTGACGCACAGAGGCGCCCGTCTGGTTGTTGGTGATGGTGACTTCCTCCAGATGGTGATCGCCGTGGAGTTCGGTCACTTCGGAGTGGTTGACCAAGCGGATCTTCGGGGACGCGTCGATCCGGTCGATCAGGTAGGTCGACATCGACGAACTGAGGTCATCGCCGCGAATCGCCAGGGTTACGTCGGACCCCTTCTCCGCGAGATACACCGCGGCCTGTCCGGCGGAGTTGCCGCCGCCGACCACAGTGACGGGTTGCGGGCCGCAGACGCGCGCTTCGAGATCTGTCGCCGCGTAGTAGACCCCGGCGCCTTCGAGTTCCCGGAGTCGCGGAATGGGCAGCCTCCGGTACTGAACGCCCGGTGACAGGACCACCGCCCGCGCTATCAGCGCTGACCCATCCGCCAGAGTGAGCCGATAGCCCGCCCCCACCGTCTCGATACTGGTGACTGTCGACGGACTGGAGATTCGGGCCCCGAGGCGTTGAGCCTGTAATGCTGCGCGTTCGACGAGTTCGCCCCCGGAGATGCCGGACGGAAACCCGACATAGTTCTCGATCCGACTGCTCGTTCCGGCCTGCCCGCCGATGAAGTCGCTGTCGACCAGAAGCGTTTCGAGTCCCTCGGATGCGCCGTAGACGGCTGCGGCGAGTCCGGCCGGCCCGGCCCCGACGATGACAACGTCGAACAGGTCGACGTCGTTCGGCTCGTAAACGAGACCGAGGTGAGACGCGAGTTCATCGATAGTCGGGTTGCGCAGAACCGCGCCCCCTGAGAGGACGACAGGGGTCTGGGCCGGGCGCACACCGAGATCGGCGAGCAGTTCAGCGACGTCGGCGTCGTCATCGAGATCGATCCACTGATGGCCGACACGCTGCCGCCGCAAGTAGTTGACCAAGTCCAGGGCGCGCCTCGAGTGGCGCGAGCCGATGACGCGAAGCGACCCCTTTGCCACACCACGGCGGAGGATCTCGCGACGGGCCACGAACGCGGCGAACACGATGTCGCCGATCTCGGGATCGCTGGCAAGCAGGCGATGGAATTCATCCTGATCGATCCGAAGAATGCGCCCGGGACTGGTCATTCGGCCCTGCACCACCGCGCGCTGGCCGGTCAGCAGACTCAACTCGCCGAGGAATCGTCGCGGGCCGTGCGTCACGATCACCGTCTCCGCGCCGCTGGGGTGATCGACGTAGACGATCTCCGCCGAACCTTCCAGGACAACGATGAGGCCGTAGTGGCGCTCACCCTCGCAGAAGAGAGGTTCGCCGGCCCCGACCTCTTGCGCCTCGCCGAAGTCCGCCAAGCGTGTCAGCTGGGCCGGGGTGAGGGTTGGGAACGCGGTCGAATCCTCGGAGGCGCCGACATCCACGGAGTCCGAGTGGGCAGGATCGTTCATGAGAGAGACGGTATAGCCAGCGTCAGGGTCGCGGGCCGCGCTGGGGCTGATCGCGACTTTGCACGACCCTCCGGCGTGTCTGCGGACCGGCACCCACCCTCGCCGGAACAGTCTGAACAGTGAACGGTCACCTGCTGGTCCGACGTCCCTCCCCCGCGCTGGCCGAGGGCGAGCTGACCCATATCGAGCGCGCCCCCGTCGACCCCGACCTCGCGCTGCGCCAGTGGCAGGGTTACGTGGACGCATTCGCCGCCCGCGGTTGGACTGTCCATCAGATCGAGCCCGCCGACTCCCATCCCGACGGGGTGTTCGTGGAGGACACCGTGGTGGTGTTCGACGACCTGGCCGTGCTGACCTCCCCGGGGGCGGCCTCGCGTCGCGGCGAGGTCCGCACCACCGAGGCCGCGGTGCGGGCGCTGCCGGCCGGACTGGGGCTGCAGATCGCCGCGATCACCGAGCCCGGGCATCTCGACGGCGGTGACGTGCTCAAGATCGGCCGCACCGTCTACGTCGGGCTGACCGGCCGCACCGACGCCGAGGGCATCGCCCAACTCGCTGCGCTGCTGGAGCCCCGCGGCTGGCGAGTGGTGGCCGTGCCGGTCACCAAGGTGCTGCACCTGAAGTCAGGGGTGACGGCGCTGCCCGACGGCACCGTGGTCGGCTACGCGCCGCTGGTGGACGACCCGCAGACCTACCCCGAATTCCTCGCTGTCCCTGAGGAACACGGGACGGCGGTCGTCGACCTCGGACCGTCCCCGGACGGGCGGCGCGCCATTCTGATGTCGGCCGACGCCCCGCGCACCGCGGAGTTGTACGACAAGCGCGGCCTGGATGTGGTGACCGTGCCGATCACCGAGTTCGAGAAGCTCGAAGGCTGCGTGACGTGCCTGTCGGTCCGGGTCCGCAGGACTTCCGCCGATTAGTTCTCGGCGACCGCCTGCAGCACCACCATCGCTCGCGCCTCGACGCGGATCGGGTCGGCGGCCTTGACCGCCGTCGCCCCGGCCGGCTCACCGGGGTCTGCGGAGGTGTCCACCACCGGCCGCCAGGCGGCACCGAATTCTTTTGGCGGCAGTATGAATTCGATCGGTTCGTGGTGGCCGTTGAAGCACATCACGAAGGAGTCGTCGACGACCCGCAGCCCACGCGGGTCGAGGTCGGGGATGCCGTGGCCGTTGAGGTAGACGGCGATGGACCTGCCGAATCCGGAATCCCAGTCCTCGTCGTTCATCTCGCTGCCGTCCGGGCGGAACCATGAGATGTCCGGCAGCCCTTCGCTGTAGCGGTGGCGTACGGGATGGCCGTTGAAGAATCGCTTGCGGCGAAACACCGGATGAGCCGCCCGCAGGGCGGACACCGACTCGGTGAATGTCTGCAGGGCGGTGTCGGCGTTCTCCCAGTCCACCCAGGTGATCGGGTTGTCCTGGCAGTAACCGTTGTTGTTGCCCTGTTGGGTCCGGCCCAGTTCGTCACCGTGGCAGATCATCGGAACACCCTGGGAGAGCAGCAAAGTGGTCAGGAAGTTGCGCTGCTGGCGGCTGCGCAACGCGTTCACCTCCGGATCGGAGGTGGGCCCCTCGACGCCGCAGTTCCACGAGCGGTTGTGACTCTCCCCGTCGTTGTTGTTCTCGCCGTTGGCGTCGTTGTACTTGTCGTGGTAGGACACCAGGTCGCGGAGCGTGAAACCGTCGTGCGCGGTGACGAAGTTGATCGATGCGACGGGCCGGCGGGCGGTCGCTTCATAGAGATCAGCCGAACCGGTGATTCGGTTGGCGAACTCGCCGAGGCTGGAGGCCTCGCCGCGCCAGAAGTCGCGCACCGTGTCGCGGTACTTGCCGTTCCATTCCGTCCACTGCGGCGGGAAGTTGCCCACCTGGTAGCCGCCTGGCCCGATGTCCCACGGCTCGGCGATCAGCTTGACCTGGCTGACCGTCGGATCCTGTTGCACCAGTTCGAAGAATGCGCTCAGCCGGTCCACTTCGTAGAACTCCCGCGCCAGCGTCGCGGCGAGGTCGAAGCGGAAGCCGTCGACGTGCATCTCGGTGACCCAGTACCGCAACGAGTCCATGATGAGTTGCAGCGCATGGGGATTCCCGACATTGAGGCTGTTCCCGGTGCCGGTGTAGTCCATGTAGTAGCGCTTGTCGTCGTCGACGAGGCGGTAGTACGCGGCGTTGTCGATGCCTCGGAACGACAGAGTCGGCCCGAGGTGGTTGCCCTCGGCGGTGTGGTTGTAGACGACGTCGAGGATCACCTCGATGCCGGCCCGGTGCAGGGCGCGAACCATCGCCTTGAATTCCTGCACCTGCCCGCCCGGCGTGCTGCTCGCCGAATACTTGCTGTCCGGGGCGAAGAAGCCGATCGTGTTGTAGCCCCAGTAGTTCGACAGGCCGCGCTCGATGAGCACCGCGTCGTTGGCGAAGTGGTGCACCGGCATGAGTTCGATGGCCGTGGCACCCAGCGACTTCAGGTGGTCGATGATCACCGGGTGCGCGATCGCCGAGTAGGTGCCGCGGATGGCGTCGGGGATCTGGGGGTGGGTCTGGGTGAGGCCCTTGACGTGCGCCTCGTAGATGACGCTGTCGGCGTATCCGCGCTCCGGCGGCCGGTCCATCCCCCAGTCGAAGTAGGGATTGATCACGACGGACTTCGGCATGGCGTGGGCCGAGTCCTGGTAGTTGCGGCTGTCCGGTTCGCCGAAGTTGTAGCCGTATAGCGACTGCTCCCAGTTGAACTGCCCGTCAATGGCTTTCGCGTAGGGGTCCAGAAGCAGCTTGTGCGGGTTGCACTGCGAACCGCTGGCCGGGTCGTTCGGTCCGTGCACCCGGTAGCCGTAACGCTGGCCGGGTTCGGCGTTGGGCAGGTACCCGTGCCACACGAATCCGTCGACCTCGGGCAGCGTGACGCGCGTCTCGAGACCACCGGCGTCGATCAGGCAGAGCTCAACCCGTTGGGCCACTTCGGAGTACACCGCGAAGTTGGTGCCGAACCCGTCGTAGTTCGCCCCCAGCGGGTAAGCCTTGCCCGGCCACACCTCGACCCCGGAGGTATGGGCAGGCGCATATCTGGTCACATCGGATCCTTGCCTTCACGGTCCCGACGACGGTAGCGCAGATAGAAGTGATTTTCGGGCCACTCCCGATTAGTTCCCGTCGGCTTCTGAGCCACCGAAGCACCCACTCTTTCTTGTGCGCGGGAGGTCAGGCCGGACTCTCGTGGATGGCATCGCTGCGCCAGCCGGCGATGCCGACGACGATCATCCGCAACTGTTTGGTGGCGGTGCGGGTGATCTCCCCGACGGCGGTGGCGTCGGTGGCGTCCTCCAGCGCCTCGGCGATGATGATCATCGAGTTGACGAACAGACTGGCCAGGATGTTGAGGTCCTCGGTGCTCCAGTCGCGCAACTCCGGAAACCGCGCGAGGTCGGTCGCCAACTCCGAAGTGAGCAGCCGGATTTCGGTGCGGATCGCGTAGCGCAGCGCCGGCACTCCGCTGGAGCGTTCGCGGGCGATGAAACGCCAGTGTTCGCGTTGTTGGGTGACGCTGGCCGAGAGGACCTCCACCGTCGAGTCGATCACCCGGTTGGGGTCGATGCGTCCGGTCCGTGCCGCGCGCAGCGTGTCGCGTAGTGAGCGGAACGACTCGTCGATCAGGACCAGCCCGAGTGCGTCCATCGAATCGAAGTGCCGGTAGAACGCTGCCGGGACGATACCGGCCTCACGGGTGACCAACCGCAGACTCAGGGCGCTGAAGCTGGTATCGGCCAGCAGCTTGAGTGCGGCAGCGATGATCGCCCGGCGGGTGGCTTCTTTGCGTTCCTCGCGCGACGGGCTGTCGCGGGTGCGAGACCGGCCGGGCCTCTCGCTGCGAGAACTGGGTGTACGACCATTCACTGGTGTGAACCGTAACACTGGCAGCCGTTTGATCTTGACGAACGGGTGAAACGCGCGCAAGAGTGTACGAATGTTCACTCAAACTCTGGCGACGCCGCGGACCCGGTTCGGGGCCCGGCTGCTCGCCTTGCTGGCCGGCCCGCACGGTGTCGACCGCTACACCGAACTCGTCCACCCGATGTGGACGAGCGAGGACCGCGCCACCGTGGTGCGGGTCCAGCGATCCACCCCCCGCAGCGTCACGCTCTGGCTGCAGCCCAATCACGGCCCGGCGGGCAGGAGCGCTGCGTTTCGGGCCGGGCAGTACGTCACCGTCACAGTCGAGATCGACGGCCGTCGCCAGAGCCGCTGTTACTCGCCCGCCAACGCCGAAGGCGTCCACCTGATCGAACTGACCATCGCCCGCCACGACGGGGGGCTGGTGTCGGAATTCCTCTACCGGTCCGCCCGTCCCGGCATGACCGTCGGGCTGTCGGCCCCGGCGGGCGACTTCGTGCTGCCGGAAACCCGGCCGCGGCGGCTGCTGCTGATCGCCGGGGGCAGCGGTATCACTCCGGTGATGTCGATGGTCCGCACGCTCGTCGAGCAGGATCGCTACGTGCCTCAAGGCGGTCTTCGACCGTGTGGCGACATCACGGTGCTGCACTACGTGCGCACCCTCGACGACGCCTGTTTCCGAGGACAACTAACGATGCTGTCCGGCGTCCGCACTCTGTATGCGTGCACTCGCGACACCCGCGGAGACCTGCGGGGCCACCTCGACGAGCTACATTTGGCCGCGGCCATGCCGGACCCGGACGCGGTGTACGTCTGCGGGCCGCCCGCGTTGGTCGACGCCGTGCGCCGGTACCACCCCGCCGCGGTCGCGGAAAGCTTCGCTCCGGCGTCGCCGGCGATCCCGGACTCACCCGGTGGCGGCCGGATTACGTTCAGCGACAGCAGAATCGAGGCTGACGATGACGGGCGCCCGCTGCTCGATCAGGCGGAGTCAGCCGGCCTGCGGCCGGCGAGCGGCTGCCGGATGGGCATCTGCCACACCTGCACCCGCCGCAAAGTCCGCGGCGTGGTGCGCAACCTCACCACCGGCGCCGTCTCCACCGCCGACGACGACGCCGTCCAGATCTGCGTCTCCGTCCCGGTCGGCGACGTCGATATCGCGCTGTAAACCAACACTTTTCACGAACGGAGAACTACCGATGACACACACTCCCACTCTGAGACCCGAGCAACTGGAGGCGTTCGGCCGCGAACTCGACGCCATCAGGGAGAAGGTCGTCGCCGACCTCGGCCAGGCCGACGTCGACTACATCCGCAGAGTTATCAAGGCCCAGCGCGGTATGGAAGTCGCCGGGCGGGCACTGCTGATGTTTCCCCCGACGTGGCTGCCCGGCACCGCCCTGCTCTCGGTGTCGAAGATCCTCGACAACATGGAGATCGGCCACAACATCATGCACGGCCAGTACGAGTGGACCGGCGACCCGGCGCTGTCCGGACAGACCTTCGAGTGGGACACCGCCTGCCCGGCCGGTCACTGGCGGCACTCACACAACTTCACCCACCACACCTTCACCAACATCGTCGGGATGGACCGCGACATCGGCTACGGCATCCTGCGGATGAGCGACGATCAGCGTTGGCGCCCTTACTATCTCGGCAATCCGGTGTACGCCTTCGGGCTGATGGTGCTGTTCCAGTACGGCGTGGCGCTGCATGACGTCGAAGCCGACCGGATGCGTGCCGGTGAGATCACCCTCGCCGACAAGCGGGAGATCGTCGCCGAGATCTGGCGCAAGACCCGTCGGCAGGTCCTCAAGGACTACGTCGCCTTCCCGCTGCTGGCCGGGCCGTTCGCGCCGTTCGTCTTCACCGGCAACATGACGGCCAACCTGGTGCGCAACGTCTGGGCGTTCTCGATCATCTTCTGCGGGCACTTCCCGGAGGGCACGCAGGAGTTCTCCATCGAGCAGAGCCGCAACGAGACCCGCGGGCAGTGGTACTACCGGCAGATCCTCGGCTCGGCGAACCTGACCGGCGGCAGGATCTTCCACATCCTGTCGGGCAACCTGTCTCACCAGATCGAGCACCACCTGTTCCCCGACATTCCAGCCCGCCGGTACGCCGAGGTCGCCCCGCAGGTCCGCGAAATCTGCCGCCGCTACGGCCTGCCGTACAACGCCGGGCCGCTTCCCGTCCAGTTCGCGACGGTGGTGCGGAAGATCGCCCGGCTGGCGTTGCCCTCGCGTGGCGCAGTCAGGCGGACGGTGGTGGCTGCCCGGGCCGCCTGAGCCGGGGCGCTCCGGCCCGCAACGCTGACTTTTTGTCAAAATCTAAACCTGGATCGGTTCCGAGTTTTATCCTCAGCTTCTCTTAAGCCAGCCATCACGCGAGGGCAACATCCAGGAGGGCTGAACGTCATGAGTGCAGCACAGTTCGTTGGTCGGGTCGGCGGCATCGCCGCGGCGCTCGGCGTGGGCGTAGCGATCCTGAACGGCAGCGTGGTGTACGGAAACCCTTTGCGGCTGATCAGGATTCGTCGACCCTGCCGGCGCGGGGCCGTGGCGCGACGGCGGTTCTCGACCTTCCCGACTCGGCCATCGACGTGCCCCCGCCCAGCGCGCTCGCCGGGATCGGAAGCGGCGTATCCGCGCCCGCCGCCCCGGCTCCCGCGGCGGCCGTTCCCGCGCCCTCGGCTGCTGTTCCGTCGCCGTCGGCCACCGTCGCCGCCGTGCCGGCGCCGTCAGCCACCGTCGCCGTTGCGCCGCTGGCGGCGGCGCCGACGTACTCGCCGACCCCGCCGAGTCCCACTGCCACGACCACCACGCCGTACGGCGTCCTGGGCCAATGGATGATCAACAAAGCCGGACAGGTCGCCGACTGGATCGGCCAGCCCTACTGCGGCAAGGGTTCGACCACCGCCAACTGCAAGCCGGACACCCCGGGCGCCAAGACCATCCAGGAGCCCATCAACACGGTCTTCGTCGTCAAGGCGCGCACCTTGTACGAGGCGGAACTACAGCTCAACTGGTCGCTGGTGGTGTCGGGCTTCGGGCCGTCGCCGTTCAGCAGTATCGGGTACTCGGGCATCGTCGGAACCAAGAACTTCAAGCAAATGCCGCGGGGCGGACCCCTGGGATTGGGCTACCTGTTGCCGCTGCCGTTCGGGCTGTTCCAGAACGGGCTGACCGGCACGCTCGCCGGGATCGGCCCGGCCTACCGCGACGCCCCCTTCTTCCTCGCCAACTCCCATCTGCGCACCTTCGGTGGCGAGTCCGACGGTAAGGGCAACTTCATCTTCACCGCGTCGGTGAGCGAGGAGAATCTCGACGCCACCGGCTCGGGCCTGCTGCCCACCCACGGCTATGAGTCCTTCGACCAGGCCCGCCAGAAACTGGTGGACAAGATGGTGAAGGCGTCGTGGATCTCATTCGCGTCGAACCAGGGTCTGACGGCGATGAACAACGCCATCAATCCGAACGATCCGAAGTACACCACCGGCGACGCCGACGGTCTGGCTCAGGTCATCGCCATCGGTTCGTTGTTCGGTAGCGCCCCGGCGCGGAGCTCGGCGACGACGAGGGTTGCATGATTGCTTAGGGCTGCACCAGGATTCGGATCGGATTGCCCTCGGCGCGCTCGAGCATCTCGATGCCTTCGCGGATGTCCTCCAGCGGGATGACGCGGCTGATCGAGCGGGACAGGTCCAGCCGGCCCAGCGAAACCAGCCTCGCGAGTGTCTCGATGTCGGCGTTCTCATAGCCGAGGTGCCCCAGCACCTGCTTCTTGGTCAGCCCGAAGAACGAGGTGGGCCCGATGGTCGGCGACTCCGCGCTCATGCCGACGCCCACCAGGCGGCCACCGACGGTCAGGCAACTCAGCGCCTGCTCGAAGGTGACCTTCAGCCCGACGGCGTCGAACGCCACGTCCAGACCGCGGCCTGCGGTCACCTCGGCGATGCGCGCATTGATATCCGGATCGCGGGAGTCGAAGGCGTAGTCGGCGCCGAGCTCCAGTGCCCGGTCGCGGACCGCCTCGTTGATGTCGACGGCCACGATCGGTGCGGCGCCGACCAGTCGGGCCAGTTGCACGATGTGGGTTCCGACCCCGCCCACACCCCACACCCCGACGGATTCGCCGATGCCCACCTTGCCGGTGCGGACGACGGCGCCGAACGGCGTGGACACCGCGTCGGCCAGGATCGCCGCCTGCTCCAGCGGAACGTTATCGGGAACGCGGGTCAGCCCGGCGGCTCGCGCCACGGTGTACTGCGCCCAGGCGCCGTCGTAAGCGAACGCCATGATCTGCGTCTGCAGGCAACTCGCCGGGTCGCCGCGCCGGCAGTTCGGGCAGGCGCCGCACGGCCGCCCCGCCGCGACCACCACCCGGTCACCTTCCGCCCAGCCGGTGACGTCGGGACCCAGCAGGGCGATGGTGCCCGACGCCTCGTGTCCCTGGGTGACCACCGGCTGCTGAGCCGGGAACGTGCCGTTGATCAGGCTGATGTCGGAATGGCAGATGCCGCAGAACGCCACCTTGACCAGAACCTCGCCGGGACCCGGCACCGGAACCGGGACATCCTCGACGACAACGGTTTTCGTGTCGGCGTAGAAGCGTTCGGCGCGCATCGTCGTGGGCAGGGTTCCGGTCATGGTGTCCTTCCTTCTGGTCGTCCTCAACCTACGCCCGCCGCGGCTCGACAGAGGGAACTCGTGACGTCAGTCGAACTGCACCTGAATCACTGAGAAGTCGTCCTCGAAGGCACCCGATGGCGTCAGGGCGCGTAGTTCGTCGATGAGGTCGTCGAGGGACCAGTCCGATGATGCGGCCACCCGACTGGTCAGGTCCTTGAAGGCCGCCCCCCCGTTGGTGCCGGGTTCTCTGGGATAAAGCGATCTCAGGGCCGGTGGATGAAAGCCAACAGCGAGTTCGTGGGAGCGGTGGTCGCCTTTGCTAGCTTCGTCGGCATGAGCGTGGTGTCACTCTGGTCAGCGTCGTCGTATCAGGTAATCCCGTTTGCTCAAGAGACAACCCAGCACCCAGTGGCTTCCCAGTGGTGGTTTCGACCATTGGTAGCAGTGTCACTCGTTCTACTGGCCTGGTGGACCGGGAACTTTTTGCGCCGGATGAGAAGGGGGTGGGTTAACCGCCGCGTCAGCGGCCCGTTGGTGAGCGGAACGGCGCGGGTGCTGGGGGCGACCAGGAAATTCCTCGATGACTTCGGCGTAGACGACGCGGTGACCTACCGGGTGGAGGTACAGGTGGATGTCTCAGGCCGCGAGTCATTTAACGTTGTGCGGCACAAGCTTCGTGGCAAACGACCTGATGTGGGAGAGGTCTACCCGGTAGAGCTTTCCGCCGACAATCCAGCGAGGTTCCGGGTTCTCTGGGATAACCCGATGTCATCGTTGCCCCCGACACCGGTCAGCAAGATCGGTCGCACGAGCCTCATAGCCACGATAGCCCCGATAGCCATCATCCTTTTCATACTCGCTCTCCCGCTGTACTTCTACGGCAAGAAACACCCGGATAATCCACCAGATTCGCGTACCGAAGGGGTCTGCTGCAGGGACAGGTGACATCTGAGTTGGCTTGCCCTGCGGGGTGGGCTGGAAGGATGTTGCTGTGCCCAGGCCTTACCCCCGAGAGTTCCGTGATGATGTTGTCCGGGTCGCCCGAAACCGTGAGGACGGGGTG
>CAIRCP010000019.1 GCA_903877095.1 uncultured Actinomycetes bacterium | reverse complement strand
CATCCAGCTGCCCGACGGCACGATCATCTGGACCTCCCCGACCGGGCACACCTACACCACCGTCCCGGGTAGCCGGTTGTGGTTCCCGTCCTGGGACACCACGACCGCACCGCTGCCCGACCCGCCGATCGCCGACCAGCCATCACCGACCAGCCGATCACCGATCACCCCGACCGCGCCCTGGCCATGCCGCGGCGTCGCCGCACCCGCGCCGACGACCGCGCCCGCCGAATCCAATGCCAACGCGCCCTCAACGACACCCGCGTCGCCGAACGCAACCGCCCACCACCATTTTGATGGCCGCCGCTGATCGAGCTAACGGCTAACGTGAGCGGCGATGAATCTCGCGTGGGAGGTATTGGCGCACGGCGTCTATCGCTGCCGGCTGCCCTTCCTCGACGTGACCGTCGGCCTGGTGGCAGGCCAGCGTGAAGCCCTGTTGATCGACTGTGGCACAACGCTTTCCGAGGCGCGTGGCATCGCCGAAGATGTCGATGAGTTGACCGGATCGCAGGTGAGCAGGATGGTGCTGACGCATCACCACTTCGACCACATCCTGGGCGGTGGCGCCTTCGCCCAAGCGGAGATGTACGCCGCGCCGCCGGTCGCCGCGGCGCTCACCGACCGGATTCCCGATCTCTGCGCCGAGGCGGTCAGCTACGGCGCTGATCCCGCCGAAGTGGACCGCGCGGCGGCAGCGGTGCACATTCCCGATCACCTGGTCTGGCATGCCGACATCGACCTCGGCGGGAGGGTGGTCCATGTCCAGCACCCGGGCCGCGGCCACACCGACCACGATCTCGTCGTCGTCGTCCCGCCGGCCGATCCCGGAGCGCCGACGGTGGTGTTCTGCGGCGATCTCGTCGAGGAATCCGCCGATCCCGCGGTCGGGCCGGACTCGCACCTGGCTGCCTGGCCGGCGGCGCTCGACCGGCTGCTGGACCTCGGCGGCGAGGACGCGATCTACGTGCCCGGCCACGGTGCGGTGGTCGACGCGGAATTCGTTCGCGCCCAGCGGGACTGGCTTGCGCGGCGCGCTGTGGCCGCTCGCTGATCTACCAGCCCGTCGTCAGCACCCGATCCAGCATGTCGACGAAGAAGTCGGCCGATTCCCGGGTGATGCACATCGGCGGCTTCGTCTTCAGGACGTTCTGCCGGTCCCCGGTCGCCTGCAGGATCACCCCGAGTTCGCGCATCCGCTCGCAGATCGCCGCAGTCTCCGCCGCCGCCGGCTCCAGGGTGGTGCGGTCGCGGACCAGTTCGATGCCCAAGTACAGGCCGCTGCCGTGCACCGTGCCGATCAGCGGGTGACGCGTCGCGAGGTGGTTGATCCGGGCCACGATATGGTCACCCACGGTCAACGCATTCTCCTGCAGCCCTTCGCTTTCGATCACATCGAGCACCGTCAAGCCCACCACGCACGACACCGGGCTGCCGCCGGCCGAGGAGAAGAAGTAGCCGCAGTTGCGGTAGGCGTCGGCGATCGCCTTGGTGGTGATGACAGCGCCCAGCGGCTGGCCGTTGCCCATCGCCTTGGCGACGGCCACGATGTCGGGCACCACGCCCTGCTGCTCGAACGCCCAGAACCACCGGCCGGTGCGGCCGTAGCCCACCTGGACCTCGTCGGCGATGGCCACCCCGCCCGCCGCGCGCACCGCCGCGTACACGGCTTTGAGGTAGCCGTCCGGCAGTGCCATCCCGCCGGCGTTGCCGTAGAACGGCTCGCAGATGAACGCCGCCGGCGGTTTGCCCTGTGCCGCAAGCGTTTCGATGATCGCGACTGCCTCCGGGGCGTACTGCGACGCATCGAGGCCGCGGTGCTCGCCGCGGTAGGAGTTGGCCGACGGCACGGTGTGCACCCACGACGGCCGGGTGGCCAGCGCGTTGGGATTGTCGGCGATCGAGGTCGAAACGGCATCGGTGGCGTAGGTCCAGCCGTGGTAGGCCTCGGCCACCGCGACGATGTCGTGCCGGCCGGTCGCCGCTATCGCCAGGCGCAGCGCCAGGTCGTCGGCCTCCGAGCCCGAGTTCACCAGGAAGACGGTGTCCAGCGGTTCGGGCAGGGTGGCGGCCAGCCGCTCCGAAAGCTCGACGACGACACCGTAGTTGAACCGCGAATTGGTGTTGAGCCGCCGCCACTGCCGGGACACGGCGTCGGCCAGTCGCGGATGCCCGTGGCCCAGCACCGCGACGTTGTTGACCATGTCGAGGTAGGTGCGGCCGTCGACGCCGATCAGGTGCTCGCGCCAGCCGCGCTCGATGCGCGGCGGGTGCTCGTAATAGTGCTCCTGCACCCCCGCAAAGGCCCGGGCACGCCGCGCCCGAAGTGTGGCGCTGTCATCGGTGAGCCCGATGCCGGGCGGCAGGCCCAGCAGCGGGCCGGGGTCGCTCACCTGGGCCAGCCAGCCCGCCGCGTACTCCGGGCGGACGAAGTCCGGCACCGCGGTTGCACCGGGGCGGCGCAGCTGAATCCAGACCGGACCGTCGACGCCGGCCAGCGCGGCCCCGGCCTCGGCGCTGTGCGCACCGGCCGCCGCTCGCACGGCGCCACGCAACTCCAGCGTGCCCGGTGTTCCGGTCAGCCGCACCGTGTCACCGTCCACCGCGACGGCACCGGGCCACGGCGCGACCACCGTTAGCGGCCGGCCGGGCCACACCTCGATGCCGGTCGCCACCGTGGCCGGCGACGTCGCCGACAGCCTGTCCGAACGGGTGAGCCGGGCCTGGCCGAAGGCAAACGCCACCGCGGCGGCTCCGGTGGCCAATGCGTCGGCGGCCAGCCGCGCCTCGCAATCCGGCTCCAGCCACGCCCCGCCGTCCATCGCGTCGGCGTCCACCGAAAGGTCCAGCACGACGATCTCGCCGGCATCGGGGTCCAGCAGGCGGCCGGTGACCGGCTCGGCCGGATGCGCCAAGCCGAGGGCTTGCCGGATCTGTGCCGTCATGACGTCGATGGGAATGTCACTGGCGCGCTGAAAGATTCGCCATTCGAGGTCGAGTGCTGAACTGGCGTAGGCGTTTTCGGCGTCGATCGATGACTGGTGGATGCCACTGACCACCAGGGTGGCCGACCGCATCACCACCAGGGGCCACAGCGCGTCCACTTCGGCCGGGGACAGCGGTCGCACGGCGTGGAAGGCCTGAATCGCCGGCAGGGTGGTGGCCGGTTCGCAGCCGTCGTGGCGCAGCAGTGTCGCCACCGACGCGGCCAGTTCGGCGACGGTCCACGAGCGCATCAGATCGCCGAAGTCGATCAGCCCGTCGGGAATTCCGGACTCCGACACGACCACGTTGTCGCCGGTGATGTCGCCGTGGATCACCTGCACCGGCAGGTCGTCGGCCAACCCGGCGACCACATGCCAGGCGGCGGCCGCCGCGGACTCGACGGTCTGCCGCTGGTCCGGATCGGCCACATGCGGGGCAAGGACCTCGACGGTCCGCTTGGCGTGGCGCAGATCCCACTGCAGCACCCGGTCGACCCCGGGATGGTCGAATGCCGCCAGTGCCCGGCAGGTGCGCCCGGCGAGATCGCCGAGGGCCGCCACCTGGGCGGGCCGCACATATCCGTCTCCGCTGAGGGTTCCGCCGGGCAGATACCGGATGATGCGGGCCAAAAACGTTCCACCCGAATCGATGTCAACGATCGGCGGCGTCCCGACGTTGGTGGCCGTGCGGATACCCTCGGTGGCGTCGATGTAGGCCGCCGCCGCGTCCTGGGCCTCGAGTTCGATCCGACTGAAAGCGGGGTTGGCGATCTTGAGCACCCCGAACGGGCCGTCCGCGTCATCGATCAGCAGGAAGTTGGCGTCCTGCTGGCTGCCCAGTTCACGCACCGTGGCGGTCAGTCCGAAGTGCGACGCGGCGATGCCGGCAGCGGCCTCCGGGCTGATGGCCGGGACGGGGAGTTCCGTCGAGTCGAAGAAGTCGAACGACGTCATAGATCTTCCTCTCTCATACGATTAGCTCTACGTTGGGCGGTATGCGCGCGCTGATCATCGTCGATGTACAGAACGACTTCTGCGAGGGCGGATCGCTGGCCGTCACCGGCGGAACCGCGGTGGCCCATGCCATCAACGACCTGCTCGCCGGACCGCACGGCTATGACCACGTGGTCGCGACGGCGGACCACCACATCGATCCGGGCGGCCATTTCTCCGACGAACCCGACTTCGTCGACTCCTGGCCTGTGCACTGCGTGGCCGACACGCCGGGGGCCGACTTTCACCCGGGGCTGGACACCACACCGATCGAAGCGGTATTCCGCAAGGGCCATTACGACGCCGCCTACAGCGGGTTCGAGGGCTCCGCAGACGGCGAGGAACTCACCGACTGGCTGCGGTCCCGCGGGGTCGACGAGGTGGACATCGTCGGGATCGCCACCGACTACTGCGTGCGAGCCACCGCGCAGGACGCGGCCAGGGCCGGATTCACCACCCGGGTGCTGACGGATCTGACGGCCGGGGTCTCGCCGGATACCACCGCCGTCGCGCTGGACGAGATGCGAAGTGCAGGAGTGCATCTGGCGACGGGCTCCTGATCTCAAGGGGCTTGCCGCAGGGATTCCCAGCTGTGCTCGGCTTCGAGCTGGGTGATCAGAGCTTCGGTGCGGTCCTTGAGCAGCTTGGTCATGCCGATGCCGATGACGACCGCGACGACCAGTGCCACCCAGGAGAAACGGGACAGCCACTTCTCGGCGGCCAGGCCGAGGAAATACACCACCGCGGTCGTTCCGCCCGCCCAGCAGATCGCCCCCGACGCATTGGCGGCCAGGAAGTGCGGGTAGCGCATCCGCAGTGCGCCGGCCAACGGCCCGGCCAGGATTCGCAACAAAGCGATGAACCGGCCGAAAAACACGGTCCATACGCCCCAGCGGCCGAATAGCTGCTTGGCCAGTGCGACGTGTCCGGTGCCGAAATGTTTGGGGAAGCGTGCCCCCAGTTTCTCGAACAGCGTCATGCCGAACTTCCGGCCGATGGTGTAGCCGATCGAGTCGCCGACGATCGCGCCGGCGATGGCCGCGACGCCGACCCACACCGGGCTGATGCCGACGTTCTGCGATGCCAGCACCGCCGCGCTCACCAGGGCGATCTCCCCGGGCAGGGGGATGCCGAGACTCTCCAGCCCGATGATGATGCCGACGGTCAGATAGACCGTCAGCGGGGGAATGGACTCCAGAACCGACTCGACGCTCACGGCCGCATTATCTAGGACACATCGATTCGCTTGCGCCGGTAGAGCGTACCGACCGCCAGCAGGACCAGACTGATCAGCAGGATGGCGGTGGCCAACACGTTGATCTGCGGCGGTACCGCCGCCTTGGTGGCGGCGTTGACGTAGAGCGGATAGGTCACCGTGGAACCGCTCACGAAGTAGGTGATGATGAAGTCGTCCAGCGACAACGCGAAGGACAGCATCGCCGCGGCGACGACCCCGGGAATGATCAGCGGCAGCGTGACTTTGAAGAACGTTCGGGTGGGGCTCGCGCCGAGGTCGAGCGAGGCATCCTCCAGGGTCCAGTCGAAGCCGCGGATCCGGGCCCGCACCGTCATCGCGACGAAGCTGATCTCGAAGGCGACGTGGGCGATGACGACGGTCAGGAAGCCGGTCGCCCAGCCCATGCTGAGGAACAATGTCAGCAGTGACGCGCCCATCACCACCTCGGGCGAGGTCAGCGGCAGCACCATGAAGGTGTCCACCGCCTTGCTGCCCCGGAACCGTTGGCGCACAAGGGCGATCGCGACAAGCGTGCCCAGCACCAGCGCGATCGCCGTCGAGATCGCCGCCACCTCGATGCTGAGCCGCAGTGCTTTGGCCAGCGCCGGATACTTGAACGGGTGCAGCCAGTTCTCGAAGGTGAAGCCCTGCCAGGTGTAGTTGAACTTGCCCTTGGGCTTGTTGAACGAGAAGACGATGATCACCAGGATCGGCAGGAACAGGAACAGCAGGGTGAACCCGGCCGCGATCCGCAGTGCGAGGTCGCCGAGCCGGAACGAGCCGCGGAAGTTACGCCCCGGTTGAGTCAGGGTGGTGACTGCTGCGACCGTCATACCAAGTCCTCGGTGCCGAGCGCCCTGGTGTAGAGCAGCACGCCCACCAGGATCAACGCCATCAACACGAAACTCAGCGCTGCAGCCACCGGGTAGTCCTTGATGACCAGGAACTGCTTCTGAATGACGTTGCCGATCATGGTTGTTCGGGTGCTGCCGAGATAGTCGGCGTTGATGAAGTCACCCACCGCCGGAATGAACACCAGCAGGCTGCCGGCCAGCACGCCCGGCATGGCCAGCGGCAGAATGATCTTCCCGAACATCCGGCGGTTGCTCCCGTACAAGTCGCGGGAGGCCTCCAGCAGTCGCGGGTCGATCTTCTCCAGGGCGACGTACAGCGGCAGGATCATGAAGATGATCCAGTTGTAGGTGAGCCCGCCGATCACCGCCCAACTGGTCGACAGCAGCCGTCCCTCGGATGGCAGCAGGCCGATCGACCCCAGTGCGCTGACCACCCAGCCGTCGTCGGCCAGGATGGTCTTCCAGGCGATGGTGCGGATCAGGAACGTCACGAAGAACGGCAGGATCACCAGTCCCAGAAGCAGATTCTTGAACCGGCCGGCCTTGAACGCGATCACGTAGGCCAGTGGGAATGCCAGCAGCAGGCACAGCACCGTGGCGCTCAGCGCATAGCCGAACGACCGCAGGATCTGCTCGCGGTACTCGCTCAGCGCCCGTGCGTAATTCGACCATTCCCAGGCGAACGTCAGCTTCGGGAGGTAGATCGAGCCGCCCATCGTCGACAGCGAGGTGCGCAGCAGCGAGTAGAACGGCACGACGTAGAACACGGCGAGGTAGGCCAGCGCAGGCAGGATCATCAGATAGGGCGCGATCCTGCTGCGCTGTCGGGTACTGCGGGCGACGCCAGCCATTAGAGGAGGACCATCTGTGGCTCAGCCGCCGGTGACGGCGGCGTAGGCCTTGTTGAATTCCTGGGTCTGCTCATCGGTGAGCGGCGCCCATGCCTTCAGCTTGTCCAGGGTGGCCTTCGGCGGGTTGATGAGCGGGTTCTTGGCCAGCTCCGGGTCGACCTTGTTCAAGGCGTCGGTCATGTCGCTGAGCACCGGCACATAGCGGGTGGCGGCGATCAGTTTGGCGTAGTTCGCGCGGTCGTAGATGTAGTTGATCCACTCCTCGGCGGCCTTCTGGTTCTGCGTGGTGTACGGAATCACCATGGTGTCGACGAAGGTGCTCGATCCGCTCTCCGGAATGACGAATTTCAAATCCGGGTTGTCCTTCTGCAGCTGCACGACGTCACCGGAATATGCTTGGGCCACAATGATATTGCCGGCAGCCAGGTCGTCGGCGTAGTCGTTGCCGGTGAACCGGCGGATCTGGCCCTTGTCCTTCTGCTCCTTGATGACGTCGACGGCCTTCTGCACGGTCTCCAGCGTCGGATCCTCCGGGGAGTGGCCCTGCGACATCAGGAACATTCCCAGGCCGTCGCGCATGTCGGAGAGCAGGCTGACCTTGCCCTTGAACGCGGGATCCCACATTTCGTCGATCTTGGTGAGGTCACGGCCGGTGGCCGCGCGGTTGTAGGCGATGCCCACCATCCCCGACATATAAGGTGCGGTGAATTTGCGGCCGGGATCGGATTTGGCATTCAACAGGTCGGGGCGCATGTTCTTCTGGTTGGTCCAGCGCTTCTCGCTGATCGGGTTGAGCCAGTTCAGGCCGAGCAGCCGGCTGGCCATGAACTCGGACGGGACCACCAGATCGGCCCCGATGTCCTGCTTGCGGCTGAGCGGCTCCTTGTTCTTGGCGAACCACTCCTCGTTGTCGTTGAAGTCTTCTTTGTAGTCGACGGTCAGACCGGTGGCGGTCTGGAACGCGGCCACGAACCCGTCGGCCATGTACAGCGGCCAGTTGGAGATCCGCAGCTTGCCTGCGGCGGGGGAGCCGTCGTCGTCAGCCGGCTTCGGGGCTTCGGACGGACCGGAGGCCGGCTTGTCCGAACTGCACGCGGCCAGGAAAGACGGCCCCAGGATGAGCGCCGCCGCCGCGGCGGCGCCGCCGCCGATGAATCGCCGCCGTGAATTCAGCTGCGCGAACAGGCGGGGGTCGATGTCTGCCATGGATTGCCTTTCTGGAATCGGGAGAATGTCTGGCGGGGATGGCTATCGGGTAGCAGCGGAGTCATCGAGCATTTCGTCGATGTCCTGCACCGTCGGGATGTCGGCGGCCGGAAGCACCAGCGATGCGTCCGGGGCCCACCCGACATACACGTGGTCGCCGGGACGCAGCATCGGCAGATCCTGTTCGGGGCCCACATGCGCGACCACCGCAGAGCCGTCGGCCGTCGTCAGCGACAGGCGGACCACCGGGCCCTGGAAGGTCAGGTCGGTCACCGTCGCGGGCACTGCCGTCAACTCACCGGTCGGGGGCTCCATCGCGACGCGCACCCGTTCGGGCCGCACCATCAGGGTGGCCCGGCCGCCGCTGTCGATCGCCGTCTCGCCGGGCCGGGCTTTGAGGGTGGTGCCGAGCACGTCGATCTCGACGTAGTCGCGGTTGGCCCGGCCGGTCTGACGGCCGTGCCACAGATTCGCCTGCCCGATGAAACCCGCGACGAAGACACTGGCGGGACGGTCGTAGATCTCGGTCGGGGTGCCGATCTGATCGACGTTTCCGGCGTTCATCACCGCGATGCGGTCACTCATCGTCAGCGCTTCCTCCTGGTCGTGGGTCACGTAGACGAACGTGATTCCGACCTCGCGCTGAATACGTTTGAGTTCGAACTGCATGACGTGGCGCAGTTTGAGGTCCAGGGCGCCGAGGGGTTCGTCGAGCAGCAGAGCGGACGGGTAGTTGACCAGCGCGCGGGCCAGTGCCACCCGCTGCTGCTGGCCGCCGGAAAGTTGAGCCGGCTTGCGCAGCGCGAAGTCGGTCAGCCGGACCACGTCCAGCATCTCGTCGACGCTCTTCTTGACGGCGGCCTTATCTTTTTTCTGGCTGCGCGGACCGTAGGCGACGTTGTCCCACACCGTCATATGCGGGAACAGCGCATAGTGCTGGAAAACGGTGTTGACGTTGCGCTTGTGCGGTGGAACCCGGGACACGTCGACGCCCTCGAGGCGGATAGCCCCCGACGTCGGCGTCTCGAAACCGGCGATCATGCGCAACGTCGTGGTCTTGCCGCAGCCCGATGGGCCGAGCAGCGAGAAGAACTCGCCCGCCCCGATCGAGAAATCGGCGTCGGCCACCGCGATGTAGTCGTCGAACCGCTTGGTCACCCGGTCGATCTCGATGACCGGGGAGCCGTCGGTGCGGCCCGGGCTGCCGTTCCGGCCGGCTGTGTGGCGGTTGGCAGCGGCGCCGATATCGGTCAGGACCCGTCCTCCTCGTGCGGATGGGCGGCCGTCGGGGCCGACCCGGGTAAACCATCGCTGATTTCGGCATCTTCCGCAACACATTCGGCAACCGATTCCGCAATTTTCCGGTGCCGATTCGATGGATACCTTCTCGACGGGGTGGTGCGGATGCGGCTTTCCGTCGGATGCCGCTGTCGATCACATGTGTGCGCCACCGTCGATCCTCACCTCCGTACCGGTGATGAAGAATGCGTCGGGACTGCCCAGCATCGCCACCACTGCGGCCACCGCCGACGGATCGGCGAAAATCGCTTTGGCCGCGCCGGCGGGCGCAGCGACCCGGGGATCAACGACGGGCAGCGCGGGCGCCACCCGGGCGAACAACCGATAGTCGGCGTCGGCCGGCAGTCCGGGTCCGACACTCTGTTTGGACTCACCGGTGCCGTCGGTCATGCCCGACGAGATCGACCCGGGTTGCACCGAATTGAACCGGATGCCCTCCTTGGCGAACTCGGCGGCCAGGGCATGCGTCATCGCCAGCACGCCGCCCTTGGACGCGGCGTAGGCCGACATATAGGGGTGGGCGAAGCTCGCGGAGGTCGAACTGAAGTTGACCACTGCCGGCGCGCTGCCGAGTCGCAGCGCGGGCAACGCCGCCCTGGTCACCAGGAAGGTTCCCACCAGATTGACCCGCAGCACCTGTTCGAACTCGGCCAGCGTGGTGTCGAGGAAGTGCGCCGATCGCAAAATGCCCGCGACGTTGACCAGCGTGTCCAGGCCGCCGAGAGCCTCGACAGCGCTGCGCACCCCGGTGCTCACCGAGTCCTCGTCGGAGACGTCGATAACGACCGTGCTCAGACGCTCGGCGGCCGACCCGGCCTTCGCCACGGTGTCGTCGAGGCCGGCCTGGCTGATGTCGGCGGCCACCACCCGGCCGCCTTCGTCGAGAATCCGGAGCACGCAGGCCTGCCCGATGCCCGAACCACCGCCGGTGATCAGCACCCGGCGATCGGCGTATCTGGGCACAGTCATGACACGTATGTTCCCGCCCGGGTCGCCGTATCGCACGCCATGATCTCCCGATCGAACCATTCCCGAGGCCCGACACTGCGGAGAATCGGCTGACTGGCACAGGTTGATCGCCTACATTTCGGGGAACCAAAGAACGTGTCACGACGAGAGAGTTCCGGGGCGGATGGCGGACAAAGCTGATCGCTGGTCTCCGGGCATCGCACTGGGCAAGGGGATCTCGACGCCGATGCAGGCCATCGGCGGACTGTTCGCGATGTCGTCCGACGCGGTGCGTTACGTGTTCCAGCGCCCGTTCCAGTGGCGCGAGTTCCTGGAGCAGTCCTGGTTCGTCGCCCGGGTGTCACTGGCCCCGACCCTGCTGGTGGCCATTCCGTTCACCGTGCTGGTCAGCTTCACCCTCAACATCCTCCTTCGCGAACTCGGCGCTGCCGACCTCTCCGGCGCCGGCGCCGCGTTCGGTGCGGTGACGCAGGTCGGCCCGTTGGTGACGGTGCTGATCGTCGCCGGGGCCGGCGCGACGGCGATGTGCGCCGACCTCGGTTCGCGAACCATCCGCGAGGAGATCGACGCGATGGAGGTGCTGGGCATCAACCCGGTGCAGCGCCTGGTCACGCCCCGGATGCTGGCCTCGGGACTCGTTGCGCTGCTGCTTAACTCCCTGGTGGTGATCATCGGGATTCTGGGCGGCTATGTCTTCTCGGTATTCGTCCAGCACGTCAACCCCGGGGCTTTCGCCGCCGGGATCACGTTGCTGACCGGAGTGCCCGAAGTGATCATCTCCTGCGTCAAGGCCGCGCTGTTCGGGTTGATCGCCGGACTGGTGGCCTGCTACCGCGGGCTGATGATCACCGGCGGCGGCGCCAAGGCGGTCGGCAACGCCGTCAACGAAACGGTGGTCTACGCCTTCATGGCGCTGTTCGTGGTCAACGTGGTGGTCACCGCGATCGGCATCCGGATGACGGCGGGCTGATCCGGTGAGCAACCTGTCGGTGCTGCGGGGAACCTTCCCGCGACTACTCAACGGGGTCAAGTCCCCGGTCGGCTTCTTCAGCCGCGTCGGCGATCACACCATGTTCTACGGTCGGGCCATCGCCGGTATCCCGCATGCCGCGGTGCACTACCGCAAGGAAGTCGTCCGCTTGATCGCCGAGATCAGCATGGGCGCGGGCACGCTGGCCATGATCGGCGGCACAGTCGCCATCGTCGGCTTCCTGACGATGGCGGCCGGCGGAACCATTGCGGTGCAGGGCTATTCCTCGCTGGGCAACATCGGCGTGGAGGCGCTGACCGGTTTCCTGGCCGCGTTCATCAACGTCCGGATCTCCGCCCCGGTGGTCGCCGGAATCGGCTTGGCGGCCACGTTCGGCGCCGGCGTCACCGCCCAACTGGGGGCTATGCGGATCAACGAGGAAGTCGACGCCCTGGAGACCATGGGCATCCGTTCGGTCGAATACCTGGTGTCCACCCGCCTGGTGGCCGGCATGCTGGCCATCACCCCGCTGTACGCGGTCGCGGTGATCCTGTCGTTTCTGGCCAGCCAGTTCGTCACCGTCGCGCTGTTCGGGCAGTCGGCCGGCCTCTACAACCACTACTTCTATACGTTCCTGAACCCGCTCGATCTGCTCTGGTCGTTCTTCCAGGCCGTCCTGATGGCGATCACCATCCTGCTGATCCACACCTACTTCGGCTACTTCGCCAGCGGCGGACCCTCCGGGGTCGGAGTGGCCGTGGGCAACGCAGTCCGGACCTCCCTGATCGTGGTGGTCTCGGTGACACTGCTGGTGTCTCTCGCGATCTACGGTTCCAACGGCAACTTCAACCTCTCCGGATGAGCACCATGACCCGCAAGAGGTTCGCCGACAGTCCCTACGTCCGCCCGCTGGCGGGTCTGCTGACGGTGCTGGCGCTGCTGCTGGTCGTCGTCGTGGCCATCGGTCTTTTCCGCGGCAGCTTCACCAAGAGCGTGCCGGTCACGGTGATCGCCGACCGGGCCGGGCTGGTGATGTACCCCGACGCGAAGGTCAAACTCCACGGCGCCCAGGTCGGCAAGGTCGCCTCGATCGACCATCTTCCCGACGGCGGCGCGGCGCTGAATCTGGCCCTCGACCCGGGTTCGTTATCGGTCATCCCGGCGAACGTGGGCGCAGAGATCACCTCGTCGACCGTGTTCGGCTCCAAATACGTCGAACTCGTGCCGCCCGCCGACCCCTCGCAGGACAGCCTGCGCGCCGGAGCCCGAATCCAGGGCGGCGACAAGGTGACCGTTGAACTCAACACGGTCTTTCAGAAACTGGTCTCGGTGCTCTCGCAGGTGGAACCGGCGAAGCTCAACCAGACCCTCGGTGCCCTGTCGAAGTCGCTCAACGGCCGCGGTGACAAGTTCGGCCAGACCCTGGTGGATCTCGACACCGCCCTGGCAAACCTGAACCCGTCGCTGGACAACCTCAACCATGTGCTGGAGGTCTCGCCGACGGTCTTCAATGCCTTCGGCGACGCCTCGCCGGACCTACTGGCCGTCCTGGACAACACCAGCCGAGTCAGTGACACGATCGTCGACCAGCGCGACGGCCTCAACGCCCTGCTGCTCAGCGCCATCGGTGTCGCCGACATCGGCACCGACGTGCTCACCGAGAACCGGCAGTCCCTCGTCGACGTCGTGCACCTGCTGGTGCCCACCACCGACCTGACCAACCAGTACGGCCCGGCGCTGACGTGTGGGCTCGGCGGCATGCTGCCGCTGGCCAACGGTCCGGGTCTGCCCGTGCCGGGAGCCGTCCTGCTGCAGGGCTTCTTCTTGGGCCGCGAACGCTACCGGTACCCGGGCAACCTGCCCAAGGTGGCGGCCAAGGGCGGTCCGCAGTGCGCCGCCCTTCCCAACGTCGCCTACGAGCAGCGTCCGCCTTACATCGTCACCGACATCGGGGCCAACCAGGCGCAGTACGGGAACCAGGGCATCCTGCTGAACTCCGACGGTCTCAAGCAACTGCTGTTCGGCCCGCTGGACGGCCCGCCGCGCAACACCGCCCAGATCGGAATGCCCGGATGAGGCCACTGGGCATCACCGGGCTGAAAGTCGGCGTGTTCATGGTGACGATGCTGCTGCTGACCGCAGCGCTGTTCGCCGTGTTCGGTGAGGTCCGGGGCGGTGCGCAGAACACCTACTCGGCGGTGTTCGACGACGTTTCCAGCCTGAAGAAGGGCGACTCGGTGCGTGTCGCCGGGGTCCGGGTCGGCAAAGTCAACCGGGTGGATCTGCAACCGGACAACACCGTGACCGTCGGGTTCGGCGCCGATCGGGACATCGTGCTGACGTCGGGCACCAAGGCGGCGGTGCGGTATCTGAACCTGGTGGGCGACCATTACCTCGAACTGATCGACACCCCCGGGTCGGCTTCCATCGCACCGCCGGGCACGGTGATCCCCGCCGAGCGCACCCAACCCGCGCTTGACCTGGACCTGCTGCTGGGCGGCTTGAAACCCGTTGTGCAGGCGCTCAATCCGCAAGCCGTCAATGCCCTGACCAACTCGCTGATCCAGGTGCTGCAGGGCCAGGACGGCAATATCGAGTCGCTGTTCGGCAAGACCTCGGCGTTTTCCAACGCGCTGGCCGACAACGCCCAGACCGTGCAGCAACTGATCGACAACCTCAATGCGGTGCTGGCGACCCTCGACAAGGACGGCGCCAAGTTCTCCGGCACGGTCGACAAGCTGGAGCAATTGGTGACCGGTCTGGCCGCCGATCGCGACCCGATCGGCAACGCCATCACCGCCCTGGACAGGGGAACCGCGTCGCTGACCGATCTGCTGACCCAGGCGCGGCCTCCGCTGGCCGGCACCGTCGACCAACTGGCCCGTCTGGCACCGCTTCTCGACGACGACAAGGCGACGCTGGACATCGCCCTGCAGAAGGCGCCGAAGAACTACCGCAAGCTGGTGCGGCTGGGGTCCTACGGCAGCTGGATCAATCAGTACCTGTGCGGCATGTCGTTGCGGGTGACCGATCTGCAGGGCCGCACGGCCTACTTCCCGTGGATCATGCAGCACACCGGAAGGTGCGCTGAGCCGTGATCGTGAACAGCGTGCGGCCATGCTGAAATTCCGTGGCGCCCATCTGATCCGGTCCGGATTCATCGGACTGACCCTGATCGTGTTGATCATCATCGTCGGCCTGCAGACGCAGTTTTTGCTCGGCCTGGCCACCTCGATCAGACATCAGGCGCTCTTCACCGAGGCCGGCGGCCTGGCCGCCGGCAATGACGTGAAGGTGTCCGGCGTGAAAGTCGGCACGGTATCCGATGTTTCGCTGCAGCAGGGCAAGGCCCTGGTGAGCTTCACCGTCAACGGCAAGGTCCGGCTCGGGTCGGACACGACCGCCCACATCCGCACCGGAACTCTGTTGGGGGAGCGGATGCTGACGCTGGAATCCAACGGCGAAGGGCGGTTGCGCAGTTCCGACGTCATTCCGGTGACGCGGACCGGGTCGCCGTACTCGCTGACCGACGCCCTGGGCGACTTCGCGGGCAACACCCGCGACACCGACACCGCCGCCCTCAACCAGTCACTCAACACCCTGTCGGGCACCGTTGAGCGGATCGCCCCGCAACTGGGGCCGACCTTCGACGGTCTGAGCCGAATCTCCAAGGCGCTCAACGACCGCAACCAGTCGCTCACGGGGCTGCTCAAGAGTGCGGCAGGAGTCACCGGGATTCTCGCCCAGCGCAGCCAGCAGGTGAACACGCTGATCCTCAATGCCAATGACCTGCTCGGCGTCCTGCAGGAACGGCAAGCCGCCATCGTCAGCCTGCTGGCCAACACCTCCGCGCTGTCCCAGCAACTCAGCGGTCTCGTCGCCGACAACGAGAAGGAACTGGCGCCTGCGCTGGAAAAGATGAACTCGGTGACCGCGATGCTGCAACGCAACAACGACAACGTCACCAAGGCGATGGCGGGGCTGGCGAAATTCCAGCTGACCCAAGCCGAGGCGGTCAACAACGGCTTCTACTACAACGCCTACGTGGCCAACCTCGCCCCGGCCCAGACCCTACAGCCCTTCTTCGACTACGCCCTGGGTTTCCGGCGGGGCGTCGACGCCGGCCAGCCGCCCGACAATGCCGGGCCGCGGGCCGAATTCCCGTTCCCCTACAACGGGGTTCCGCAGCCCAATGAGCGCTGGGGGCCGCCGTGACATCCCGTCGTCGGTTCACCGGTGTGTTCGCCGCGCTGCTGGCCCTGCTGCTCGTCGGCGGGGTGGCCGTGCTGGTGCGCAACACCGTCAGCAAGGCCACCGCCATCACGGCTTACTTCACCAGCGCCACGGCGATCTACCCGGGTGACGAGGTCAGGGTCGCCGGGGTCAAGGTCGGCACGATCGCGTCGATCGAGCCGACGGGCACGAAGGCCAAGATGACGCTGGCCGTCAAGCACGGCATCCCGATTCCCGCCGATGCCAAAGCGGTGATCGTCGCGTCGAATCTGGTGGGCGCCCGCTACGTCCAACTCGCCCCGGCCTACGGAGCCGACGGGCAGACCGGGCCGACCATGCGCGACGGCGCCGTCATCGACACCGACCGCACCGCGGTACCCGTCGAGTGGGACGAGATCAAGACCCAACTCGCCCGGCTGTCAACCGATCTCGGACCCACCAGCGGTGTCTCCGGGTCGTCGGTCGGACGTTTCATCGACAGTGCCGCCACCGCGCTGGACGGCAACGGCGAGAAGCTGCGCGAGACCATCAAGCAACTGTCCGACCTCAGCCGCATCCTGGCCGACGGGAGCGGGAACATCACCGACGTCGTCGCCAATCTGCAGACCTTCGTCACCGCGCTGCGCGACAGCAACACCCAGATCGTCTCCTTCCAGGATCGGCTGGCCTCGGTGTCCAGTGTGCTCGACGGCAGCCGGTCGGATCTGGACGCGGCGCTGACCAACCTCTCCAGCGCAGTGGTGGACGTCCAGCGGTTCGTCGCCGGCAGCCGGAACCAGACCGCCGAGCAGATCGACCGGCTCGGCGACGTGGTCCGCAACGTGGCCGCCAACCAGATAACCCTGAAGAACCTGCTGCACGTGGCGCCCAACGCCATCGGCAACACCTACAACATCTACAACCCCGACATTCAAAGCGCGCTGGGCGGATTCGCGCTGGCCAACTTCTCCAACCCGCTGCAGGTGGTGTGCGCGGCGATCGGCGCCATCGAGAACGCCACGTCCTCGGAGACCGGCAAGCTGTGCTCGCAGTACCTCGGACCGGCGCTGCGGCTGCTCAACTTCAACTACCTGCCGTTCCCGTTCAACGCCTACCTGGGGAAGTCGCCGAGTCCGTGGAATCTGATCTACTCCGAACCGCAACTGGCACCAGGTGGCAGCGGGTCGGCGTCGGCTCCCGAACTGCCACCGGACATTTCGGCCTACACCGGTCTCAACGGCGACGTGCCCCCGCCGCCCGGGTGGGGCGGCCCGGCGTCGCAGCACGGTTCCTACACGCCGGGCGGGCTGCCCGCCGATCCGCAGCCTGCGCTGTACCCCGGCGCCCCGGTGCCGCCCGGCGTCCCGCGCGGCCCGGCGCCCGGCCCGTCGGACCCCGCGACGCTGCCCGGAATGCTGCTGCCTGCTGAGGGTCCGGCCGCGCCGGCCGCCGGATCACCGGCTGCCGTACCGCCACCGATTCCACCGCCGGTGCCACTGCCGCAGGGACAGGGGGCGACGCCATGAGTGTTCGCAGGTCGATCATCGCCGCGGCATGCGTGGCGGTCACCGTCAGCGGTTGCGGGTTCGGGGGGCTGAACTCCCTGCCACTGCCCGGTGCGGTGGGTCGCGGACCGGGCGCCAGCGTCTACCATGTCGAATTGGCGAATGTCGCTACACTGGAACCGAATTCACCCGTTATGGTCGGCGACGTCGTGGTCGGCAGCGTGAACTCCATGCGGGTGCGTGACTGGCACGCCGACGTCGACATCTCGGTGAAACCGGATGTGGTCATCCCCGCCAACGCGGTGGCGACGGTCGGGCAGACCAGCCTGCTGGGGTCCATGCACCTTGCCCTCAATCCGCCCCTGGGCCAGACGGCGCAGGGCCGCCTTGCCCCTGGCGCCACGCTGGGACTCAACAAGAGTTCGACCTACCCGTCCACCGAGCAGACCCTGTCGGCGCTGTCGGTGGTCATCAACGGCGGGGGAGTGGGCCAGATCGGCGACATCGTCAACGAACTCAACCGCGCGCTGGGTGGCCGCGAACCGCAGATCCGGGATCTGCTGGTCCGGCTCAACGACTTCGTCGGCATCCTGGCTGCACAACGGGACAACATCAATGCCAGCGTGGTCGCGCTCAACCGGGTGGCCGGCACCTTCGCCGGGCAGCGCGAGGTACTCACCCGTGCGCTGGACCGCATTCCGCCGGCCCTGGATGTGCTGATCGCGCAGCGGCCCAACCTCACCACCGCGCTGGACAAGCTCGGCACGTTCAGCACGCTCGCCGCCGATGTGGTCAACGACACCAAGGATGATCTGATCCACAACCTGCGCAACCTCGAGCCGACCCTGCGCTCACTGGCCGACGTCGGACCGGATCTGGACAAGGCGATCGCCTACTTCACCGTCCTGCCCTACGGCCAGGCCACCATCGACCGGGCGATCCGGGGCGACTACCTCAACCAATACATCATCTTCGACTTCACCGTCCCGCGGCTGAAGCGAACGCTCTTCATCGGCACCCGCTGGGGTCAGGAAGGCGCAAAACTTGTTCCGGCGCCAGGGGATCCGTGGTACGCCACCTACACCTACGATCCGCTCAACGCACCGTTCAGTCCGCCGCCGGCAGCAGTGGCCGCGGTGGCCGATCCGCCGGATCCCGACGCCGCGCAGGCCCCACCACCGGATGCGGCACCGCCGCCCCCGCCCCCGCCGCCGTCACCCGATGCGGTCTTGGCGCCTCAGGACGCGGGAGGCCGGTAGATGCTGCTGACCCGTTTCGTGCGAACGCAATTGGTGATCTTCGCCGTCACCTCGATCATCGGCATCCTCGCCATGGTGCTGGTCTACATGCAGTTACCGAGCCTGCTGGGCATCGGGCGGATCGCGGTGACGCTGGAACTGCCCAGAACCGGCGGGCTGTACGAATTCTCGAACGTCACCTACCGGGGCGTGCAGATCGGCAGAGTCACCGATGTCCGGGCGGTGCGCTCGGGTGCAGAGGCGACGTTGTCGCTGGCCAACTCCCCGAAGATCCCGGCCGATCTGGAAGCCAGAGTCCTCAGCGTGTCGGCGGTGGGCGAGCAGTACGTCGACCTGCTACCCAGGACGGACTCCGGACCGTATCTGCATGACGGGTCGGTGATCTCGGCGAAGGACACCGGCGTCCCGCAGCGGGTGGGCCCGATGCTCGACCAGGTGAGCGCCCTGCTGGACAGCATCCCCAAAGAGAAGCTCGGCAAGCTGCTCGACGAATCCTTCAAGGGCCTCAACGGATCCGGCGACGATCTGGCCGCGTTGCTGGATTCGACGTCGGTGGTGGCCCGCGACTTCAACAAGGTGTCAGGCCAGGCCCGGACGCTGGTCGACGACGCCCGGCCGCTGTTCGACGGCCAAGTGGCCTCGGCCGACGCCCTGCGGACCTGGGCGCGAAGTCTCGCCGGCGTCACCGCGCAGTTGAATGCCAACGACCCGCAGATCCGGGCGGTGCTCCAGCACGGCCCGGGTGCGCTCGACGAGGCCGCCCAATTGCTGCGCCAGGTCAAGCCGACGCTGCCGATCCTGCTGGCCAACCTCACCACCGTGAGCCGTATCGCGGTCACCTACCGGCCCTCCCTTGAGCAGTTGCTGGTCCTGCTCCCGCCGTACATCGCTTCGGTGCAGGCGGTGGGCCTGCCCCGCAACAACCCGACCGGATTCACCCAGGGGGACTTCACGCTGACCCTCAACGACCCGCCGGCCTGCACGGTCGGTTTCCTGCCGCCGTCGTCGTGGCGGTCCCCGTCGGACCTGACTGACGTCGACACCCCCGACGGGCTGTACTGCAAACTGCCGCAGGATTCGCCGATCGCCGTGCGCGGCGCCCGCAACTATCCGTGCATGGGCCAGCCCGGCAAGCGCGCACCGACCGTGGAGATCTGTGAGAGCCCCGGACCGTATTCGCCGCTGGCAATGCGACAGCATGCCACCGGGCCGTATCCGCTCGACCCCAACCTGATCTCGCAGGGCATTGCGCCGGATGACCGGGTGACGTTGAACGACACGATCTACGGCCCGTTGGAGGGCACCCCGCTGCCGCCGGGGCCGCCGCCGGCCGAGGGTGCCCCGCCTGCGCCTGCGCCGGCTGCTGCGGAAGCGCCTGCGCCGCAACCTGTTCCACCGTCAAACGCACCCGGGCCGTCGGTAGCCATCGGAACCTACGATCCGAAGTCGGGACAGTTCGCCGCGCCGGACGGAACGGTCGGACGGCAGACCGACGTCACAGGCCCCGGGCCGCAGGCCTGGACCGACCTCATTCCGACGGGCTAACGATCGACTCAGCGGCCGGCGCGCGACCGCCCAGGAAACCGCGACCCTGGGCGCAGTCTCGTTGGACCGGATCAGCCGACCATCGCCAGCTTGAACGGCATGGCGATGAAGAGCGGCAGGCTGCGCCCGCACGCTCCGCCGGGGCCGGTGGTGGAATCCTCGCCGACGAGAGTGTTCGACGTCGGGTCGGTGTTGTCGCCGTCGGGCGTCATCCGCTTGAACCGGAACACCTGATAGCCGTCGGCGCTTGAGCCGTCCTGGCACGGCATCCAATGCGGCACAATGTGTTTCACGTACCACTCGCCGCCGGTCTGGTAGATCGGCGCGGTCCACCCCTGGTCGCTGGTCACTGTTCCGGTGCATTCAGTGGGGTAGCTGCACTGCGAGTTGATGGTCCACATGGCCCGCACACTCTGCTCGTTGTGGAACACGTCGTTGGTGCGTGCCCACTCGCCATTCGAGGTGGCGGTGAACGTGCCGTTCAATGCCCAGTCGGCTGAGGCGTTCGCCGGCGCCGCGGCGGTGATACCGATAAACACGACCGCCGCCGTGGCACCGTAAAGACCTCGCATGACCGCCTCCTCCTTCGGTTGATTATCGCTCATTCACATCCGTCACGTCGGTCACAGCGGCTGTTAAGATTCGCCGAGGTCGAACACGCTGGAAGGAAGCGATGAGTCAGCTGTCGGAGCATGACGCTCGCGACGATAGCGCGCTCGGACCGTGGCCCAAGGTCGGGCGCCTGAGCATGCCGAGCACCGTGACGCGCGTGAATTTCCTCAACCGCATCAGCATCCAATCGAAGCTGATTCTGATGCTGGTGCTGTGCAGCGTTCTCGCTGCGGCGATCGTCGGCGGCATCGCCTACCAGACCGGACGCAACTCCCTGCGCACTGCGGCGACAACCCGGCTGACCGAGATCCTGGAGTCCCAGAAGCGCACGCTCACCGCCCAGGTCACCGATCTGCGCAGCGCACTGATCACCTACACCTACGGGACGATGTCCCAGAACGCGCTTCGTGACTTCTCCGCCGGCTTCGATCAGCTGGCCGACGCGACGATCACCCCGGACATGACGAAGGGGATCGCGAACTACTACGACTTCTTTGCCAAGGAGACCGAAAAGTACAGCGGCACAGAGCTTGACGTCGCGGCGCTGCTACCGACGTCCAACGCGGAGCGTTATCTGCAGGCCAACTACACGGCGAAGCTGCCCGCCGACGATGCGGCGCTCGCGATGGACGACGAGCGCGACGGGAGCGCTTGGTCAGCGGCCAACGCGAGGTATCAGGCGTACTTTCGTGAGATCGTCCAACGGTTCGCCTTCGAGGATGCCCTCATCCTCGATGCCCGCGGCAATGTGATCTACAGCGCCTACAAGAACACCGATCTGGGTACCAACATTCTGACCGGTCCCTACCGTTCCTCGAAGCTGCGTGACGCCTACCAGCAGGCGATGTCGAGCAACAAGGCCGACCGGGTGGTTTTCACCGATTTCGAGTTCTACCAGCCGGCTGAAATGGCGGCCACCGCATGGATGGTCGCCCCCATTCCACCCAGCGGTAAACCGGAAGGCGTTCTGGCCCTGCAGTTTCCGATCACCAAGGTCAACAAGGTGATGACGTTTGACAAGCAGTGGGTCGAGGCCGGGATGGGCGACACCGGTGAGACGATCCTCGCCGGCCCCGATTTCCTGATGCGCTCGGATTCGCGGCTCTTTCTTGAGGACCCCGAGAAATACCGCAAGCAGGTGATCGAGGCCGGAACAACTCCCGATATCCCCGACATCGCGATCCGTCAGGGCGGTACCACGCTGATTCAGCCGGTGAGTTCTGAGGTGCACCGGCAGGCCCAGAAGGGGTACTCCGGAGTGATGATCACCACCGACTATCTCGGTGCCGAGACGATCCAGGCCTATGCCCCGATGGGCAAGCTCGCCGGCCTGGAGTGGTCGATCGTCGCGAAGATCAGCACCAAGGAGGCCTTCGCCCGGGAAGCGACCTTCACCCGCATCGTCACGCTGGCGACCACCGGCATCATCTTCGTGGTGTGCCTGCTGGCGGTGATCCTCGCCCAGGTGTTCCTGCGGCCCATCCGGCGCCTGGAGGCCGGAGTGCAGCGGATCAGCGCCGGGGACTACCGGGTCGATATCCCGGTGCAGACCCGTGACGAAATCGGCGATCTGACCGGGATGTTCAACGAGATGAGCCGCAGCCTCTCGGTCAAGGATGATCTGCTCACCGAACATCGCGGCGAAATCCGGCGCCTGTTGCGCTCGCTGATGCCCCCGGCCATCGCCGACAAACTGCGCAGTGGCCAGGAGATCACTGCGCGCGAGCACCCCAACGTGACGGTGATCTACGTTGACATCGCCGGGCTGGATCGTCTCCAGGCCGAAATGGATTCGGAAGACTCCCTGGCTTTCTCCCATGAACTGACCCGCCAGTTCGATGCCGCCGCCGAGGAGTTCGGCATCGAACGGGTCCGGCCGGTTCGTAACGGCTACCTCGGCAGTTGCGGGCTGACCGTGCCGCGGTTGGACAACATCCGTCGCACCGTCGACTTCGCACAGGAATGTCAGCGCATCATCGAGCGGTTCAACCACGAGTCATCACTGAATCTGGGTCTGCGTGCCGGTATCGACACCGGCACGGTCAGCAGCGGCCTCATCGACGCGACGTACCCGGTGTTCGACATGTGGGGGACCGCCGTCAATCTGGCGCACCGGATGAAGAACGGCATGCCGGAGCCGGGTATCTACGTCACCTCGCGGGTCTACGACGTGCTCGCCGAAACGAAGGCGTTCGCCGCGGCGGGCACCATCGCAGCCGACGGAACGCAGGTGACGGTCTGGCGCGTGACGGAGCCGACCACATGATGACGGTGTTGGGCGCCCCATGGTTCTACTGGGCGGTGGGCATCGCCGCCGGGCTGCCCCTGACGCTGATCGCCCTGACGGAGTGGCAGCAGGGACTGCGCCGAAGGGGCAGCAACCTGATCGGCCCAGTCAGCCTGCTGCGCAACTACATAGTCCCGCTGGCCGCGCTGCTGATGGCGATGGTCGGCGCCGCGGGGATGCCCGCCCACTCCACACCGGTCCGACTCGTCGGGACGCTGGTGGCGATCGGGGTGCTCATCCTGCTGTTGTCGGGCGTACGGAACTCCGTCTTCGCCTCTGCACCCGATGGCAGCTGGCGGCGGCGGATTCCCGCTATTTTCCTCGACGTCATGCGGTTCGGACTGATCGCCGTCGGCGCCGGCCTGACCTTCTCCTATATCTGGGGTGCGAACGTCGGCGGCCTGTTCACCGCACTCGGCATCGGTTCGATCGTCATCGGTCTGACCCTGCAGAATTCGGTCGGCCAGATCATCTCCGGACTGTTGATGCTGTTCGAGCAGCCGTTCGGGCTCGGCGACTGGATCGAGACCGATAAAGCCACTGGCCGGGTGGTCGAGGTGAACTGGCGGGCGGTGCACCTGGAGACGTCGAAAGGCGTTGAGATCACCCCGAACTCGGTCCTCGCCGGGCAGCCGTTCACCAACCTGAGCAGGCCGGCCGATAAGCACGCGATCAGGGTCATCAGCGTGTTCGCGGTGGAGGACCGTCCAGATCAGATCTGCGCGATGCTCAGCCGCATCGCCGCCCAGTTGCCGCAGTGCCACCCCGATCTCACCCCGACGGCCATCCCGATCGGAGACCTCAAGTACCGCACCAAGATTCCGCTGCGCTCACCGGCCGACGACGGCGACGCCGAGGCCACCTTCCGGCGCTGGATCTGGTACGCGGCTCGGCGGGACGGCCTGCACCTCGACGAGGCGGTCGACGGATTCACCGATCCCGACCTGGTGGCCGCCGCGATCAAAACCGTTGTCGCACCGACCCTGCGGCTGAGCGGCGATCAACAGCGTGCGATGGGCCCGCACGCCGTGATCGAACGGTACGGATCCGGCGAACTCGTCCAGCAGGACGGCGTTGTGCCCGATGCGATGTCGTTCATCATGTCCGGAACGGTACTGCTCTCCGCCGAAGCGCCGGATGGATCCCGTACCGAGGTCGGCACCCTGGAAGTGGGCTCCTACCTGGGGCATTCGACACTTATCCGGCACCCGACGGTCGGTTCGGCGTTTGCGCTCGACGAGGTCACCGTCATCAAGGTCCACCGGGACGCCATCGAGAAGGTGGTGCAGAACAACCCGCAGTTGCTGCAGGAGTTCGGCCGGGCCATCGATGAGCGACGGGCGCGGGTGTTGCGGGTACTCGATCCCGACGCCGACGAAGGCAGCGCGGTCGGCGAATCGGTCACGCCCTGACCGGGTGACTCGACTAGCCCCACTCGTGGTTCATCGCAAGGGAATTGGCGCGGTCGTCGATGGTCTCCAAGTCCCGTAGCCGTGGTCTGCTCGCGACGATCAGCAGCATGGCAGCCACCGCGGTGAGCGCCCCGAGTGCGAAGATCGCGGTGTAGCTGCTTTCCGGGGGAGCGCCGGCGGGTCCGTGGCGGCTGAGTAGCACCGCGACGATCGCCGCCGCGGCGGAGCCGCCGACCGTCCTGGCGATCGCGTTGATGCTGGTGGACACGCCGGTTTCGCCTGGTTCGACCTCGCCGACGACCATTGCCGGCAGTGCCCCGTAGGCGAGGCTGATGTAGATGTTGACCAGGATGATGCCGGCGATCATCTGCAACGTCGTCGAGTGCGCCATCGCGAGCATCACGAAACCCGCTATGCCGGTGACGGTTCCAGCCGTCATCACCGCCCGCGCGCCATAGCGATCGATGAAGCGCCCGCTGACCAGGGCGGTGGCGAACCCGGCAAGCGCGCCGGGAAAGAGATACACCGCACTGACCTCCAGCACCGTGGCCCCGAAGCCGTAACCGGTCTCCTTCGGCGCCCCAACGAATCCGGTCAGGCCGAGAAAGCTGAAGTACAGGCCCATGCCCACCGCCACCGTCGCCACGTTGGTGAGTAGGAGCGACCGGCGGGTCAACATGCCGATGGACACCAACGGCTGCGCGCAACGTCCCTCCCACCACCACCACATGGCCAGCGCCGCTGCGCCGAATGCCGCGCTGCCGACGGTGCGCGCATCGGTCCAGCCCCAGACGTTGCCCTGGGTTACGGCCAGCAGTAGGGGTGACAGACCGGCCGCCAGTCCGGCGGCGCCCACCCAGTCCACCGATCCGGTCGCCGAACGCGGTCGGTGCGGAACCAGGGCCAGTACAGCGACGATGACGACCACCAGGAACGCAGTGGTGAACCAGAACACCCGGTGATAGCTGGCGTCGCCGCGCATCAGCAGCCCGGTGATCACCAGCCCCACCCCGCCGCCGAACCCGAGCACGCCGGACAGCACCGCCATGGCCGACATCAACCGGTCTGCCGGCAATTCCTCACGGAGGATGGAAATGCCGATCGGGTAGAGCGAGAAAGAGGCGCCCTGAAGCACCCTGGCGACGATGAGCAGCGGCAGCGACGACGTCACGGCACCCAGCACCGACCCGGCCAGCACAACGACCAAGACGGCGAGCAGGACCCGCTTTTTGACGTTCAAATCGGCCAGACGGCCGATGAGGGGAGTGCTCGCAGCCGCCGCGAGCAGGTTGGCGGTGACCGCCCAGCTGACGTCCACACTGGACACCTGTAATTGTTGGGCCATCACGCCGAGCACCGGCACCACGCCGGTCTGGAGTACGGCGACGGTGAGTGCCACCATGCTCATGGTGGCGACAAGCACCCATGGGTTGGCGGTGCCGCGGCGCGCACGGTCGGCGGACGCCTCGATTTCCGACACCGCGCATCCCTTCGCTTGGGCGACCCCAGGGTGATTATGTCGGCTAATCGTCTGTGCGAGGATGCCGGGGTGTTCAGGGCCAACGACCATTTCTTCTCCCGGGATTCCGCCGGCTGCTTCCATCCGACGGAGTGGGCGTTGAGTCGGTGGGGAAACGATTCGCTCAACGGCCCGGCCGTCGTCGGCCTGGCGGCGCGTTTCCTCGAACTCGACTACGGCGCCGAAGGATTCCTGCCCACCCGGCTGACCGCGGATCTGTTCCGGTCCGCCCACCGGGTTCCCACCGAGGTGCGCACCCGGTTAGTCCGCGACGGACGTCGCATCCGCAACGCGGAATGCGATGTGCTGCAGGGCGGAATGGTCGTCGCGCGGGCGACGATGGTGTCTTACCGGCAGTCCGGACCGCCACCCGGGCAGGAGTGGGCCGGTCAGGACTCGTTCCCCGCGCCGGCCGGGGTGGCCGGGCCGGTGTACCTGATCGGCAGCGACGGCGAAGCGTGGACCGCGTCGAGTGCCGAGCATCAGAACACTGCGCGCAAACGGGTTTACCATCGCACCCTCGACGTCGTGGAGGGAGAGCAGCCCAGTCCGTTCGTCCGGACGGTCGTCGCGGCGGAGGCGACCAGCCTGGTGACCAATCTCGGCACTCGGGGCATCGGCTATATCAACGGCGACCTGACCGTGGGCATGGTGCGGCTTCCGGTAGGGGATTACATTGGCGTGCAGGCTGATTCGCACTGGTGCTCGCAAGGTGTTGCGGTTGGCGCCGCGACGCTGTTCGATGACGGCGGGGCGTTCGGCACGGCGATGGTGACCGCTATCGCCAACCCCGCGGCCCAGATCGACTTCAGCAGCCCCGAGCAGTCACAGCTGAACGACGGGAGAATCAGACCATGACCGACAATTTTCCGCCCGAGCCGTGAGCAATCGGGATGCGTTGCTGATCACCGCCGAGCAGCTGATGGCCGAGTTGGCCGGTAACCGGCCTCCGGCGATTCTCGATGTGCGCTGGCGGCTGGATCAGCCCGACGGGCGGCCGGCCCACCTCGCCGGCCATCTTCCCGGCGCGGTCTACGTCTCCCTGGATGACGATCTCAGCGACCACTCCCGGCCAGGACTCGGCCGCCACCCGCTGCCCACCGGGGCCGCGCTGCAGGCCGCCGCGCGCCGCTGGGGTGTGCGCTCCGGTCAGCCCATCGTGGTCTACGACGACTGGAACCGCGCCGGCTCCGCCCGCGCCTGGTGGGTGCTGTCCGCGGCGGGCATCCCGGGCGTGCGGATCCTGGACGGCGGGCTGGCGGCGTGGACGACGGCCGGCGGCGCGCTGCAGTCCGGCCCGGTCCACGCCCCGGAGGGTGACGTCACCGTCACCTACGACGATCTGTACGCCGGCGGACGGCCGGTGCTGACGGCCGATCAGCTGTCGGCCGGCGTGGCGTCGACGGTCCTCGACGCCCGCGCGCCGGAACGCTACCGCGGCGAAGTCGAGCCCGTGGACCCGGTCGCCGGCCACGTTCCCGGTGCGCGCAACCTGCCCAGTCCGTCGCTTCTCGACGCGGACGGACGCTTCCGGCCCGATGCGGAACTCGCGGCGCTGGCGCAAGAGTCCGGTGCCGCGGGGTCGGCAGGGGTCTACTGCGGTTCCGGGGTCACCGCGTCGGTGGTGCTGGCGGCTCTGAGTGCCGTGGGGATCGACGCGGCACTGTTCCCCGGTTCGTGGTCACAGTGGAGTGGCGAGGGCCGGCCGACCGCGCAGGGTCCGTCATAAGGCAGCCTCGGCCCGGCATCGCATCTGTATCGTTAGCCGTCATGCGAGCGCTCGAGTTCCGGGGGAAAACCCTGGCGGTTGTCGCAGTCGGGGTGGCGGGGTTGGTGGGTGCAGCACCGGCGCACGCCGACGGAACGATCGATGATCTGCAGAACACCGGTCAGCTTCAGCAGCCGTTCTTCAACTATCTGTTTCAGCAACGGGTTCGGCTATCTGGATGCGCAGCGAGTCCTCAGTGACGGCGAAGTGGCCTGCGTGAACGACACGCACGGCGTCCCAGTGGAACTCAATATCTCCATGTTGACGTCGCGGGCCTACACCGAAGACGAGGCGAAGGCTCTCGTCGCCGCGATGCAGCAGGCAGACCACACCGATGGCTTTCCGCCGCTCTGCTGACCGCCGGGCCGACGCTATGCTGCCTGCCCATGGCATCTGAACGGCCCACCGTCACCAAGCGATTGTTCCTCTGGTTGATCGTCGCGGCTGCCGCCGCCCTGGCACTGCTCCTCTTCGCTATGCGCCCGGCGATGAATCGTCAAGCAGCACAGGTTGATTCGACGGCCGTGAAGAATCTGACCGTCACCATCGACAACCAGAGTTTCACCCTCAAAGACGGGGTTGCCGAGGTACCTGCCGCGCCCGGATCGTCGGCGAAGAACACCCTGCGTGTCGTCGGCGATCCGGTCAGCGGGGACGTCAACGGCGGGGACGTCAACAGCGGCGGTCGGCCGGACGCGGCGCTGCTACTCGCGAACGACCCGGGCGGCAGCGGCACCTTCTACTACGCAGTGTTGGCCGTCAACGACGGCGGGGCGGCACCGGCCGTCAACGACGGAGGATCGTTGCACGCCACCAACGCGCTGCTCCTCGGTGACCGGATCAAGCCTCAAGATGTGTCCTTCAGCGACGGGACGGTCGTCTACCGGTTCCTGGAGCGCAAGCCCGGTGAGTCGATGGCCGCGGACCCGAGTGTGTCCAAGAGCGTCGCCATCCGCCTCGATCCGGCATCCGGCCGGATCGCCGCAGTCAACTGACTACAGCGGTCAGCTGATCCGGGAAGCGAAGAACTGGGCGCTGGCTGCTGAGGCGTCGATCGCGAAACTGGTAGGGCCCACGACGTCGGGCGGCAGCGAGAACCGGCCGGCCGGCCAGGTGTGGCCGCCGCCGTTGATCCGGACCAGGGTTACCTCGGTGTTGCCGGCGCAGCCCGCGGCGGTCATCTGCTGGATCTCGCCGGTGGCAGCCGGATCGGCGACCAGTGGGCCGGGGCACCGGTCTAGTTCGCGCCACCGCTCGGCCAGTGCCGGAGCGGACACGATGTCACTGGTGCCGCCGCGCCCATTCATGACGCCGCCCTCGAAAGGCACCACCGGATCTGCGGTGCCGTGCACCGCCATCACCGAAACCGGCCGCGACGGCGAGCAGGGCATCGCGGATCCGAGCGTCCCCGACACCGGGGCGATGGCCGTCACCAGATCGGCGCGCTCACACACCAGCCGGTTGGCCATGAAGCCGCCGGCCGACATGCCCGTCACGAACACGTGTCCGGCCGGGATGCCGTGGTCGCGGGTCAGTTGGCCGATCAGCGCGGCGAGGAAGCCGACGTCGTCGACACCTTCGCGGTCCGGCAGCGAAGCCCCGCGGCCATCGGCCCAGGTGGTGTCGATGCCATCGGGGTAAGCGACGACGAACCCGTAGCGGTCGGCCACCGAGTTGTAGTCGGTGAGGGCGGCCTGCTGGCCCCCGTTCATGCCCGCCCCGTGCAGGTTGATCACCAGTCCGTTCGCCGGCCCTGGAGGCACGTGCAGCACATAGGTCCGTTGCACCCCGCCGAAGGTCATTACGCCGGGGGGATCGAGCGGCTCAGCGGAGGCGGGAGTGGCGGCGATTCCCCCGATCAACAACACGGCCGCCAGGGCCGTCAGACGCATAAACACCCTCACAGTTTGCCAGGTTTCTACACTTGCTGAACCCGGTGGATGGGAGGTCCGATATGGGCGGGACGGCCCGATGAGCGGCGAAGCCATCACGGTCATGTCGGCTCTGGTGTTCTGCTACGCGCTAGTTTCCCGTCGCCTGACCTTCGCCAATGTCACCGCGCCGATGCTCAGCATCGTCGCCGGCATGGTCGTCTTCTCCACCGGGTCGGTCGCGATCAACGCCGACTTCGTGCACTCCATCGCCGAGATCACGCTGGTGATCATCCTGTTCCACGACGCCTCCACGGTCCGGTTGTCGCAACTGCGCCACGACCCGGGTATCGCGGTGCGACTGCTGCTCGTCGGGTTCCCGCTGGCACTGCTGGCCACCTACCTGGTGGCCCGGCCATTGCTGCCCGATCTGGGCTGGGCGGGTGCCTTGGTGATCGCCGCCGCGATCACTCCCACCGATGCCGGACTGGGCGCCCCCACGGTGCTCAACCCGACCGTTCCGGTGCGGGTGCGACGTGGTTTGAACGTCGAAAGCGGGCTCAACGACGGTTTGGCGACGCCGATCGTTCTGGTGGCACTCGGGGTGCTGGCCGAGCGCGAGGACGCGCCCATACCGGGGCTGCTGGGCATCGGTGTGGTTTCGGTGCTGCTCGCCCTGGTCTGCTCGGTGCTGCTCGCGGTGGTGATGGCCTGGGCGATGGACTGGTCGCGCCGGCGTCAGATGAGCGGACGGCGCGGCCGTCAGGTCGCGGTGCTGGCGCTGCCCGCGCTGCTGTTCGGAGCCGCCGAACTGATCGGGGCCAACGCGTTCATCGCCGCGTTTGTCGGCGGCCTGGTGTTCGGTGCGGCCTCGAAGACCCTGGCCGAGGAGCACGAGAGCGCTGATCTGCTCGAGACCTCGGCCGATCTGCTGGGGTTTCCGGTGTGGTTCCTCTTCGGCGGCCTGCTGCTGCGCGTTTTCCAGCACGGATTGCGCTGGCAGTGGCTGGTGATCGCGGTGCTCGCGTTGACCGTGCTGCGGATGGTTCCGGTGGCGCTGGCCATGCTCGGCAGCGGGTTGCGCCCGCCCACGATCGCGTTCCTGGGCTGGTTCGGCCCACGGGGGCTGGCCACCATCGTGTTCGGGCTGCTGGCCCTGGAGGAACTCGGCAGCGATTCGCCCTTCATCGCCGATATTGCCGGACCGCTGTCGGTGACGGTCCTGCTGAGCGTGTTCGCGCACGGTTTCAGCGCCGGTCCGCTGTCGGTGTCCTACGGGGCGTGGGCGGAAAGAACGCACGCCCCGATCGTGGTCGAACCACATGTCGAACCCCGGTCGCGCGGTCGCACCGGGGTCTAGAACGGGCCGTCGACCTCGTCGATGAAATCGATGAGAACCCTTGCCACTTGCGGTGAATACAGCAACGACAGGTGCCCCAGCCCATCGACGGAGACGTCGATGCCGCCGCGAGCCGACAGTTCACTGGTCGACGGCGGGTGCACGATGTTGTCGCGCGTGGAGAACACGCTCATCGTCGGGATCGCCACCTCACGCTCCCGTCGTTCGATGGTGAACGAGCCGCTCTCGCGGAGCTCGTGCGCGACCTTGCCGAGAATGGGCCCTTTCCACTTGACCCCGCCGTGCGGCGTGCCGACGGTGATGCAGTGCGAGATGCGGCCCCGGCCGCTGGGGGAGTGGGCGTACTCCAGGCACACCAGACCGCCCAGCGAATGCGCCACGAGAGCCACATTGTCCGAACCGGTCTCGGCGCAGACGCGGGCGACGAACCGGTCCAGCCGGGGAACGTTGCGGTCCACGGAGTCGAACCATGGATAGTTGAAGCCGTACAGCGGTCCTTTGCCCGCGGCGCGGAATTGCTTTGCCAGCCAACGGAAGTCGGCGCGGTTCTGGAAGTAGCCGTGAACGAAGACGACCGGGAGGCCCTCTCCGCGGCCGAATCGGCGGCCGATGAAGAAATAGAACGGGATCAGCGGCTGGGTGATCAGCACGTAGTACAACTCGCGCAGCATGGCGCGCATGTGGTGCTGCCCGGGCCGGGGGTCGACGTACGAAGCCATCAGGAAGAACGATCCGAACAGATACACCAGAGCCCCGCCGAGCAGGACGGCGACCACCCCGGCGGTGAGATACTCGGCGGCGTGCAGGGTCACGGCGGCATCGTAACTCGCTGCCGGCCAAGACTTCGAGAGTCGCTCGCTGAGCGCCTTCTTCGGGTCGCCGTCGTGGCCGACGATCAGCGGCACTGCCCGTGCGTCAGCCCGCCGCGGCTCCGGCAGCCTCGCGCTTGGCCGTCCGGCGCAACCGCCAGGACACCTCCATCGCCCCGATCAGCACGAGCATCGCCGCATACGTCAGCCACTGGAACGGCACGCCGCCGAACCGGGTGAACGGTGCCCCGCGCGGGCCCAGGGGGACGTCGGCCACCAGCAGGGCCTGATCGCCGCGTTCGGTGTGCACCGCGGTGTCGGCCAGCACCCGGCCGTTGGGGGCGACGATCACCGAGTCCCACGCGACGTCGGCCTTGACCATCGCGACGCGATTCTCGATGGCGCGGAACGCCGTTGACGCCGCGCGCACATCGGCGACGGAGGCGAAGTCGATACTTGGGGCCAGGATCATCTGGGCCCCGTTGCGCGCCACCTTGCGGGCCGGGCCGTCGGGGAAGTCGATGTCGAAACAGATGATCATGCCGAGGGTGCCCTGCGGGGTCTCCACGGTCGGGTAGACGGTTCCGGGAGTGAACTTCTCACCCTCGACGATCACCCGCTTGGTCTTGTAATAGACCACCTTCACCTCGCCCTGCGGGCTCCACAGCAGGCCGGTGTTGGGTGCGGCGCCGTCGGCGGAGTCGGGGTGAAGCCCATCGCCAGGTACACCCCGGTCTGGCGGACCAGGGCGGGGATCCAGTCGGTGTGGGTCACCCGCGGGTCGTAGTTGAGCGTCTCCTCCGGCCACACAACGACTTTGGCACCCTTGGCAGCGGCGTCGCGCGTCATCGTCGTCAGTTGGGCGGTCTGGTCGGTGATGCGCTGCTCCTCGGTGCGGCCAGGGGTGACGTTCCCCGCGGAGATGAGCGTGCCCGGAGTGGCGTTGTCCAGCCCGGGCTGAACCGCCGCCACGCGCACGTCGGGTCCCATCCGGTTGCTCACGTCGCGGAAGATCAGCAGGCTGGCGGCCGCCCAGAGTGCCACGGCCGCAACGGGAATCGCGACTGACCACGCGAGCACCCGGCGGGGGACCGCGACGGTGGCCAGTCCGGGCCGCAGCCGGTCGATCAGGGCGATGACCGCCAGTGCCACCGTGGCGTTGACGACGTGGATCAGCAGGCTCAGCGCCGGCGTGCCGGTGATGCTGACCGGCTGCACCAGTTGGGGGACCGGAGCCAGCCGGTAGGCGATCCACATGTAGGTGCCGAAGATCTCGTTGTTCTGGATGAACAGGTCGATGGCCACCCAGATCAGCGGAAGCTGCACGACGAACCAGCGGTAGTTGCTCCGTTCGGCGAAGGGCCGCAGGAACATTCCGATCCCAAAGCCGACGACGGCCGCGCCGACGCCGATCCCGATGATCGGGCCGATCGACAACACCGAACGGGCGTGCAGGAACAGCGCGAAGTAGTAGGCGCCGAACGCGATGGCCACCGCCAGCGCACTCCACCTCCTCGGCAGCACCCGGTACTGCGCGACGTACATCGGCACGAACGCCACGAGGCTCAGCCACCACAGGTTGCCGAACGTCGGCCAGATGACTACGAGCAGGGCTGCACTCAGCAGCGCGAGGAGCACGCCCCCGACCAATCGCCTGCCACCCACTAGTGCGGTGTGAATCGGATTGCCATCAGCTTGTTGTCCTCGACTGCGTCGCGGAACTCTCCCACCGTGGGCACCCGCGGGTCGCGGAATTTCAGGCCCATCATGCGTTGCGCGGCGTCGGCAGCAGGTATCGCAGTGCCGGGTTCATCACGCGCATGACCGGCTCGGGAGGGTGCGCCGGGACGACCGCGGCGGTGGGTTCTGCCATCCCCTCACCGTAGCGGGCCTGCTCTCCTGGACCTGTCCTCATGTAAGAATCCCCGCCATGAGTAATGATCCCGACGAGACCAACGCCGATGTCTTGGATGCGGTCGCGTTCCTCACGGCCAGCCATGACGACGACGACCCGAATTTCAGAACAGTGGTACTGCGCAAGATCCTCGGAGACGCGGACGGCGACGCCGAAATCGGGGTCAAGTTGCTCGGTCTGGTCAGTGGCATGACGGTTGTCGCCCGACGGTTGCTGGAGTTCAGCGTTGATACGCATGGCGATCAGGACGAGGACTCTCTAACAGATCTCGTCGCTGACGCCACCAACACCACGGTCATCAGGCACATGCGCGAAATGACCGCCGTTGCGAAAGAACTCGTTGATTACCTGGCCATCCGGACCGGGGTTTCCCACGAAGCAGTCCTCGCGCGTCTCGCCGAAGACCTCAACGTCTGGCCCGATTGAGCGACCCGAACGGTTACTGGACGGTGGAAAGCAGTTCATAGGCCCGGGCCGGTCCGGCGGCGGACAGCTCGGAGCGGAACTGCGGGTTGACCAGCTTGCGGGACAAGGCGCCCAGGATGGTCAGGTGAGCGTCGCCGGCGGCCTCCTCGGGCACCGCGATCAGGAACAGCTCCGTTGCGGGTTTGCCGTCGCGGCTGCCCCAGTCAATGCCCGCCCGGGAACGGGCGTACACCACGACCGGCTCGGAAACCGCATCGGTCTTGGCGTGGGGAATCGCGATCCCGTCGCCGAGGCCGGTGCTGACAAACGCCTCACGGGCCAGCGCGCTGGCGACCACGGCGGCCGGGTCGCTGACCCGGCCCGTTCGTGCGGCGATGTCGACCAGCTCGGCGATGGCGGCGTCCCGGTCGGTCGAGATGAGATCGACTGCGACCGTTTCTGGGGTGATGTACTGGGCGAGACCGACTTTGGCCGGGGCGGTGGCCACGGCGGTGGCGACCCCGCCGGCGGCCACGGCGGTGGCGGCGCCGGATCCGGTGGCCTGCTCGGACTGGTCCCGCACCGCCTCCTCAGCGGCGCCCAGCGGCGTCGCCTGGTGGCGCGCCTTCAGGCCGACGGTCAGCAGCGCCGTCACCACCGAACCCAGGATGATCGCAATCAGGTAGCCGGGAACGCCGTGCACCGCACCCAGCAGAGCGACGATGCCGCCGCCGTGCGGAACGGAGTTGGTCGCACCGAAAAGAGCGGCGGTGGCACCGGCGACCGCGCCACCGACCATGTTGGCCGGGATGACTCGGGCAGGATCGGCGGCGGCGAAGGGTATGGCGCCCTCGGTGATTCCGAAGAAGCCCATGAACATCGCGGCCAAGCCCATCTCATGCTCGGACTCGTTGTACAGCTTGCGGCGCAGCACGGTGGCCAGACCCTGACCGATCGGCGGGGCGGCGATCGCGGCGCCGATCATGCCCATCGGCGCGGTCTGGCCGGTGGCGATCAATCCGACACCGAACAGGAACGCGACCTTGTTCACCGGACCGCCCATGTCGAAGGCGATCATCAGGCCCAGGATGACGCCCAGCACGACGGCGTTAGCGCCCGTCAGACCCGACAGCCAGTTCGTCAGACCCGTGAACAAGCCCGCGATGGGCGCACCCAGGACGTAGATGAAGGCCAGGGAGGAGATAACTGTCGCGAACATCGGGATGACGATGATCGGCATGATGCCGGCCATGAACTTGGGTACTTTCACCCGCTTGATCGCCAAGGTGACATACCCGGCCAGGAACCCGGCCACAATCGCGCCGAGGAATCCTGAGCCCGCCTCTGAACCGTAGAGCGTTCCGGTGTTGGCCACGATGCCGGTGATCATGCCGGGGACCAGCCCGGGCCGGTCGGCGATCGACATCGCGATGAAACCGGCCAGAATCGGGATCATCAACTTGAAGGCGATGGAGCCGATTTCCAGCATCTTCCCCCAGAAGCTGCCCTCGGGCACGACCAGGCCGCCGGAGGGGTCCGGGGTGCCGCCGAGCGACAGGCTGACGGCGATGAGAAGTCCACCGACGACCACGAAGGGAATCATCGGCGAGACGCCGGCCATCAGGGCCCGGTAGAGAGTCTGTCCCAGGCCGCCCTTCTCGTCCGTCACGACGGCCGCGGTTCCCTGCTGAACTGGCGCGTTGATCGCGCGGTTAAGCAGTTCGGCGGGTTTGTGGACGCCGTCGGCGACGCCCACTTTGAGTACTCTCTTGCCGGCGAAGCGGTCGAGTTCGACGTTCTTGTCGGCCGCGATGATGACCGCGTCGGCCGCAGCGATGTCCGCGGCGGTCAATACGTTCTCCGCGCCGATCGAGCCCTGGGTCTCGACTTTGATCTCGTGGCCGGCCTCGGCGGCGGCCATCTCCAGTTTTTCTGCCGCCATATACGTGTGGGCGATGCCCGTCGGGCACGCGGTGATAGCTACGTAACGCACGGCCCCAAACGCTAGCTGCGTCCGGGCTAACAGGGAGGAAAAGGACGAAAGCGTACGCAGCGGCTCTCGGCGGCCTGCGGTGTTAGTCTGCAGCGACAGGGGTGGGTTCGGAAGCGGGTGGGGCCGGTATCGCGCAGTGGGCAGATGTGTTCATCGAATTCGCGGACACGTTGGTCGATGACTACGACGTGGTGGAACTAGCGGAGCAGTTGATTGACCGCTTGATGGAACTGCTGCCGATTGCCGCCGCCGGGATGTTGCTCGGTGACGAGAACGCCAAGTTGAGTGTGTTTGCGGCCAGCAGTGAGCATGCCCGCCTGTTGGAACTGCTTCAGGTGGACAACAATGTCGGGCCGTGTCTGCTGGCCTACACCAGCGGTGAGCAAGTCATCGTGGATGACCTGAACGCCGATTCTGCGCGCTGGCCGGGCTTCTCCGGGCAGGCCCGGGAGTTCGGGTTCGGGTCGGTGTATTCGCTGCCGATGCGGCTACGCGAGGAACGGTTCGGGTCGCTGAACCTGTTCTGCCGGGAAGGTCAGGTCCTGTCGTCTGAGGAGATCGCGGTCGGGCAGGCGCTGGCTGACTTGGCGGTGATCGGCATCGGAGGCCACCGGGTGTTGGCCCGCGCCGAGGCGGTGACCAGACAGTTGCAGACGGCGCTGACCAGTCGGGTCGTCATCGAACAGGCCCAGGGGATACTGGCCGAACGCGGCAAGATCGACATGGACCGCGCGTCTGACTTGTTGAGGGCGCATGCCCGAAACACCGGTGAACGCCTCGCTGATGTCGCCGGCAAGATCGTTGCGGGCGAGTCCATCGTGATCGTCGAAGAGCTGCACGCGGCGCAGGAGGCGCGCAGGCAACAGGCTAAAGCCGATGAGCGCTTCCGCCGGTCGATGAGCCACGCCGCGATCGGCATGTGCTTGGTCGCTCCGGATGGTCGCTTCGAGGAGGTCAATGACGCGCTGTGTCAGTTGTTCGGCTACGACGCCGAAACCTTGATGCAGAAGACCTGGCAAGAGGTGACCGCGCCGGCCTATCTACAAGCACACCTGCGCAACTTCAACGACGTGCTGGAAGGCCGCATCGACGCCTACCGGGGGGTCAAGGAGTACCTCCATGCCGATGGTCATCGAATCTGGGGGGACCTTGCGGTGAGTTGTATCCGCGACGAGGACGGCCAGGTGGAGAACCTCATCGCCCAGATCGCCGACATCACCGCCCGGGTGCAAGCCGACGAACGCAATCGCGTTCTGGCTCAACAACTCCAACAGAAGACCGACCTGATGAAGGCCGAACTCGACACTGCCTCCGCCTATATGTCGTCGATCATGCCGCAGGGACTTGACGGGCCCGTCGTCGTGTCGTCGCGCTATCTGCCGTCCCGGGCGCTGGGCGGTGACTGTTTCAACTACCACTGGATCGACGAAGACCACTTTTTCGTCAAACTGATCGACGTTTCCGGACACGGCATCGAACCCGCGCTACTTGCCGTCTCTATACACAACCTGCTGCGCTCCGGCACGCTGACCACCGAGACGCTGCTGGCACCCGAGGCGCTCCTGACGGAACTCAACCGCCTGTTCCAGATGGATCTACAGAAGGACCACTACTTCACCATCTGGTACGGCGTCTACGAGATGTCCAGCCGCACGCTTCGCTACGCCAGCGCGGGCATGCCGCCCGCGTTCGCCTACACCTACGCGGGCGAAACAGCCGTCGCAACAACCGAATTGTCCACACAAGCGGTACCCGTCGGGGTGTTCGAGGACACCGTGTACATCTCGGATACCTTCTCGGTACCGCACGGGTGCCAGATCCTGATCTGCAGCGACGGCGCCAGTGAGATCACCCTCGACGACAACGAGCAGCTGTCCTGGGCGGATTTCGCGAACCTGACGGCCCGGCTGGCCCAATCACCGGACTGGACACTCGATGACCTCGTCGACCAACTCCGAGCACTCACACCGTCGGGCGTCTTCGAGGACGACTGCTCACTGATTCAGTTGAAATTCGACTGACCCCCAAACGCCAAACGGGGTTTGCCCAGTTTGGACGGTGTGCGATCACCCTGTCTGGGGAACTCCCGCCCCCTGCACTTCGTTGCACGGTTTGACAGTTTGAGCCGATCTGGAGGCACCCATGGACAACGCCACCATTCCCGGGGTTGACAGTGATCTGGACGCCCAGAGTCCCGCCGCCGACTTGGTGCGGGTGTATCTCAACGGGATCGGTAAGACCGCGCTGCTGACCGCCGAGGGTGAGGTGGAGTTGGCAAAGCGCATCGAGACCGGCCTCTATGCCCAGCACCTGCTGGAGACGCGGAAGCGCCTGAGCGACAGCCGGAAAAGCGATCTGGCCGTCGTCGTCCGTGACGGGCAGGCTGCCCGTCGGCACCTGCTCGAGGCCAACCTGCGACTGGTGGTCTCCCTGGCCAAGCGCCACGCGGGGCGGGGGATGCCACTACTGGACCTCATCCAGGAGGGCAACCTCGGGCTGATCCGGGCGGTGGAGAAGTTCGACTATGCCAAAGGATTCAAGTTCTCCACCTACGCCACGTGGTGGATCCGTCAGGCGATCACCCGCGGGATGGCCGACCAGAACCGCACCATCCGACTGCCCGTGCATCTGGTGGAACAGGTCAACAAGCTGGCCCGGATCAAGCGGGAACTGCACCAGCGCCTCGGCCGGGACGCTACCGACGAGGAACTCGCCGAGGAGTCGGGCATCGCGGTTCACACCATCAACGACCTGCTGGGGCACAGCCGCGATCCGGTGAGCCTGGACATGCCGGTCGGCACCGATGGGGATGCCCTCCTGGGCGATTTCATCGAGGATTCCCAGGCGATGTCCGCGGAGAACACGGTGATCACCGAGATGATGAATACCGACATCCGGCACGTGCTGACCAGCCTCGACGATCGCGAGCAGCAGGTGATCAGGCTGCGGTTCGGCCTCGAGGACGGCCAGCCCCGCACTCTCGACCAGATCGGCAAGCTGTTCAATCTGTCCCGCGAACGGGTGCGCCAGATCGAGCGCGAGGTCTTGATCAAGCTCCGCCACGGCGAGCGGGCAGAGAAACTCCGCTCCTACGCGAGCTGACGCATCGGGTAGCGGGGTCGCCGTCGCGGAGCGATGATCATCCGGCCCGCTTTGCCGTCGGGGGAGGGGAACAGGGTGAGGCCGTACACACGGGCCACCGTGGCCCGTCGGGTCTGGAATCACCATTTGTCACGGTGTCCAGACCCGACGGGGGCGACTACGCCAGCGTCGAGGTCGCCGGCAGCGGCGTAATCATACCGTCGCCGCCGATGATCCGCTCGCCGATCAGCGTTGACCGGTTGTGAATCGTGGCCATGCTGTCGTGGATGACCCAGGAATCGTAGGCCGCCTTGACCAGACTCTCCGGTGAGTCAACTGCGTCATTGGTGATGTCCCAGAACATCATTCCACCCAGACCCATCGCTTGCGCCCACTCCGACTTCTGCGCGATCGAGGTCGGAGTCTCGAAGGAGCTGAAGATCTTCTGCGCCGCGTTGTACAGGTACGCAGCCTGGGCCTTGTCGTCCCAGTAGAGCACCCAGCCCTTGGACGGGTCCTGCAGCTGTTTCAGCAGATCCTTGTAGTCGTAGGAACCGGCCTCGAAGGTACCTGGGGCGGCACCGCTGGCGACTTCGGCATAACCGCCGTCGCCGCCGTCTGCGACACCACTCCACCCGCGGGTGTACAACGGGGCCCCGAGAACGATCTTGCTCGGCGTCACCCCGGCCTTGAGATAGAGGTTCACCGCTGTCTGCACGTCGTAGCCGTTGGGATCGCCGGTGAAGGCGGACTGATGGCCGGTGGACTTCTCCCAGGTGCCGTGGAAGTCGTAGGCCATCACGTTGAAACGGTCGACGTAAGGCGCCAAGCCGGCCACGTTGTAATTGGCGATCTTGTCGGAGCCCGCCGGAGAGGCGACCGTTATCTCGTAGTAGCGGCCGGTCTTTTGCCCGAGGGCGTCCAGCTTGGTCCGGACCACCTTCAACAGCTCGGCGTAGTTCGCGCCGTCGTTGGGGCTGGAGCTGTTTCCGTCCAGACCGCCGCCACCGGGATACTCCCAGTCGAAGTCGACGCCGTCGAACATCGGATAGGTGGTGAGGAAGGACACGACCGAGTCGGCCATGTGCTCCCGTCCCGCAGCTGTCGACGCGACCGTGCTGAAGTTCTTCGACAGGGTCCAGCCACCGACCGCGATGTTGACCCGCAGGTGCGGATACTTCTTCTTCAGTTCGGCGATCTGGTTGAAGTTGCCCCAGATGGTCTGCGTCGACCGGGGGTCCTCCGGCGGGTAGTAATACAAGTCGGCCTCACCGGAGACTGTCTCGCCGGCAGCGAAGCGCTTCTCGACCGCAGCGTATTTGTCGTACAGCACCACGTCACCAGCCGGCGTCAGATCGGCGAACGCATAGATCAGATGCGTCAGCTTGTCGGCCGGCACATCGGCAACCTGGAAGTTGCGGCCATAGATGCCCCATTCCGGGAAGTACGCCTCCAGCACCTTGCCCTGCGAGGCGATCGGCAGGGTTGACGTGGTGTCGTCGTTGGTGATGGTGCCGGTCGCCGTCGCGGTGCCCAGAGTGGCCCCCGACGGGGTCGACAACGTCACGGTGAACGTCTCGGTCGGCTCGACGGTGGTATCACCGGTCACCGCCACGTTGAGGGTCTGGGAGGTCACGCCCGCGGCGAAGGTGAGGGTGCCCGAGTTCGCGGTGTAATCGCTGCCCGCGGTCGCCGTGCCGTTGGCGGTGGCGTAT
>CAIRCP010000018.1 GCA_903877095.1 uncultured Actinomycetes bacterium | reverse complement strand
TCCCCGCGTCGTCAAACGCGCCATCTCCAAACACCGGGCCAAAGGCGACATCGACCGCAACAGCTACAAGATCGCCGTCGACGTCACCATCAACGGCCACTTGACAACCGGCCCATGAACTTAACTGAGCGACATTGGGACCAGGCCCAACTCGACGGCGGTCTGGTCGTAGAGCTCGCCCAGCACCTCGTCGGTATCGGCGAAGTTCTCGTAGAAGTAGCGGGTGTTGAGCTCGCTGGCCCGGCACACCGAACGCACCGACACCGCGCCCTCGCCGCCCTCGCCGAACAGCGTTGATGCTGCATCGAGAAGCAGGGCCCGCCGTTCGGAGCGGCGGTCGGTCGGAGAGAGCCCGGCCCAGCGGGTGGCGCGTGCCATCACGTGAGGATATCGGGTCAGCGCCGCCGCACGGAGCATTGCCCGTGCTAGTCTGGTCACACGCGTGACCAGTTTTGGGAAGGGGCTCTCGCCGATGAAACTGCTGCTGCCGCACCAGCTTCTGGAACACAAGGTCCGCTCCGACTTCGATCGGGACATGCGCAAGAAGTTCTTCCGGGGCCTGGAATTCGCCAGCCCGAAGGGTGACCGGGCTGGTTCGGTCCGGACAGCGCCGTCTGGCACGTCCACTCCCACACCACCGTGCTGATCTTCGGCCTGCAGTGTGCAGGCTGGATTGAGCGGCTGGATCCGAGCATCTACTGGATGGGCTCCGACCACTCGCGGGTGGCCGAGCGCGACGAGACCGGGCGGACCACCGGCCGGTTCGATGCCGAGGGCGCCCAGACCCGGCTGGCGCACTCGCTGGCCTTCTTCATCGGCACTGCGTACGGATCGACGCGGTGCGCCGAGCGGATGTCGCAGACGGTGCGGGCCATGCACCACACGGTCAAGGGGGTTCGCCGGACGGCCTGCCCTATGACGCCGACGATCCCGACTGGCTGCGGTGGAACTACGCCACCGTGGTCTGGGGCATCGCCACGGCCCACCAGATGTATCACCCGTTCCCGCTGCGCGACATCGACCGTTACTACGGCGAGTTCGTCCGCGTCGGGCGCGCGCTGGGCGGCACCGACCTGCCCACCACCAGAGCCGAGACCCTTGACTGCCTGCGCTCCTACCTGCCCAAGCTGGCGCTGACGCATGGCGCTGCGCAGATCACCGGGCCGGGGCTGATGAACAACCCCGACGTACCGCAGGCGGCCAAATTCTTCGACTGGGCCATCCGCGACACCATGCCGGATTGGGCCGCGGAGATGGTGATGTACCAGCCGCCGAACCCGGTGGAGCGGGCGGCCCGGCGCGCGGCCACCTGGACCGCTCTCAACGGAGCGCACGCCGCGATGGGTCCGCTGAAGGAGTTCCGGCAGGCGCAGAAGCGGGTCGCCGGCGGAACGACCTGCGCCCACACCGAACCGTCCTACGTGCCGGGTAGCGATCCAGTGCGAACCCGCGACGTGGTCGAGCGGATGGCCTGACGCCGGCGCACCCTGGGGCGTGACGAATAACCGCCCTTGCGGGAAATTCGTAACGTCCGTAGCGCGCTGTGATGTCCGCCGCATTCTGATGGTGTTTAGTAAGAATTCTTAATGTAGGAATTATCTCGAGAGGTCCTTGGCGGGGTGGCGGCAGACCCCCGGAAAGCCCATCTCACCAGTATTGATCATAAGACTGCAGTCCGCGCAGCCACGAAGTAATAACAATCCCGTCGCTGAGATGAGTCTCAGTTTCCGCCGCCTCGGCGGGCCCTCGCAGGAAATCCGCACGGTTAACTTCGGGTAAACTCAGTGCCGACGACTTTTCGCGTCAAAGAAATTTTCTAATCGATTTTTGATGGTGGCCGACTGCGGTCCGGCCCCACGGAGGTGACTTGAGAATGGCGTACATGACTGGTGGGACTGCCGTCGTCGAACGGCCCGGTGCTCTATGGCTTTCGCCGCTGCGCACGGGTGCCGTCAGCGACACCCTGCCCGCCGTCCGCCCGGCTGCACAGCTGCAACTCGTGCTGCGCCCCGCCGAGGGCATGCTCTCCGGGCTGCCCGGTGCAGTCACCGACCTTTCGGTCAGCGACGACGGGCGCCATCTGGTGGCCGCCCACTTTGGCGAGGACGCCCTGTCGGTGATCGACGTCGCCACCCTGACTGTCGCCTCGACTGTGTCTGACATCGCCGAGCCGTATGCCGTCACCACGGCCGACCGTGCGTACGTCCGGTCGGCGTCCATCCAAGAGGACAGCGTCGTCGCCGTCGACCTGCAGTCCGGGTCGCAGCTGGCCACCCGTGAGGTGGGCATCGGTGCCCAGGGGCTGGTTGCCGGCCCCGGCGGTGACCGGCTGTATGTGGCCCGCGCGAATGACGGCCGGGCCGAGTTCGCCGTCGTCGACGTCGAGACCGGCGCGATCAGCACCATCCCGGTCGCTACCGAGCCCGCCGCGTCGATCGACACCGTGCGGATCAACCAGGCCGGCACCCGGCTGTACGCCGCGCTGACCACCGCCTCCGGTGGCGCGCTGGTGATGGTCGACGTCCGGTCCGGCCGGGTTCAAACCGTCCCGGTTGGTGAGTCCATCGGCGACATCGCCGTCGACCGCTCGGAGCGCCGCGTCTTCGTGACCGGTATCGATGCGGATCTCGGCGGTGTGCTTCGCATCGTCGACACCGCCAGCGCGCGACTGGTTCACACGCTGCCGATGGGCGGTCTGCCGGTCGGTCTGCTGATCACCGGGGGCACGGTCTACGTCGCCGACGGCGAGACCGTCGTGGCGATCGACGCCTCGACCGCGCGGGTGGTCAACCGCACCGCATTCGGCCGGCCGGTGTCATGCCTGGCGGTCAGCCAGGACGGCACGCGCCTCTATGTGGGCGATTTCGACGGCAACGTCGAGGCGCTGGACGCGGCGTCGGTGGCCCTGCGCGCAGCGTCCTGACGTCAGTGGTCGTTGCAGTTCAGCGACACTGAGATCGTCTGAGTGGCGATCACGGGTATCAGGATGGTGCCCCGGTCGCCGAGACCCGGCGCGATAAAGGGCACCCATTGGGTGGTCGTCATCGGATTGCGGACGCTGGTGACGACACACTTCGACATCGGACCGGTGCCGATCTTGTCCACTTGGACCTGATAGCCCTGCTTCTGCAAGTCCTCGATGGTCTCCTGTGCGGACTTGTCGGCCCATGCGGCGCCGGCGGGCCCTGCCAGGACACCGCAGGCCGCTGCCGCGGCGGCGAGCAGGGCGATCCGTCGCATGTTTCCTCGCTGTTCTCGAATCGAGTGTCGGGTTCGACGCTATACCCCGCTTGATACTTGATACATCGTCGATAACCTGCGCGGCGATACGATCGGCCAATGCTGAGCACCATGCAGAACATCCCGCTCACGGTCGCGGAGATCCTGCGCTACGCCGTCAACGTTCACGGTGATCGCGCCGTCACCACGGCCACCGGGGAGGGGTTCCGGCACGCGACCTACCGGGAGGTCGGCCAGCAGGCCGCCCGGCTGGCCAACGCGTTGCGGCGGATCGGGATCGACGGCGACCAGCGGGTTGCGACATTCATGTGGAACAACCAGGAGCACCTGGTGGCCTACGTCGCGATTCCCTCGATGGGCGCGGTGCTACACACCCTGAACATCCGGCTGTTCCCGGAACAGATCGAGTTCGTCGCCTACGAGGCCGAGGACCGCGTCGTCATCGTCGATGTTTCGCTGATCCCGATTCTGGCCCCGGTGCTGCCCAGGATGGAGACAGTGCACACCGTGATCGCCGTCGGCGACGGCGACGTCTCGGCGCTGGAGGCATCCGGCAAGACGGTGCTGCGCTACCACGAGATCACCGCCGCGGAATCGGATCAGTTCGACTGGCCGGATGTCGACGAGAACTCCGCTGCCGCAATGTGTTACACCAGTGGCACCACCGGGCACCCCAAGGGCGTGGTGTACGGGCACCGGTCGAGCTACCTGCATTCGATGGCGGTCTGCAGCGGCAACGGCATGGGAATGAGCTTCGGCGACCGGGCTCTGGCGATCGTGCCGATGTTCCACGCCAACGCCTGGGGCATCCCGTATGCCGCCCTGATGGCCGGCGCCGACCTGGTGCTGCCGGACCGCTTCATGGACGCGAAGTCCATGGTGCACCTGATCGAGACGCAACGCCCGACGGTGGCCGGTGCGGTGCCGACGATCTGGAACGACGTCATGCACTACCTGGAACGTGAACCGGGACATGATATTTCGTCGCTGCGGCTGGTGGCCTGCGGTGGGTCTGCGGTGCCGGTCTCGCTGATGCAGACCTTCGAGTCCAAGTACGGGGTGGAGATCCGGCAACTGTGGGGGATGACCGAGACGTCGCCGATGGCCACCCTGGCGTGGCCGGCGCCGGGGACGCCGCCGGAGAGGCACTGGGAGGTCCGGGCTACCCAGGGGCGACCGATGTGCGGCGTGGAAGCGCGCATCGTCGATGACGAGGGGGCGCCGCTGCCCAACGACAATGTGGCGGTCGGCGAACTGGAGGTCCGCGGCCCGTGGATCACCGGTTCCTACTACCGCAACACCGACCCGTCGAAATTCGAATCGGGCTGGCTGCGCACCGGGGACGTCGGTCGCATCGATGCCCAGGGCTACATCACCCTCACCGACCGGGCCAAGGACGTCATCAAGTCCGGCGGGGAGTGGATCTCGTCGGTGGAACTCGAGAACACCCTGATCGCACACCCGCAGGTCCGCGAAGCTGCCGTGGTGGGGGTTCCCGACGAGCGCTGGCAGGAACGCCCCCTGGCCGCCGTCGTGCTGCAGGACGACGCCGAGATCACTCCTGCCGAACTGCGGGACTTCCTGTCGGACAAGGTGGTTCGTTGGTGGCTGCCGGAGCGGTGGACGTTCGTCGGGGAGATCCCGCGCACCAGCGTCGGCAAGTACGACAAGAAGACCATCCGGGCGCGCTACGCCGAGGGTGCCTACGACGTCGTCACCCTCGGCTGAGCGGTCCTCGTATAGCGGTACCCGCCGGGTTGTACACCCGGACGTAGTCGATCAGCATCTGTTGCGGAAACGTCGTCGTCGCGTCCGGGCTGCCGGGCCACTGCCCGCCCACCGCCGAGTTGAGGATGAGGTAAGAACGGGTGGTCGAACACCCAGGTGGTACCGGCGGGAAGGTCTGCGCATCTGCCCGACCGCGGTTTCGACGTTGTGTCTCCGGTCGACGATGTGTCTTCGGCCCCGCTGCCCGCGGCCGCCGAACTCACCGCGGAGGAATCGGTCGAGCCGGTGTCGGCAAGGGCGACCCCCGCCGCGTGCGGTTCCGCCAATGACATCGCTCGCGCGATCAGTGCAGCCGCGGTGCGTCGCCTCTCGATGCCGGGCGCAAAGTGTCTGATGCTCTTCATGTTTCGCTCCTTAGTGATGTGTCGTGCCGGAATTGCACAGATCTCTGGGGTGAATCGCCGGCCGTGGGGGATGCGGCGGACGCGGCCCCAGCAGCACCCATACGGCTGCCGCGGATGCCAGCAACAGTGCGGAGCCGAGTCCCGCCGCCACTGCCAGACCGTCGGTGAAGGCGCTCTGGGCGGCGCTCAACAGTTCGCGCGCGTGACCGGCCGGCAGTGCCGCAGCCGCCTGATGGGCGCTGCTGAGGGTTTCTCTCGCCTGGGCGGCCACGACATCGGAGGTGCCGGGCGGGACGTCCATCCCGCGGTACACGCCGGCGACGACAGAGCCCAGCGTCGCGACGCCGAGGGCCATGCCCAGCTCGAAGGAGGTCTCCGAGATCGCTGCCGCGGCCCCGGCCCGCTCCGGCGGAACGCTGGCCAGTATGACGTCGTTGGCCACGGTGTAGACCAGACCGAGGCCGACCCCGACCGCGAACAGCGCGATCCCGAGCCGGGGATAGCCGGTGAACGGACTGATCATCGTCAGTGACGCCATCGCGGCGCCGACCAGAGTCAGCCCACTTGCCAGGACCGCACGCGGGGACCAGAAGCGCACGGCGACTCCGGCCAGCACGCCGAACACGGCCGCACCGACCGCGGCGGGAAGTTCGGCGAGCCCCGCCTGCATCGGGCTGTAGCCGTTGACAAGCTGGAAGAACTGGGACAGGAAGAAGACGACACCGGAAAGGCCCAGCATCGCAAGCAGGTTCGCGATGATCACGCCCGAGAACGCCCGACTGCGGAAAAGTCGCACGTCGATCAGGGGTGCCCTCACCCGCAATTGCCGACGGACGAACAGCGCCAGCGCGCCTGCCCCGACCACACCGGTGATCGCAATGCCCGCACTGAGCCCGTGCGCGGCGCCCTCCTTGACGGCGTACACCAGCCCGAGCGTCCCGACCAGAAACAGTCCGGCGCCGGGCAGATCCCACGGCTCTCGGCTGCGATTGGACAACTCGGGCACCAGCGCGATGCCGCCCAATACCAGCACGACGACCACCGGGAGGTTGATCAGTAAGACCGAACCCCACCAGAAGTGCTCCAGCAGCAGCCCGCCGACAACCGGACCCAGCGCCGAGCCGGCCGAGAACCCCGACGCCCAGATGCCCACGGCCACACTGCGTTCCCGTCCTTGGGGAAAGAGTCCGCGGATCAACGCCAGGGTTGACGGCGCCAGAGCCGCGCCGGCCACACCCAGCAGTGCGCGCGCACCGATCAGGAATCCGACGGACGGCGCATAGGCCGCAGCCGCCGAGATGACGGCGAAAGCCGTTGCGGCGCTCAGTAACAGCTTCTTGTGCCCCAGGCGATCGCCGATACTGCCCATCACGACGAGCAGACCCGCCAGAACGAAGGAGTAGATGTCGCCGATCCACAGCACGTCGGTCGCGCTCGCGCCGAGATCGGCGGTGATGGACGGGGTGGCCACGGCCAGGACCGTTCCGTCGACCCCGATCAGGAGTACCCCCAGTGTGAGCACACCGAGAGCCAGCCACCGGTATTTCATGGTCGGTTCCCTTCTTGTCGTGGATGATCGGGGTTCTCGTGGCAGGACAGGTCGAGGTAGGCGGTGTGGAACTCGTCGTGCCGGCACCTGGAAGCGGTGATCAACCGCTCACGTCCTGGTCCTCAGACTCCGGGTTGATCAATGAACATGTCGGGCTCCCCGGGCTCGTGTTCGAGCACGTGGCGATCGAAGCGCCACATGTAGACGAAGTAGGCGAAACCTGCTGCGAGCAAGACCAAGACGATCAGCAGCGACGCCGGCGTCGTTGAGGACAGCAGCACCGTCACCAACGAGATGACCACCCACACCAGAGCCGCAATCGCGACGGGAATGTCGAACCGCCCGAGGTCGAAGCCGCCGTCACCGCCGGCGAACTTCCGGCGTACCGCCAGATAAAGAATCACCGTCATGACGTAGAGCGAGATACCCAGAATCGTTCCGGTCGAAATCAGTTGGATCAGCGCTGCACCCGGCAGCACCACCATCAGGACCACACCGATGGCCAACACGAGAAGCGTCGCCGGGATCGGGGTGTGTGTCCGCGGATTAACGCGTTGCATCACCTGGTGTGCGGGGAAGCGTCCATCACGCGCCATCGCGAAGATGTAGCGAGAGGTCGAGGCGACGGCGACCAGAGCGGCTCCGAAGAACGCCACGGCGATGACGGCCAGAAACGGCCTCTCCCAGACCGGTCCGAACTGTTCACGCATGATCTCCGCGACCGGGGATCAACTCGCTGAGGCTGCCGGTACGTCCTTGACCGCCAACGTCAAAACGATGAGGAACACGAATCCGAGTCCCGCGGAGGCAACGACTGATCCGATGATCGCGCGCGGCACGTTGCGGACGGCGTTTTCGGTTTCCTCCGACATGTTCGCGGCGGTCTCAAAGCCGACGAGGGTGTTCAGGCCCATCAACGCGGCCGCCATCAAACCGCCGCCGATGGCGAAGTAGTTGGGGTTGCTCTCGGCGACACCGCGGGAGAACAGGTTGCCGGTCGTGCCGCCACCGGACAGCGCCACCGCCACTGCCAACGCGATTCCGAGCACGAAAAGGATGCCGATTTCGACCCCCACCGAAAGCGAATTGACCCAGCCGACGATGCGGGTTGCTGCGATCGCCAGTGCGGTTTGAGTGACCAGGAGCAGCACGGTGATCACCCGCCCGGTGGTCTCGTTGGCTTCCATGTTGAACAGTGGCATCAGGCACTGGGTCGCCAACGCGTTGTCGATCGCCACCGGGCCGGTCACCGCGCTCAGGTGTCAAGGGACATTGAGATCTGCCCACCGGCGGTCAGCGAACCTGCCCGCTGGTGGCCATGAACGTGCCCACTGGTGGCCAGCGTTGCTGCCCGGTCGGTGACGGGGCCAGGGTGGGCGGCATCGTCGGTGGCGTCGGTC
>CAIRCP010000017.1 GCA_903877095.1 uncultured Actinomycetes bacterium | reverse complement strand
CATCCAGCTGCCCGACGGCACGATCATCTGGACCTCCCCGACCGGGCACACCTACACCACCGTCCCGGGTAGCCGGTTGTGGTTCCCGTCCTGGGACACCACGACCGCACCGCTGCCCGACCCGCCGATCGCCGACCAGCCGATCACCGACCAGCCGATCACCGATCACCCCGACCGCGCCCTGGCCATGCCGCGGCGTCGCCGCACCCGCGCCGACGACCGCGCCCGCCGAATCCAATGCCAACGCGCACTCAACGACGCCCGCGTCGCCGAACGCAACCGCCCACCACCGTTTTGACGGTCGCGCGCCGCCTGGCCCGAGGGTCTGGCTGCACCGCTTATCGAACTCATCGAGTGAGTTGTCGGCATCCCCGCCTACCCTGGTGTTCATGGCCTTCGCGACCGAGAAACCCGTGATCGCGCACTCCGAATACCGCGCCGTCGAGGACGTCGTGCGCACCGGCACCCGGTTCGAGGTGGTGAGCGAGCACCAGCCCGCCGGGGACCAGCCCGGCGCCATCGAGGAACTCGAAGGCCGCATCCGGGCGGGGGAGCGCGACGTGGTGCTGCTCGGGGCCACCGGCACCGGTAAGTCCGCCACCACGGCATGGCTCATCGAACGCCTGCAGCGGCCCACCCTGGTGATGGCCCCGAACAAGACGCTGGCCGCTCAGCTGGCCAATGAACTGCGGGAGATGTTGCCGCACAACGCTGTTGAGTATTTCGTCTCGTACTACGACTATTACCAGCCCGAGGCCTACATCGCCCAGACGGACACCTACATCGAGAAGGACAGCTCGATCAACGACGACGTCGAGCGGTTGCGGCATTCGGCCACTTCGGCGCTGCTGTCGCGGCGAGACGTCGTCGTGGTGGCATCGGTCTCGTGCATCTACGGCCTCGGCACGCCGCAGTCCTACCTGGACCGCTCGGTGGAGTTGCAGGTCGGCAGCGAGGTCCCCAGGGACGGACTGCTTCGACTTCTCGTCGATGTGCAGTACACCCGCAACGACATGTCCTTCACCCGCGGATCCTTTCGGGTACGCGGAGACACCGTCGAGATCATCCCGTCCTACGAGGAACTCGCCATACGCATCGAGTTCTTCGGCGACGAGATCGAAGCGCTCTATTACCTGCACCCGCTGACCGGAGACGTGGTCCGCAAGGTGGACTCGCTGAGGATCTTCCCGGCCACCCACTACGTCGCCGGGCCGGACCGGATGGCGCAGGCCATCACGACGATCGAGGACGAACTGGCCGAGCGGCTGGCCGAACTGGAGAACAAGGGCAAGCTGCTGGAGGCGCAGCGGCTACGGATGCGGACCAACTACGACATCGAGATGATGCGCCAGGTTGGCTTCTGTTCGGGCATCGAGAATTACTCCCGCCATATCGACGCCCGGCCTGCCGGGTCGGCCCCGGCCACTCTTCTGGACTACTTCCCGGAAGACTTCCTGCTCGTCATCGACGAGTCGCACGTCACCGTCCCGCAGATCGGCGGCATGTACGAGGGCGACATGTCGCGCAAGCGGAACCTCGTCGAGTTCGGCTTCCGGCTACCGTCGGCTGTCGACAACAGGCCGCTGACCTGGGAGGAGTTCGCCGCCCGCGTCGGCCAGACGGTGTACCTGTCAGCGACGCCGGGGCCTTACGAACTGGCTCAGACCGGCGGCGAGTTCGTCGAGCAGGTGATCCGCCCGACCGGACTGGTCGACCCGAAAATCGTGGTCAAACCGACCAAGGGCCAGATCGACGACCTCATCGGGGAGATCCGCGCCCGCGCCGAACGCGACGAACGGGTTCTGGTCACCACGCTGACCAAGAAGATGGCCGAGGATCTCACCGACTACCTGCTGGAGATGGGCATCCGGGTGCGCTACCTGCACTCCGAGGTCGACACCCTGCGCCGGGTCGAATTGTTGCGGCAACTCCGGCTCGGCGACTACGACGTGCTGATCGGTATCAACCTCCTGCGCGAGGGTCTCGACCTGCCCGAGGTGTCGCTGGTCTCCATCCTCGACGCCGACAAAGAGGGCTTCCTGCGCTCGACCCGTAGCCTGATCCAGACTATCGGCCGCGCCGCCCGCAACGTCTCCGGCGAAGTGCACATGTATGCCGACAAACTCACCGACTCGATGAAGGAAGCGATCGACGAGACCGATCGTCGCCGCGCCAAGCAGGTCGCCTACAACGAAGAGCGCGGCATCGATCCGCAACCGTTGCGCAAGAAGATCAACGACATCCTCGAGCAGGTCTACCGCGAAGCCGACGACACCGAACACCCCGAAGCCGCTCTAGCTCCCGGGGGATCGGGCCGCAACGCCTCCCGCGGGCGGCGGGCGCAGGGCGAGCCGGGGCGAGTCGGTGGTGGCGGCAGTTCCGGTGTCCGTGAGGGGCGCGATGTGTCGTCCATGCCGCGTGCGGAATTGGCCGATCTCATCAAGGAAATGACCGCACAGATGATGTCAGCGGCGCGCGACCTCCAATTCGAACTTGCAGCGCGCCTCCGCGACGAAATCGCCGACCTCAAGAAGGAACTGCGGGGCATGGACGCCGCCGGCCTGAAATGATGCCCGCGGCCTGAAAGAAATACGCCCCCACATGGGCGTTGTAACCGCGACGGCTCCGCTTGGCCACGGTTCGGTAACCCCCCGATTCGCCTGTAGGTGTGGGGTCTTACAAGTCTGTAGTTTCGGGCTCGTGCCTCACCACGGAACGGGAAAAACCATGTCAAGCAACACCAATGGGTTCATCGTCAGCGTCGTGGCCGGCGCGGCATTGTGCGGTTGGGCGGTGGCGCTGAGCCCTGTTGCGTCCGCCGGCGGCTACGCCTGCATCCAGCAGTCAGCGGGCGCGGTGGCCGCTCCGGCGGTTGCGGACGGCCCGGCGGCCGCCGGCGCACCGGGTGTCGCGGCCGCGGCTGTCCCCGGTGGCGCCGCTGCCGGAGCCCCTGCCGACGCGTGCGCCGGGGCGCCGGTCGCCGACATGGCCGGTGTCCCCCTGGCGTTGCCGGGCCCCCTTCCGGTTGGCGCTGCGGCCGCCGCTCCGGTGCCCGTGGGCGCGCCGGTTCCGGTCGGCGCCCCCGTTCCGGTGGGCGCCCCCCTCGGCGGCCCGGTTCCGGTCGGCGGTCCCTTGCCCGTGGGCGGTCCGGTTCCCGTTGGCGCCCCGGTAGCTGGTCCGGTTCCGGTCGGTGGTCCGGTACCGGTCGGAGCCCCGGTTCCCGTCGGTGCCCCGGTGGGTGCCGCGGCGCCGATCGGCGCTGCTGCGGTCGGCGCTCCTCTCCCGGTGGCTGCCCCGGTGCCGGCCGGCGCGCCGATCCTCGACATGGCCGGCGTCGGCGGCAAGGGCGCGCCCACCGGTCCGCCGCCGCCGGGTGAGCCGGTGCCCGGTGAGCCGATCCTGCCGGGTCCGGCCGGCTGACCTCCGTCCCGGCGAGAGCGAAACAGAAGTAGGAGCCATGCGGGCGGCTGTTCGGAGTTTCCTTGCGGTGGTTGGGATCTCGGTGAGTGTGTTCGCCGCCCCGGCCGGCGTCGGCTTGGCGGCGGGGACCCAGCCGTACGGTTCGGGCATCGCATCGGTTCTGCCCGCCTCGCACGCCGTGGTCGGGGTGGCGCATCCCGTGGTGGTGACCTTCACAGCGCCGGTCGCCAACCGGCAGGCCGCGGAACGGGCGATCGCCGTGACGTCGTCGCCGGCGATGAGCGGAACGTTCCAATGGCTGGGCGACGATGTGGTGCAGTGGATTCCCGACCGGTTCTGGCCGGCGCACAGCACGGTGGCGCTCTCGGTGGGCGGCCGGCCGACGACCTTCACCACCGGACCGAAAGTCGTCGGCGTCGCCAGCGTCGCCGAACATACCTTCACCGTGACCATCGACGGAGTCGAAGCGGGGCCGACGTCGACGCTGCCCGCGCCGCACCACCGCCCCCGCTGGGGTGAACCCGGCGTGTTCCCGGCCACCATGGGGCGGCCGGCCTATCCGACGCCGGTCGGTGTCTACGCGGCGATGGCCAAAGAGCGTTCGGTGGTGATGGATTCCAGCAGCGTCGGCATCCCCGTGAACGGTCCCGACGGCTATCACCTGACGGTCGACTACGCCGTCCGTTTCACCAGCCGTGGCCTGTTCGTCCATTCGGCGCCGTGGGCCGTCAACTCACTCGGCAACGACAACGTCAGCCACGGCTGCATCAGCCTGAGTCCCGAGGACGCCGAGTGGTATTTCAACACTGTCAACGTCGGTGATCCGATCATCGTGCGGGAGAACAGCGTCGAAGTGCCCTCGGCGCCCCGGATCAGCAAGGCGTCCTAATCGGCCGCTTCCGGCCACTTCCTAGTTGGCCGTCTCGGGCCGTGTGGACTTGGTGACCTGCGCGAAGCTGAACTGCCAGCGTTCCACGACCCGGAATCCGAACCGGCTGGGAACCTGGTATGCCATCGCCCGGCCGAGTCGCGGCCCGGGTGGCAACGCCGGTCCGCGCTGGTGGTCCGGCATAGACGGGTCGCGCTCGGTGACGGTCCACAACGCTCGGCAGGCGGGCATCTTGTCCGCCCACGCCCATATCGCAATATGGCCGTCCCACAACCGATTTCGCTGCACGGCGGTCAACCCCCGGCCGTAGTCGCGCAGTTTCTGGTAGACCGCCGGCCGGGCGGCTGTCAGCGGCCGGATCGGGCCGGGTGCCCATGTCGTCGAATTGTCCATCACCAGGCAGTCGCCGGGAGCCGCGTTGCGGTCGATGACGTCGGCCACGGCGCTGTAGTCCATGTACGCCTTGGCATACGGCCCGCGCTGGAAGAGGTAGGTCGGCACGCCGGCGATCGCCAGAGCGATCAGCAGTGCGGCGATTCCGGCCCGTGATCGCCCGACGGTCACGACGCACATGCCGAGCAGAAGCGCGAATGCAGGCACGGTGAACGACAGATAGCGCGGGAAGTAAATCGGATGGCGGACAACCGAATACATCAGCAGCGCGACAGTGGGGGCCACCATCCATGTCAGCGTCAGCGCGATGAGTCGGCGTGGCCGGCCGGCCCCGAACAACGGGCCGAACACCATGGCCGCGACGATGATCACCCCGGCGACCACGGCCGCCGCCACCGATTGGTCGAAGTACTGCTCGTGCAGGATCCCGGTCACGGTCTGCGAGCCCAACGGGAAGATCCACCCCACCTGGAAAAGCTGGGTCTGAGTGAACAGCAGGAACGGGACGATCGCCGCCACCGCCAGGCTGGTGGCCGCCGCCCAGTAGGCGAACGCCCTCGGCCGGCGGGCATAGGCCAGCACGGCTACCGCATGCGCCGGCACGATCAGCACAAGAAACACATTGAGGACGACTGCAGCGATCAGCAGCACCCCGTAGACCAGCCACCACCACGGCCGTCCCCGCCGAGAGGCCCGGATGCAGAACACCGTCAGCCAGACCGCGGCGGCCATCGTCAGCGCGTAGGACCGGGTCTCCATACCGGCCCAGGTCACCCGCGGCAGCAGGGCGAACGCAATGCCGGCAGTGACGGCGACGGTTCGGCTGGAGATCAGCTTGCCCAGCACCACCACGCCGGCCGCGGCGATGCCGGCGGCCAGTGCGCTGGACAGCCGGGTGGCGAACTCGGTCGCCGGGAACACCACGAACCATCCGTGCATCAGCAGGTAGTAGAGGCCGTGGACGGCGTCGATGTTGCGCACCATCTGCCACAGTTCGGGGATCGAACGGGTGCCGGCCGAGATGGTGGCGGCCTCGTCGAACCACAGCGACGGGCGTGCCGAGCCCGCAGCGCACAGTGCCATGGTGAACAGCGCCACCGCGACGGTGTCCCACCGGCGCGTCGCGCGTACCGGCCGCTCGACGGCGACGGCCGTCGGGCGCTGAAGTACCGAGATGATCACGCTGGCTGCTCTATCCGTTGTTGGCTTCAGCCAAACCGTTTGGCCAAAGCGTTTGGCCAAACCGTAACGTCACGACTGGTCTCCAGCCGTGCAGGCCGGTGCTGTTGTCAACGTCACGGACCCGGTTTGCGGCCATATTTTCCCTTGTGAGGCCGCATCGGTGTCTCTCTGCCTCGTGCTTCGTGTGTCCAAATGCCACCCTGGCAGGTACGAAGGCACTAAGGTTCATCGTTGGCGCTGCAAACGAAGCACTGGAGGGTACGAATGGGCGGCTACACCACCGTGGTTGTCGGAACCGACGGCTCGGACTCATCACTTCGTGCGGTTGACCGGGCCGGTCAATTGGCCTCGGGGCCGGACGCGCGGGTCATCGTCGCGACCGCTTACCTGGAGAACCCGGAAGATCCGGCCGCGGCGGATCTGCTCAAGGACGAGGGCTACAAGGTCACCGGCGCCGCCCCGATCTACGACATCCTGCGTGGCGCTGCGGACCGGGCGCGTGCCGCCGGTGCCGCCAATGTCGAGGAGCGGGCCATCAAGGGTGCGCCGGTCGACGCGCTGGTCGAGCTGGCCATCGAGGTCGGCGCCGATCTGCTGGTCGTCGGCAACGTCGGTCTCAACACGATCGCCGGACGGCTGCTCGGCTCGGTGCCGGCTAACGTCGCCCGCAAGTCCAAGACCGACGTACTGATCGTCCACACCACGAACTGAGGCCTCCGGGTCGGCACAACGCGACGGCCGGGGCGTCCGCTGGACGCCCCGGCCGTGTGCTGTGATCACGTCTTACTCGGACTTGCCGGTGAAGACCTCTTTCGCCTTATCCACCGCGTGGGTGGCGATGTCAGTGGCGTCCTGGCGGCGGCGCATCGGCGACGCCCTTCGCCGTGTCAGAATCCTTCGTGTGACGGAGCTGGCTGGGGCGGTATGAGCAACGAATCCGGCGGTGCGCCGGAGTCGGACTCCCGTTTCCAGAGCCTGATCGAGAACTCTGCGATCGCCACTGCTGTGGCGGGTCGCGAAGGCCGCTTCCTGCTCGTCAACCGGGCGATGTGCGACATGTTGGGGTACGACGCCACGACGCTGTTACAGATGACCTGGGCAGAGGTGACGGACCCGGAGTTCCTCGCCGGGAGCGCTGATGCTGCGGCCACGCCGACGGCCGTCGGGTCTGGGGCGAGCTGACATTGAGCCGCGTCCGGGGGCCCGCCGGAAATGTCGAGCACCTCATCGCGCAGATCGTCGACATCACCGAGCAGGTGGAATTGCGCGCCAAAGCAGCCGACCTGGACGCCCGATGGCGACGGGTGATGGAGACGTCCAACATCGCTATGGCCCTGGTCGCTCCGGACGGGAAGTTGGAGGTGGTCAACCGAGCGCTCTGCGACCTGCTCGGCTATGACGAAGAAACTGTGAGAACCAAGACCTGGCAGGAGATGACACCCGCCAGCTACCTGGACGCTGATCTGAAGCACACCGATGATCTGATCGCCGGCCGGCTCGACACCTATCGGGTCCTCAAGCAGTTCATCCATGCCCGTGGCCATCTGTTATGGGTGGATCTGTCGGTCAGCTCTCTGCGCGACCCCACCACCGGAGCGGTGCAATACCTGGTTGGGGACTGTCCGGTATTCGGTGTAAGCGGCGTTTGGTTGGATTTTCTCGAGTTAGCGTTCTTCGGCGGCTGGCATGCGATCGGCGAAGCTGATCGCCAGGGCGTTGAGCGCTGGTTTCCAGCGTACGGCCCACTTGGTTT
>CAIRCP010000016.1 GCA_903877095.1 uncultured Actinomycetes bacterium | reverse complement strand
GCTGGCGGCTCGGAAAGCCGAATTTATGCGGCCTGCGACATCTCTTGGGCAAGCTCACCGTTCGGTGGCTCGCCACTCGTTAGAGACCTCGGCGGGATTGTTCTCCCGGACGCGATTGGCTTGTCAAGTTCCAATCCAGGCTCGCCAAGATCGAGTCTAATGTCCACTGGCGACTCTGACGGCATCAGATGGCGGTGTCATAGCCCCGCCGACCTCCACTCAACGCGCCACTTACACATGCGACCTCGTGTCGCACCACGTGCGAGGTGCCTTCCCGCTGGACGATCGAGCCCTAGACAAGTCCGATTATCCGTTGCAGGACAGGCACTTTCGCGTATCAACACCCAGCTATGCCGACATTCCGTGCAAAATCCGGGCTAGTGCGGCAGTGTCGCGGTCGCGGGCATCACGTGCCAGACCTCCACGGCGGGACGGCGGAGGCGTCCTCGGCGGCCGGCCAGGTGACGGTCAGCCCGGTGCGCACCGCGGGCATGACGCCGTATCCGACCCGGATCATCGAGACGTAGCTGGGACTTGCCGTCCTCCAACCCGAGCTACACCAGCAACATTTGGTGTGCGCTGGGATGTGCGCAGTGGTTAGAGCTCATGGATGATGCGTATCCGCCGGCATTGATCAGTGCTAAGCGGTCGCCGGGTTCGATATGCGGCAGCTCGATCTCCTCTGCCCACACGTCCAGGGCCTCGTTCACGTTGCCGGCGATTGTGTATCGGCGTCTTGGTGTCTCGCGCTCGATGCAAACGACGGGCTCGCAAGGTAGACCGTAAAAGGCGGGCTCCATAGCAAGATAGAAACCGCCGTTGGTACCGACAAAAAGCGTGTCCCGCTTCTCTTCGACATGTATCGCGGTCAGAATGAGCAGACCAGAATCTTTAACTATGAAGTCGCCAGGTTCGACTGCGATGCGAACTCCGTAGTCGCCTAGGTTTTCGGCAACCACCTGTGCCCAGCGTTTGAGGTCCAACTCCTCATCTGTAGGGCGATGAGGGACCCCTAGTCCACCCCCGATATTCAAGACTTCGAGACCCGGAACCTGATCCGCAAACCATCGATAGGCGCTGAGAGTCTCCGCGACGGCGGGGAGCTGGTCATTGAGGAAGCCGCAGCCAGCATGGCAATGGAGCCCAGCAACCCTAAGCCCGTATTTGCGGGCCAGTTTCAATGCGTCCTTAAAATTTTCACGGTAAATTCCAAATTTGGTTGTGCGCTCTCCGGCGTAGCTGAGATTATTCTGACCCTGATACGACGCCCCGGCACCCGGATTGATGCGTATTCCGATCCTACGGCCAGGATCAATCCGGCCAATTGTTTCGATCGCGCTCATAGAATCGCAGTTGACGGTGACCTCCGGCAAGGTCGCTAGCACCTGAGCGTCCGCCGTGGACAAAATGTGGGACGTGTACACGATCGAATCACTGCGGAAGCCGCAGCGAAGCGCGTGCCGCAATTCGTTAATCGAGCATGCGTCGATTCCGCAGCGGCCCAAGATCGCCAGGTGTGTAATGAGCGGTTCGAATCGGTTGGCTTTCATTGCAAAGAAAATCATCGGATCGATGGATGAGCTGATCAGTGCTTCGCGCAGCATTTCCACCTTCTCTACGGGCCTGGTTGCGTCATAGAGGAAAACCGGATCACTGAAGGGGCGCGCGCAGTCGACCACGTCATGGCCGGCGAAGGTTAGTCGGCCGCTCATGTATTTCAGACCGGCGCGCTCCCACCACATGCGCGGTGCAGCTCCCGGGTGCGCGTGAACACTCATCGATGGCCTCGTTCTGGTGTAAATCGGCTGGCGGAAGTTTTGCTTCGGTGGTGATATTACGCGAGGTGCCTCACATAAAAGTGAGCGCGAAGGGGTGGCTGGTGCCTCACGAATGGTGAGCGCGTGGGGGGCTTGCGCTACTTCGCTTTGGCCAATCGGTTGATAGACGAGGATGTCCCGAGTTCCGTGGAATTTCGGTGGCGGCCCTGTGAGCATCAGGCTGCGCTCACTTCATCATTGTGCACGACGGGTACGGCAGGTGCGGCACACTCGCGTTCGAGTGCGGCGCGTAGTGCCGGTAGGTGCAGGTGGCCATTCACCCGGCGGAACTGCTTGCCGGCCTCGACCATCCCGGCCGCGCACCAGCGCAGCGCCATCTGTCCGTCGCGCCAGCGCTTGACGTTACCGGCCTGCTCGCGGCACACCGAGATCATCGACTCGATGGCGTTCGTGGAGCGCAGCGTGCGGGCCAGGGTGGGTGGCACGCCCAGGCGCAGTACCGTGAGCGTCTCGGCGAGTCCTTCACGCAGGCTGGCCGCCGCCCCGGGGTGGGTGCGGTCGAGCTCTGTGGCCAGCGCCAGCAGAGCGGCTTCAGCCTCCAGTGCCGACCCGGCGTGGTCGGCGTCGGTCATCCTGCGGCCCACGGTGCTTCGAAGCCGTTGTGGGACATGGTCTTTGACGTTCCGGATCTTGTGGAGTTGACAACGCTGGATGACCGGGTGATCGAGCACGTCGACCACGGCCTTGCGCAACGCCTTGGACCCGTCCAGACCGACCAGCATCGGGCGGGTCACGTCCAGACCCCGTTCCCGCAAATCCACCAGCAGATCGGGGGTCAGTGTGGCGATGGCCGAGATCGCCGGGAACATGAGCGAGGGCCTGCTGGCTCTGGCCGTGGGCGGGCGGCGGCGAGGGCTTCGGTCTTGGCCTTGGCCAGGTCCAGTAGCTGCATCTGGATGGCGTTGATCTGCCGGGTCAGATCAGCGGGGTTGATGCCCTTGATACGGGCGGCCACGGACGAGAGTTGTTGTGCGTCAATCACACCGGATGCGTGCAGGCGCTGCCATGGGGTGGCCGGCTTGTCGTAGATCCGCTTCTTGCGGCCGTCGGCTTTGGTGGTGTAGCCGACGGCCTTTTTCGTCGGGGTGAAGAAGTTCAGTCGCAGCGATACCAGCGGCCACAGCCGGTTGAGCAG
>CAIRCP010000015.1 GCA_903877095.1 uncultured Actinomycetes bacterium | reverse complement strand
GGCGATCTCGGTGTCAGACAAGCCCGACTCGATCCCGACCGCGATGTCCGCTCGATCCTCGAACGTCAACATCCTGCGCGCCAACCTGCAACTCCCTCCCGCTCAGTGGGTCTGTTGCTACGACGCTATGACACCGCCAGGCATCTCGGGTGTCAATGGTTCCAACCGAAACGGGTCGGTTGCCTACGTTGCGACTGAAAACGGGCTGTTTATCAACCACTACGTTTACGACAATCTCAATATCCGCGATACCCGCTTTGGCCCGAACAACTGGACCTAGGACGCCGCTCAGCCAGGCCGGTGTAGTGGTTGCGGGGTTGTTCATGCACGCGTAAGGATTCGTTGGCCGTTCTAGCTGCGATTCCGCCTGATCTGAGCTGAGATTGCGCAATGGTCACCTATTCCTCCGCCGTGGTCGTCGACACACCTCCCGCGCCCGACAACATCGCGGTGGCGGGGTCGCAGGCCACTGTGGGCAGCATCGCCGTCGCCGGGTCGAGCGCCACCGCCGGCAGCTTCGCCGTCGCCGGGTCGATCGCCACCGCGGGCAGCGTCGCCGTGGCGGGGTCGGTCGCCACCGCCGGCAGCATCGCGGTGGCGGGGTCGGTCGCGACCGCGGGGAGCGTCGGCGTCCGGCGCAGCGTCATGACGGCTCTCAGCGTGCTGGTGACCGAATGCATCGGCTGTGTGGCGTGTTTGCGCTGCCGGGGCTGTATCGGCTGTATCGGCTGTTTCGGGTGTGCGCGATGCGCCGACTGCACGGGCTGCGTCGGCTGCTACAACTGCTCGGGTCTGCGTAATGCACGCGGCCTGCGCAACGTTCATGCCTGAATCAACCCAGCTGGCCGGCAAAGTTGCGCTGGTCACCGGGGCGTCCTCCGGCCTGGGCGCCGCCGTCGCGCAATTGTTCGCCGAACGGGGTGCCACGGTTTTCGGGATCGCCCGCGACACCACCCGGATGGCCGCGGTATTCGAATCGGTGCCTGGCGGACGTTTCGCCGCCGTCGACGTGACCAACCCGCAGGCCTGCAGCGACGCCGTCGCACAGTGCGTGTCGCAGTTGGGCAAGCTGGACGTGCTGATCAACGCCGCCGGCTTCCATCAGATGCGCCACACCACCGACGTGCGCGACGACGACTGGGCCTACGACCTGGCGGCCAACCTTAGCGGCCCGTTCTACCTGTGCCGGGCCGCGATCCCGCATCTGCTCGCCTCCGGCGGCAACATCGTCAACGTCGCGTCGGTGGCCGGACTCGAAGGTGAGGTCTACTCGGCCGGGTATTGCGCGGCCAAGCACGGCCTGGTCGGCCTGACTCGCGCGCTGGCCGTCGAATACACCCGGGAACGCCTGCGGGTCAACGCCGTCTGCCCCGGCGGGATGCTGACCCCGCAGGTCACCGAGTTCGCCGCACCACAGGACGCCGACTACAAACTGATCATGCGGATCGCCGCACCGCGGGGTCTGATGCAGCCCCGGGACGTGGCGACCGTCATCGCGTTCCTGGCCAGCGACGACGCCGCCGCCGTGCACGGCGCGGTTTACACCGTCGACAACGGGAAGCTGGCCGGCTGAGTCGATTTGGCGACGACGCCTAACCCCAATGTCGCTCAGTTAAGGGTGTGACTGTTGGGTCAAGTGTGATGTGTGCAGCGTGTCGGGGAGTTGGAGCAGCGGAACTCCCGGTATCGATGGGTGTCCTCGTAAGACAACCCTTCACCTGGGAGTTCCGCTGTCTGT
>CAIRCP010000014.1 GCA_903877095.1 uncultured Actinomycetes bacterium | reverse complement strand
GGCGATCTCGGTGTCAGACAAGCCCGACTCGATCCCGACCGCGATGTCCGCTCGATCCTCGAACGTCAACATCCTGCGCGCCAACCTGCAACTCCCTCCCGCTCAGTGGGTCTGTTGCTACGACGCTATGACACCGCCCACCATCTTGGCGTCGAAATGGCGATAATGCAACGCACCGGCTTAGGCGGTATTACCAATACGATCCGCGCGCTGATGCCACAGAACGAACTGTTCAAGAAAACCAACCTATTTCCCGACCGGGACAAGATGCGCGTCAAGCTGCGGAGCGAGTCCGAGCAGATCGGCCGCGTCATCAGTGGCATCGTCGAATCGGCCCGTCACTGTGGCGAGAACTACATCATCGACGGAATTCAGCTACTGCCGGAGTTTCTGCCGCTCGATAGCGTTCATTTGTTTATTATCACGTGCTCCGACCCGCAGGTGCACCGGGAGCGATTCGAGCATCCGACGATCACCCGCGCACGCCACAAGACGGCGAACAGCTACGAAATGGCGAGCATGGTGGAGTCGATCCTGTTGGAGGAGTCGCTGCCGTATTCCACCCCGGTGGTTGATAACGCGGCTGCTCCGGAAGTTACGGCGGGCTTGATCGCGGAACGGATCCGCGCGGCCGTTTCGGTCCGGCGATCCTTGGCGGCGGATCACCAAGACGAAGCAGGGTCATGGACAACGGCTTGACGCCGACGCCCGATCCGACGGCCGCCGCAGCCGTGCAGGGATGGATCTTCTCTGTGCGTCGCAGCGGGCGCACTTGGTTGCGTTGGCTTATGGCCTCGGCGATTGCCCGCGAATCGGGCGACTCGGGCGAAGTCGACTGGCTGTCGGTCTTCCAGATAATCCCCAACGACCACCCCACGCAAACCTGGAAGCAGTACGACCTGGTTCCGGGATTCCTCGATCGCGACAACCCGCCTCGGCTGGTCATGACCCATTGTAGGTTCGAGGATTTCTACGCGACCGACGCCCCGGTATTGGTTCTTGCACGGAGACCTTTCGATCAGATGGCGTCGAACTACCATCACGTCCAAGCCGGCTTGTTCAAACCACCCAAGCCGGGACGGACGCGGAAGAATTGGGCCCCGGACGAGTTCGCACTCGCCCCGGGCCAAGGCTTAGATTTCTATTTGACCGCCTACCGCGGATGGGCGGCGGAGGTGGCTTGCGGGCGTGCATTCGCCGTAGGTTATGAAGAGTTGAAGTCTGACACAACACGTACGCTGCTCAGGATCTTTGACGTCCTTGGGGTCGCGATGTCACGAGCGTCCGCTCGGGCAGCCGTCGAATACTGCACGTTTTCGCGGATGGCCGAAGCTGAGCGCGCTAAACACGCCATCCTTCCCAATTGGGATTTCGACCCGAATGTCCGGCGTACCCGAGAAGGACAGGTCGGCCGCGGCGCGGCGTTGTTCTCCCCAAAGACGATTCGTACGGTGAACCGCCGCCTCTCCGCCGAGCCCGACAGCCTGCACCAGTTGCTGCGCAGTGCCAGCAATTGGACCCTCACCGATTCGATGGCGCTGGAGGGCCCCGAGTCGTAAGGGGGCGTGCGCCTTCGGTTGATGTCTGCAACCTGTCGCCCGGCAGTTCCGGGGATACTGGCGCGCTGGAGTTTCATCGGCGGCCACCCTGGCGTTGGGACTGATCGGGTGCCTGCTGCTGGCGATCTATCTGCCGTCGAGTTCGGTGCTGGCCGGTGCCGCCGTGGCGGTGCTCGGCACCGCCGTGTACGCCGTTCCCCGATTTCGGTAGGCCTCGACGGCGGTCGGCAGGGTCGGGTAAATGTTCTCCAGGCCGATCTCGTCGAGTTCACCGCCGACCTGCAGCGCCTTGAGTGTCTCGCTCTTCACCCGCGCCATCCCGAAGTAGATGCCACGCACCGCAAGTTCCCGGCGCAGACTGTCGAGCGCATCGATCGCGGTGAGGTCCATCTCGGAATTGGCTTCGGCGTTGAGGATGAACCACTCCACCGGATCGGGGTTCCCATCGACCGCCTTCAGCGCACGGGCGGCAAAGTTCTCGGCGTTGGCGAAGAAGAGCGGCGCGTCGTAGCGGTAGACCAGCAGTCCCGGCTCCAACTGCGCTTCCGGATGGTCGTCGATGTCGTGCATCCCGGCCATGCCGGGCACGAAGCCCTGAACGGCATCGTGCGGGCGGGCCACCCGGCGCAGCAGGTTGAGGATCGAGATGCCGACCGCCGCGATCACCCCGTACAGCACGCCGAGCAGCAGCACCGCGAGGAAGGTGAGGATGGCCAGGACGAACTCGCTGCTCAGTCCGTTGTCCCGTCGGAATTTGAAGAGCCGCTTGAACTCTGGGATGTCGATCAACCGAAGACCGGCGTAGACCACCAACGCGCCCAGGGCCGCCTTCGGGAACCTGGCCAGCAACCCGGTCGCGGTGAGCAGGATGATGACCAGCCCGACGAAAGCCACCAGCGAGTACATCTGGGTTCGCGCCCCGATCAGGAAGCCCAGCGCGGTGCGGCTTGCGCTGGAACTGACCGGGAAGCCCTGGGTCATGGCCGAACCGATGTTGTAGATGCCCATCGCGCGCAGTTCGGCGTTGCCGTCGATCTTGCTGCCGTCCTTCATCGCGAAGGACCGGGCCGTTGCGATGGTGTCGGCGAATCCCACGATGGTGATGCCTACGGCGACGGCCGCGAGGTTGTTGAGGTCGTTCCAGTGCATCTGGATGTGCGCCAGGCTGAACGGGGGCAAGCCGCCGGGAACGTGGCCGATGGTCTTGACGCCGTACTTCTCCAGGCCGAAGAGTGCCACGGCGGCGGTTGCCAGCAGAACTGCGAACAGCGGGCCGGGCAACTTCGGGATCATCTTTGCGAAGATCAGCAGCACGGCGAGCACCGCTATCGAGAACATCAGCGTCGGGTTGTGGATCTGGTCTCGCACCGACCACAGCGACCTGACCTCGTCGATGACCTCGTCGCCCTCGACCGGGGCACCGGTGAATTTGCCCAACTGGCTGGCGATCATGATCACGGCCAGGCCGGCCATGTAGCCGGCGAGGATGGGTTTGGACAGCAGGTCGGCCAGGAATCCGAGTCGGACGACACCGGCGACGTAACACATGACCCCGACCAGGATGGCCAGGATGGCGCACATCGACAAATAGACGGCCATGTCCCCACCGACCAACGGGGCGATGGCGGTGCCGGTCATCAGCGCGACCGTCGACTCCGGACCCGCGGACATCAGCCGGGACGTTCCGAAGATGGGGTAGAGCACCAGTGGTGGTAGCGCGCACCACAGGCCATTGATGGCAGGGACCCCGACCAGCGTGGCGTAGGCCATCACCTGCGGAACGAGGTACGCGGCGACCGTGAGGCCGCCGAGGAGGTCGCCGCGGAGGTAGGACCGCTGGTAGTTGCGGAACTGCGCCAGGCCCGGCGCCATCGCAGTGAGGGTGAATTGCTTTGCAACCGTCTGTGCCACCGCGTCCGCGCTGAGTTGCTTCACGGCACAGCCCCCTTCTTCATCTGATCAATCAGTGATCGCGTGGCGGGTGCGGTCCTCCCGGGCCGGAATGCCGTTGCGGCCACCCAGGTCTTGGGCATAGATGCCCACCGCCCAGGCAACCCCGTCCCCGTTGATGCCCATGGCGGTGCGGTCGACGTGGTCGAGGGTATCGGTCGGTTTGTGGTAATTGGGGTCGAACGGCGCGTTGGCTTTTCCGCCCCACCGCGCGGCTTGCTGCGGGGACATCTCCTCCTCAGCGCCGGAGAACAAGCCGCCCGCCGGTATCCCGGCCATGGTGAAACCGTCGTAATCCGAACGCCCATCGAACCCGGTGTCCTCTGCCGTCTTTCCCGCGGACTTCAGATAGTCGACAAACGTCCGCTCGATACCAGGCGACCCCTCCGGGATTCGCGGCGGACTCTGGTCGGCGCCGGCCTGGGTCGACTGGTCGCCGTCGTAGGTGAAGTAACCCGGATTCGGGGAGCCGAGCATGTCGAAATTGAGATAGAGCGCGATGTCCTTGAGTTGATCGACGCTGAGCGACGCGACGTACTTTTTCGACCCGACAATGCCGAGTTCCTCTGCGCCCCAAAAACCGAACCGCACAGCGTTATTGACCGACGGCGTGCTGCCGAGTTGCACGGCGGTCTCCAGCACCGCCGCGACCCCGGAGCCGTTGTCGTTGATGCCGGGGCCTTCCGGGACGCTGTCGAGGTGACCACCGGCCATGACGACGTTCTGCGGTGAGCCGGTCTTGGTCTGAGCGACCACATTTCGGGCCGTCAGGGTCCGGGTGACGGCGTCGAGGCGGAGCACGGCGGGGCCTGGCGCGGCGCGCAGCCGCGCCCCGTCTGCCTTGGAGACACTGACCACGGGGATCGTGACGTTGCCGTCCTGACCCAGCGTTCCACCCATCTTCTCCTCGTCGACATTGTCGGCGATCACCAGCGCCACCGCACCGAGTTTCGCTGCGATTGACTCCTTTTCGGAGAAGTGACAGCTGCCGCGGTCCACCAGCACCACAGCGCCTTTCACCGGTAGGCCGTTATAGTCGGCCGGGACGCATCCCGGTGTCTCGTCGGCCGGCGCGGCAACCAGTGGGCCGCTGACACCGTTGGCCGGGGTACCGGCGCTGAATTGCAACACGTGGGTCGTCACGGTGGCACCGCCGACGGTCAGGATCGGATCTTTCGATGTGAACACCCGGGTTTGGAATTCCGGGAGCTGGACGTCAAACCCCTTGTCCCGCAGAATGTTCGCTACATAATCGACACTTGCGTCGTATCCGGGCGTCCCGACGGTGCGGGTCCCGCCGTGTGCGTCGGCAATTTCCTGCAGTTTGGCCAGATGGGCCATCATCGCGTCGGCGGTCACCGCCTTCTGAAGTCCCGCGGCGAACTGCCTGGCGGCCTTCCCCTCGGCTGTCGGCTGCGCCATGTCAGCCTGCCTGCTGCAGCCCACCGCGGTGGCGGCCAGGGCCACCACAGCGGCTGTCCTCAACGTTCGCTTCACCGGCCCAGGCTAGACGGTGAAGGCCGGGATCAACTCCGGCCAGGACTGGAGGCGTGCGCCCAGAATCGCTTCGGGATGCGTCCGGCGTGGCGGGCGAGATAGCCGGCGGTCACCGCTGCCGCCATAGCGGCGGCCATGACCGGGGGATCGGCGGCCCGGGTGACGGCGCTGGCCAGCAGGACGGCATCGCAGCCCAACTCCATCGCCAGCGCGGCGTCGCTGGCCGTGCCGATGCCGGCATCCAGAATCACCGGCACGCCCGCGGCGGCCACGATCATCTCGATGTTGTGTGGATTGGAGATTCCCAGCCCCGTTCCGATCGGCGACCCGAGCGGCATGACGGCCGCGCACCCGGTGTCCTCCAGACGTCGGGCCAGCGCCGGATCGTCGTTGGTGTAGGGCAGGACCACGAAACCGGCGTCGACAAGTTGTTCAGCCGCCCGGACCAACTCGACCCCATCGGGCAGCAGGGTCCGCTCGTCGGCGATCACCTCGAGCTTGACCCAGTCGGTCCCCAGCGCCTCACGGGCCAGTTGCGCGGTCAGCACCGCCTCGGCAGCGCTGCGACTGCCGGCGGTATTGGGCAGCGGCGTGATGTTCAGCCGGGACAAGAGTTCGAGCACACCGGTACCCTCCTCGGCGTCGACCCGGCGGATCGCCACCGTCGTCAACTCGGTGCCGGAGGCCACCAGCGCCTGCTCCAGCACGGTGAGGTTGGGGGCGCCGCCGGTTCCGAGAATCAGTCGCGACCCGAATCGCCGCCCGGCGATCGTCAGTGCAGTTTCCCCGAGTCGCTTCGCTCCTGCCCGCTGGACGTTGCCAGCCACCCCGGGTCGCTTCGCTCCTGCCCGCCGGCTGTCAGCCACCCTGCACCGCCGTGACGATATCGATGCGGGCATCGGCCGGCACCGCGCGATCCCACTCCGAGCGGGGCAGCACCGCCCAGTTCAGCGCTACCGCGATCCCCTTGTCGGGGAATCGCAGGGATTCCACCAGGGCCGCGACGCTGGTCCCCTCGTCGACGCTGACCTCTGCGTCGTTGACCGTGACCCTCACGCGCCCACCGTCATCTCCAGAGCCGCCAGGTGGAGCTCCGCGGCGATCCGCTCGGCGGTCCATGGCGCCAGCAGGAACCCCGACCGGCCGTGGCCTCCTGCCACCAGCGTGCGTTCGTCGAGCCGGCCGACCAGCGGGATGTTGTCCGGCGTCATGGGGCGCAAGCCGGCCGTACACTCGGCCAGTTCGTACTCTCCCAGGCTGGGCATCACCGCGCAGGCGTCGTCGAGAAGTTCGCGCACACCGGTGACCGACGGCGCGGTGTCCCGGCCGTGCTCGTACTGGGTGGCTCCGACCACCACTCCGTCGGCACGGGGCACCAGATATACCGCCCGGCCACGTACCCGTGCACGAATCACCCTCCGCAACAACGGCATACAGCCCGGCCGCCAGCGCAGCCGCAGGATCTCGCCTTTGACCGGCCGCACCGGAAGCCCCGGCCACAGCAGCGGCGCGTCGATGCCGTTGGCGATCACCACGGTGCCCGCACCGTTTCGCGCGTCGTCCAGCGCGACGACGGGCCCGGCCCACTGCACGCCCAGTTCCTCGCAGTGCCGTTCCAGCGCCGAGAGCAGTTTGCGGTTGTCCACCGCGAGTTCGTCCACCGCCCGGAAGCCATGCCGGATGCCTTGGGCCAGAAGGGGTTCGACGTCGCGCACCGCGGTCGTCATCGTGACGGGCTGGCCCTGCAGGGCCAGCCACTCCCCGACCGTCCGAAGATTGGCGGCATCAGCCCGGTCGACGGCGACGACCAGGGATTCCCGCGCCGTCACAACATCTTCCGGCAGGCCGTCGGTGAAACCGGTGTGCCACAAACGCAGCGACTCCAGGCCGATCTGCAGCAGGCGTTCCTCGCCGGGCCACGCTTCGCTGTGCGGCGCGCACATGCCGCCGCCGACCCAGGAGGCACCGTGCTGTGGTCCAACCGCGGAGTTGCTTCGGTGGACGCGCACCGTCAGACCGGCCTGCGCCGCGCGCCGCGCCACCGACAAGCCGATCACCCCGCCGCCGACGACCGCCAGATCCGACATGCTGGCTTGCCTCGCTTCCTCCGCCGGTATGACCCGGATCAGGTGTAACGGTCTGGGCCGGTTTCCCATTCGGGCCCACTCTCAGTCCCCGTTCCCGGGACTCCCGTGCCGACTGCCCACGCTAGCCGCTACCGTCGCGGTGTGCACGAACCGCTCATTCGCCTGCAGGAGGCGCGGCTATACCTGTGCACCGACGGCCGCCGCGAGCGCGGTGATCTCGCCGAGTTCGCCGATGCGGTGCTGGCCGGCGGAGTCGACATCATCCAGCTTCGCGACAAGGGGTCCGTCGGTGAGCGGACGTTCGGCCCCCTGGAAGCCGGGGGCGAACTGGCCGCGCTGGAGATCCTCGCCGAGGCCGCACGCCGGCACGGCGCACTGGTGGCGGTCAACGACCGCGCCGATATCGCGCGAGCGGCGGGCGCCGATGTACTGCACCTCGGCCAGGACGACCTTCCACTGACCGTCGCGCGCGAGATCTTCGGCGCCACAACGATCATCGGCCGATCCACTCACGAGACCGGGGAGGCGGCCCGGGCGGTGATGGAGGACGTCAACTACTTCTGTGTGGGTCCGTGCTGGCCGACGCCGACCAAACCGGGGCGGCCCGCGCCGGGGCTCGACCTGGTGCGTGCGGTGGCCTCGATGGCGTGCGACAAGCCGTGGTTCGCCATCGGCGGTATCGACGAGCGCCGGCTGCCCGAGGTGCTGGAGGCAGGCGCGCGGCGGGTCGTGGTGGTCCGGGCCATCACCGAGGCCGCCGATCCCGGGGCAGCAGCGCGGCGGCTCAGCGCCGCGCTGGCCGGCTGATCAGCGCGGCGCGCACCAGCCGAAGACGCCACCGGACACCACCGTGTGCGGCACGTCGAGCCCGCAGTCGTGGGCGGGCACCTCGCCGATGGTGCGCAGCCTCGCCCAACTCATCGCGAACGCCGGGTGCAACGGCAGATCGGCCACCTGCGCCTCAGGCACCCAGCGCAATTCGGCGCTCTCCCGGTTGGGCACCGTGATCAACAGCTCGGAAGCGTCGGCGACGACGGTGGTGTAGGTCCACGTCTGTCCATGGACGGCCACGACCTCGGCCGTGATCACGGCGGTCCGGACGGTGATGTGCTCGGCGGTCAGGCCGGCCTCTTCACCGGCTTCGCGCACCGCGGCGTGCTCGGCCGCTTCGTGACTGTCCAGTGCGCCACCGGGCAGCCCCCAGGTGTCGCCCTGATGACTCCACGCCGCCCGGTGCTGGAGGAGTACGGCAGGGGTGCCGTCCTGCCAGGGTGCGCGCAGCAGCAGGCCGGCTGCACCGTGCCGGCCCCAGTGGTGGGTGCCGTGCACCGACACCACCCACCCGTCGCCGTCACCTCGCACGGTTTTCAGGATAGGCGCACCATCGGTTCCCATCTCTCTTAAGCTTTACTCATAGAGAATTCAGGCCGAGGGATCGAGGTCCGTGCGAGGTGACCGTCGAGCTGGCGCATCCGTCGACTGAGCCGTTGGCCCAACGGGCGGCGACTGAGCCCGTTCACCCACGGTGGCGGTTCGTCAGCACCACCCCGGGCCGGATTCTCACCATCGGAGTGATCCTGGCCGCGTTGGGCGTGCTGAGTGCGTTCGCCATCTCGACGACGATCAACGAGCGCCAGAACCAGCTCACCAGGGTGCTGCACCACACCGAGCCGCTGGCCTTCGCAGCAGGCCAGTTGTACACAACGCTCTCGGTGGCCGACGCCGCGGCGGCGACCGCCTTCATCGCCGGCGCCGAGCCACGGCCGGTCCGCGAACGCTACGAACAGGCCATCACCGACGCCGCGGTCGCGGTGACGCAGGCCTCCAGCGACCTGACCGATCCGCCGCTGGTCGAGTTGCTCGGCCGGATCAACGCCGAGCTGGCCGTCTACACCGGCCTGATCGAGACCGCGCGCACGAACAACCGGATGGGCAATCCGGTCGGCTCGTCGTACCTGTCGGAGGCCTCAGCGCTGATGCAGGACAAGATCCTGCCGGACGCCCAGCGCCTCTACGAGGCGACGTCCGCGCGGGTGGACGCCGAGACGACGGCGTCGGCCACGATTCCGGCGCCGGTGATCATCGTGGTGGCCGCGACCCTGGGGTTCGGCATCTTCGCGCATCGCTGGCTCGCGCGGCGCACCAAGCGCCGGGTCAACATCGGGCTGGTCTTCGGCGGACTTGCCATCGCCGTCATGATCGTCTGGGTGGGCACGGCACTGGCCATCTCGACCGCCGGAAGCCGTGCCGCCAAGAACACCGCCGCCGACTCGCTGCGCACGGTGACCGGCCTGGCCATCACCGCTCAGCAGGCCCGTGCCGACGAGACGCTGTCGCTGATCCGGCGCGGCGACGAGGACGTCCGTAAGCGGTCCTACTACGAGCGCGTCGATCAGATGCGCCAACAGCTTGCCGACTACCGGTCACGCAACCCCGACATCGACCAGAGCGGCCTGGCCGACGCGGATCAGCTGCTCGACAAGTGGCGCCAAGCCGACGAGCGCATCACCGACTACATCGCGGTGGGCAACTATCATGCCGCGACCCAGGTGGCGCTGGGAACCGGCGAAGAAGACTCGACCGCTGCCTTCGACAAGCTCAATGACGCACTCAACCAAGGGATTCGGGAGAGCCGAACGCAGTTGCGATCCGACATCCTCTCGGCCCGCCGGGTGCTGTCGGGCACGACGGTGGGCGGCGCATTGCTGTCGGTGAGCGCAGCGGTCGCGGTGGCGTTGGGTCTGTGGCCGAGACTGAGTGAGTACCGGTGATGAGCGCTCGCGCGAAGAATCAACCAGACGTGATGAGCGCTCG
>CAIRCP010000013.1 GCA_903877095.1 uncultured Actinomycetes bacterium | reverse complement strand
GGCGATCTCGGTGTCAGACAAGCCCGACTCGATCCCGACCGCGATGTCCGCTCGATCCTCGAACGTCAACATCCTGCGCGCCAACCTGCAACTCCCTCCCGCTCAGTGGGTCTGTTGCTACGACGCTATGACACCGCCCACTGCGAGGCCGAGGAAATGGAAAGCCAGGCCTGCACAGAGTTCTTTCGCTTTGCTTACTTCAACCTGAACTGTCACACCATCGGAGAGATCGGTGAAGGGGTTGACGTCGGCGAACTCGCCGTAGTCGTTGCCGTAGATGTCCGAGAGTTTGATGAACACCCGATAGTGGTAGTAGCGCAGGTGGGGCCCCGCCGTTGTGCTGCAGCCCGACCGGTCGAACCAGTAGAAGTCTTTTCCTTTCACATGGAAGTTATGCGGCACTTCGACTCCCGGGTTGACGACTCCCGGCGCGTCCCACTGATCGGAAACGCTATTTGTCGCCTCGACAGCGTCGTGCCAATTTGCGTCGTCCTCCTCGAGCCGTATGTGAACGGTCTGCATGGCGGTGAACGGTGTCGCATTGATGAAACGGCCGGGAAGATTGAAATCAGACTTCCAACTCTCATGCCGCTCCGACGGGCCATCCCAGGACCAGAACGATTGGACCCCGATCGGAGACACGACATTCCAGTAGGTTCTGCGCTTGATGGGCCCCGGTGCATCGCCGTTTCCGGTGAGGGACAGCGTCAACGTCCGAAAGCCGAGACGATAGAACTGGTCGGCCATTGCGCCGTCGATGAACAAGGTCGCGCGTTGAAGGCCGGACTTTCCGTCCTTGAGGATGACAGGAGCGCTGGTGTAGATGACCGTGCCCTCATAGTCGATTCGGGCCTCAACCCGATCTCCGATGGGGCTTACGCCCGCCTCGAATTCCCACTTCACCTTGACGGGTTCCCCCGGTGTCAACCCGACGGGCGTCTTGAGCCAGGGACTGAACGTCGATCTGTCGGAGGTCCCCGCCAGATCAGCGGCGAACCGGAGTGTTGCTGGGCGGAGCCGCGAGCTATCGATGTCCTCGAAGACGGTGAGCGTGTCGAGGCCGGGTCGGAAAAAGTCGATCATTGAATGGTTGTCAGGCATCGCCCTAGCTCCTGATGATTCAAATGTTTCGTATCTCTCGACTCCACCGCACTAACGCCGTGGATGGCACCGGGGTACCACATCTTAAAGCGGCTGACGACGGGCCTCAAGACTCATCCCGCGCAACCCAACCGCGTGATTCAGTACTTCATCACGCCGCGGTCGATGGCGATCTGCGAGCCGGACAGCAGACCGGACCTGTCCCCGGCGAGCCACACCACCACCTCGGCAGCCTCCTCCGGGGTCATGAAGTCGCTGCGCTTGGACTCTTTGGAGTCCTTGGCCGGCGGTTGATACGGCATCGGGGCAAAGCTGTGCAGGTAGCTCTGATGCTTGCCGAGCACCGCGAGCATCGCGTTGTTCTGAATCATCGGCGTCGCAATGGAATACGGGTGCACCGAGTTGACCCGGATCCCGTACTCGCCGAGTTCGAGCGCCAGGGTGTTGGTCATCGACGTCAGCCCGTGCTTGGACGCCGCGTAATGCCCGTTGCCGGGGGTCGCCTTGAGTCCCGCCGACGAGCTGATGATGACGATCGAGCCGCCGTGGCCCGCCTCGATCATCGCCGGGATCACGGCTCGAAGAGTGCGCCAGGTGCCGGTGAGGTTAACGTCGATGACGGTGTTCCACTGCTCGTCGGAGAGCTCCCAGAGTCTGCCCCAGCTGAGCACCCCGGCGTTGGCGATGAGAATGTCGAGTCGCCCGAACCGCTCCATACCGTCAGCGACGAGTTGGCGAAGTGCGGCGTCGTCGCGGATGTCGACGATCCGGGACAGCACTGCGCGACCCTCCGCTTCCACCAACCTGGCGGTCTCGGCGAGATCCTCGGGCGTCGCACCGACATAGGGAACGGTGTCGGACACCGGCGCGCAGATATCGCTGATGATCACATCGGCGCCCTCGCGGGCCATCCGAACCGCGTAGGCACGGCCCTGACCGCGCGCAGCGCCCGTCACGAATGCGACTCGTCCCGCCAGATCACCCATCACCCAAGTCCTTTCAGCCGGCCCGCGGAAAGGCTAGCAAGAAAACTGAAACGTGTTTCAGTCAGAGATCGGCGAGGATCTCCTGGCGCTTGGCGTTGTATTCGGAATCGGTGATCGCGCCGGTCGCGCGCAGCGTCTCCAGTTGCTCCAGTCGTTGAGAGACCGTCGGGCCGACGGAGGCGACAGCGGTCGGCCGCGCAGGCATCGCAGCTGGGGGCAGCGCGGCGGCGCGGCGCACGATCGCCATCACCTGCTCGCGGACGACAGGATGGGAATGCAGGTCGACGTCGCCGTGCAACGGAATTCCGTTGGCCTGCAGGACCTGAAGAATCTCCATCAGCTTCCCGGCCTGACCGGTCAGGTCATAGGTTTGGCCGTCCTCGTCGGAGGTGAACTGCGCCGGCACCACGCCGGCGACCAACGCGCTTGCTTCCCAGTCGATCTCATAGTTTCGGGTGCCGGACTCGACGAGCGCCACCAGCATGTGGGCATTGAGAATCTGCATCCGCACCGGGCTGGCGGCCATGGTCTCCTGCACGTCGAACCCGGGCTGGCCCGGCACCTCGACGTGCAAACCCACCTTGATCATCTGCTGATCGTTGACGAACCATGCGGTGTCGGAGATACCGGTGGTACGGGCCAGAACGAGGACGCCCGCACGGGTCAATTCGTCATGCCGGGCAGCCGATTTCGCGCCGTAGTTGGTCAGCGCCAGCGCCGCCAGAACATCGACCGCCGTGATGAACAGACCCACCCAGAACATCCAGTTGAGATAGGGCCTCGCCATCGCGCCGAGGCCGAAATAGACGACCAGGAAGATCGGCCCCACCAGTCCCCCGCACAGCAGGACCATGAGTTGGGCTTTGAGGTACCGCGTGAACATCGCTGGGTCTTCCCGCTAGAACGGGAACCCGAGCAGTCTGGTGATGCTGGGCAGCGGAATCGGTGGCGGCGGCGGCGGCAACCCGATCAGCGGCGGTGGTGGCGGCAACCCGATCGGTGGCGGCGGCAAACCGATCGACGGGATCGGCGGCAGGGCGGGAATCAGGAAGGGCAGCGCCGTCAGCGCAGCCAACTGCTCGGGCGTCGGCGGTGAGGGAAGTTGGGGCGGCGGCAACTGGGCCGGTGTCAGCCCCAGGGCCGACGGTTGAGCGGCCGCCGCGGCGAAAGCCGCGGACAGCCCGGAGAAGTCCGGAGGTGGCGGCAACTGGGTCAGACCAGCGGGAGGTGGCGGCAACTGCGCCAAGCCGGCACTGGCGGCTTCCAGCGCTGCGGGCGACACCAGTGCGCTGAGCGACGCCGACCCGTTGTTGGTGTAGGCGTTGTACAGAATCAAGTCTCCGAGCAGCACCGCGGCGGAGTTCACCGCCGCCGCCCCGACACCCGCCGACGCACCGGTGACCGCGCCCCCGATATTCGCCGCGGTGGCGTTGGTCTGACTATCGATGAAGGGCTGCACCAGAGACGACCAGTCGCCGGGCGGCGGTAACTGGGGCGGGGGCGGCAGTTGCAGCGGCGGCAGTTGCCCGACCGGCAGGCCGGCGCCGCCGGCCAGTGGAGCCGCGCTGAGCGCCGAGTCGGTGGACGACACCCCGGCGTCACCAGATGCCCCGTCGGGCATCCCGGACAACCCTGACCCCAACGCACCCGCTGAAAAATCGGGTTCCGTCGAAGATCCCGAGGTGGAGTCCGACGACGGACCGATCGGATCGAGAGTCGCATCCGCCTGACGGTGGTGACTGGAGTACGTCAGCACCAGCACGCCACCGACGAGCGCCAGCACTATCGCGACCGCCGCGGCCATCACGGTGAGCGATCGCCGCCGGGACGCAGTCCCCACGGCGGCCTTCCGGCCGATCAGGGCCATCGGATTCTTCTCCTCGTACACGCGGGCGCCAACCCACAAGAAACCCTATTTTAGCACTTCAGAGACACGAAAGCGGCGCCCGTCGAAACGGGCGCCGCTTCGCAGCAGATCGGAAACCTACTTGATGATCTTGGTCACCCGGCCGGCGCCGACGGTACGGCCACCCTCGCGGATGGCAAACCGCAGGCCCTCGTCCATGGCGACGGGCTGGATCAGCTTGACGGAGATGTCGGTGTTGTCACCGGGCATCACCATCTCGGTGCCCTCGGGCAGGTCCACCACGCCGGTCACGTCCGTGGTCCGGAAGTAGAACTGCGGACGGTAGTTGTTGAAGAACGGCGTGTGCCGACCGCCCTCGTCCTTGGACAGGATGTAGACGCTGCCCTCGAACTCGGTGTGCGGGGTGGTGGTGCCGGGCTTCACGATGACCTGGCCGCGCTCGACGTCCTCGCGCTTGACGCCACGAACGAGCAGACCGACGTTGTCACCGGCCTGGCCCTGATCGAGCAGCTTGCGGAACATCTCGACACCGGTGACCGTGGTCTTGGTGGTGCCGGGACGGATGCCGACGATCTCGACCTCTTCGTTGACGTTGATCACGCCACGCTCGATACGACCGGTCACCACGGTGCCGCGGCCGGTGATCGTGAAGACGTCCTCAACGGGCATCAGGAACGGCTTGTCGGTGTCGCGGACCGGGTCCGGGACCGAGGCGTCGACGGCGTCCATGAGCTCCTCGACGCTCTTGACCCACTTCGGGTCACCCTCGAGGGCCTTCAACGCCGAGACCCGCACGACCGGTGCTTCCTCGTCGAAGTCCTGGGCGGCCAGCAGTTCGCGGACCTCCATCTCGACGAGCTCGAGCAGCTCTTCGTCGTCGACCATGTCGGCCTTGTTCAGCGCGACCAGGATGTAGGGCACGCCGACCTGGCGGGCGAGCAGAACGTGCTCGCGAGTCTGCGGCATCGGGCCGTCAATGGCGGCGACCACCAGGATCGCGCCGTCCATCTGGGCGGCGCCGGTGATCATGTTCTTGATGTAGTCAGCGTGACCGGGGGCGTCGACGTGTGCGTAGTGACGCTTCTCGGTCTGGTACTCCACGTGGGAGATGTTGATGGTGATACCGCGCTGACGCTCCTCGGGCGCATTGTCGATCTGATCGAATGCGCGCGACTCGTTCAACGTCGGGTACTTGTCGTGCAGAACCTTGGTGATAGCCGCGGTCAACGTGGTCTTGCCGTGGTCAACGTGACCGATGGTCCCGATGTTGACGTGCGGCTTCGTCCGCTCGAACTTCGCCTTCGCCACTTCTGTGTCCTCCTGGACTTGTTGGTGCTTATCTAAAGCAGGTTGTTGTTATTCAGTTGTTTTGTCTTGCAAAGAAATTCGGACTTACTGAACCGAATCTGATCGGCCGTTCACTTCGTTCACTGGCCCGTCGCCTTCGCGATGCTGTCTGCTCGACTCAGGGTCAGCTCCGCTCCTCGCGCTCCGCGCTCGATGCTCACTGACCCGTCGCCTTCGCGATGCTGTCTGCTCGACTCAGGGTCAGCTCCGCTCCTCGCGCTCCGCGCTCGATGCTCACTGACCCGTCGCCTTCGCGATGATCTCCTTCGACACGTTCGCCGGAACTTCTGCGTACGAGTCGAAAACCATGGAGTAGTTGGCCCGGCCCTGGGTCTTCGACCGGAGGTCGCCGACGTAGCCGAACATCTCCGACAGCGGCACCAGCGCCCTGACGACGCGCGCACCGCTGCGCTCCTCCATGGCCTGAATCTGACCACGGCGGGAGTTCAGGTCGCCGATCACGTCGCCCATGTAGTCCTCGGGCGTGGTGACCTCGACGGCCATGATCGGTTCCAGGATGACGGGCTGCGCTTGCGCCGCAGCCTTCTTCAGTGCCTGCGAACCGGCGATCTTGAAGGCCATTTCCGACGAGTCGACGTCGTGGTAGGCGCCGTCGAGCAGGCTGACCTTCACGTTCACCAGCGGATAGCCGGCCAGTACGCCGTACTGCATGGCGTCCTGCGCGCCGGCGTCCACCGACGGGATGTATTCCTTGGGGATGCGTCCGCCGGTGACCTTGTTCTCGAACTCGTAGGTCGCGCCATCCTCGCCGGTGAACGGCTCGATGGCGATGAGGACCTTCGCGAACTGGCCGGAGCCACCCGTCTGCTTCTTGTGGGTGAACTCGACCTTTTCGACAGCGCGCTTGATGGTCTCCTTGTAGGCGACCTGCGGCTTGCCCACGTTGGCTTCGACCTTGAACTCGCGGCGCATCCGGTCCACCAGGATGTCCAGGTGCAACTCGCCCATACCACCGATGATGGTCTGGCCGGTCTCATGGTCCTGGTTGACCTTGAAGGTCGGGTCTTCCTCAGCCAGTTTCTGGATGGCCAGGGACAGCTTCTCCTGGTCGCTCTTCGTCTTCGGCTCGATCGCGACCTGGATCACCGGGTCCGGGAAGGTCATCGACTCGAGGACGACCTGATTGCTCGGGTCGCACAGGGTGTCACCGGTGGTGGTGTCCTTGAGGCCGATGACCGCGTAGATGTGGCCAGCTGACGCCGTGTCCACTGGGTTTTCTTTGTTGGAGTGCATCTGGAACAGCTTGCCCAGCCGCTCCTTCTTCCCCTTGGTGGAGTTGATCACCTGGGCGCCGGAGTCCACCTTGCCGGAGTACACCCGGACGTAGGTCAACTTGCCGAAGAACGGGTGGGTGGCCACCTTGAAGGCCAGACCGGAGAACGGCTCGTCAACCGACGGCTTGCGGATGACCTCGACGTCCTCCTTGCCGGGCGCATGGCCGACGGCCGCGGGCACGTCCAGCGGCGAGGGCAGGTAATCGATGACGGCGTCCAGCATCGGCTGCACGCCCTTGTTCTTGAACGCACTGCCACACAGCACCGGGTACGCCTCGGAGTTGATGGTCAGCTTGCGCAACGCGCCCTTGACCTCGTCGACGGTGAGTTCCTCACCGCCGAAGTACTTCTCCAGCAGCGCCTCGTCCGTCTCGGCGACGGCCTCGAGCATCTTGGTGCGGTACTCGGCAGCCTTCTCTTCCATGTCGGCCATATCCGCAGGAATGTCAGCTTCGTAAAACTCGGCGCCCAAGCTTTCATCTTTCCAGATGATCGCCCGGTTCTTGACGAGGTCCACGATCCCAACAAATTCCGCCTCCGCCCCGATC
>CAIRCP010000012.1 GCA_903877095.1 uncultured Actinomycetes bacterium | reverse complement strand
GGCGATCTCGGTGTCAGACAAGCCCGACTCGATCCCGACCGCGATGTCCGCTCGATCCTCGAACGTCAACATCCTGCGCGCCAACCTGCAACTCCCTCCCGCTCAGTGGGTCTGTTGCTACGACGCTATGACACCGCCCGCGTCCAGTCCCCGACTTAGACCGCATCGGGGAGGTGCTGGAACGAGACGGCATCCCAATCGCCCACATCCCTCGGGCTGAGATCGTTCAGCTCATTGTGGACGCCAAGGACTATGAAGCACGCATTCAAGTGATTGACGACTGGGCGGATGACATCGCTGCCGACTGCTTTGAGGCCCTTCAGGTCGAACTAGACCAGATACTGGAAAAGCAAGCACCGCTTGCGATTCGAGCCATCGCGGCATACCAGGCAGGATTCTTCGAGGGTGCGCAAGCTTTGGCAGTGAGCGTATGTGACACCCATCTCAAGAAGGTATTCAATCGCAAATCGTACAAGACCATGCAAGCGGATTTGGCTCTGGACAAGTCAGACAACATGGCCGTTGCAGCTGCATTCAATTATCACTACGCACTGACTCCAGCGGTTCCGTTTCTAGTGCCGTGGTTTCCCGGCGATGGGGGCGATCCTCCGACAAAGCTCTCCCGCCATGTCACTATCCATAACGCCAGCACGGATCACGTGACGCCACTAAACGCAACCATCGCAATCATGCTGATGACCAGCATGACCCTTGGGATCAATTACGCGGCGGTCCGGGCTGCTCGACACCAACGCACCGTCGGCGGCGGAGAATCAGGGGATCAAAGCTTGCTTGAGCCCAGCAAGGGCGGCACCGGTCATCCATACAACACCGGTGAGGCAGATCAGGGAGGCGATGATGATTTTGCGTAGCGGTTGCCGCGATGCGGTGGTCTGATCAGGCGGGGTGAGGTCGGCCCGCGGTTCTGCGTCGATGCGCTGGAAGATTCCGGGGCCGGTCAGGTCATCGGGTTGCAGGGGCAAATAGAGGTCGAGTTCCAGTGGGCGGGGTGCTAGGGGCCACCAGTCGGTGGAGCCGTCGATGGCCAGCCAGCCGTTGAGGATGCCGAGCACTGCTGCGGCGGCGAACGCGGCGGGGATCTGGGCCAGCACGTAGGGAGCGAGGATGGTGGTGCCGGCGGACCGGCCGGGGGTGTAGGTGAGAACACACAGAGTGCCCGTGGCGATGGCGATAACCAGCAACGCCAGCACGGGGTAGGCCCGGAGGCGATCGGGGATAAGCCGCACGATGCCGCGGTAGAGGGCCAGCCCTAGGGGCCAGCCGACCGGGGCGCTGAGCAGGCACCCGAGGGCGATCGCGCACTCCAGCCACCCCTCGGGGGTGTCGGCTTTGCGTACCCACAGCGGATGGATCGCGTTGTCGTCGTGGGGGTTCGGCCTGGCGCCGGCCAGCATCCGGTTGCGGCGGCGGATTTGCCGGTTGAGGCACTCGGCGCGCCGTTTCTGGATTGTCCAGAAGCCGGCGTGCTCAGCGATCCACTCTCGACGTAGGTCGTCGTACCGATCAGGCACTAGATCAAACATCTGTGTGTTTACCTTTTGTTGGTTATGTGTCATGCTGCCTTTGTGAGCACGATGAGGGCGAGCCTAGCAGTTGGCGGAAGCATCGCCGCGGGGTTGTTGTTAACGTCGGTCCGCGACACGGTGATACCGACCCTGGCAATCCTGTTAGTGCTGTTTATCGGTATTTTTTCGTTGGTGTTTCTGGTGCTGAAAGCGGGCCGGCCGGCGGGGGAGAAGCCCGTGTACCCCTGCCTGTACAGCGGCATCGGGAACGTGAGTAGTGCGTATCCGGTGAACAGCGGATACCGATCTGAACATGTGCACGGGATAGTGCAGCATGTTTACGGATTGCTTGACAGCGACAATTCATCGCCGGTGCGGCAACCGTCTGGCGGCGTCTGGACCTCCGTCCCGTCCCAGGATGCGCATGGCGAGTCCGGCGGTGTAGGCGACGTCGTCAGCCTGCCGCATGACGGTGCGGCGGTGTCGCCGCAGCGCCGCCAGCCCAGCTCGGTAGCGCGCCGCCGGGCCTTCATCCATAGGAGCCCGCGGTGAACCGCGATCTGGTTGCCGTCGACCTCGACGGCGATGACGATGCCGACGCCCAGTTCAGTGCGCGGATCAACGCCCATGTCACCCCGACCGTCGATGACACCAGCGACCACGACGACAGCTGGGACGACGAGCCCGCTCACCCTGATGACGATTGCGGCGATCCCCGCTGCTGCCCCCCGCGGCCCAGCGGCGGCGATCCGGTCAGCGATGACTCGGGCGACTCCGGGTCCGACGACCCGCGGGGAGGCTACGACCTCGCCGGCGGCGCCCCCCTCGACGACCTGCGGGGTCACGACGGGGTGACTGAGGCGATCACCCGGGCGACGCCGGGTGCCGGTCCCCGCTTCAACCGCACGGTGGCCTGGGGCATGGGGGCCTTGGCTGCGGCGAGTGCCGTGGCGGTGTTGGGCGGGGCGGTGTTGTTCTATTCCGGGGGTGAGACGCGTGCCTCGGTGGCGCCGTCGTCGTCGCTGGGCGATCCGCAGGCGGTCGTGGTGGCCCAGCCCACTGCCAGCGCCCCGCCGGCGGTCGCGGCGGGCACGGATCGGTCGTTGCCCTATACCGCCGATGCTGTCGAATCGTGCCCTGCTGGTTCCACTGCGGCGCAGACGATGGCCGGGGCTGATCCCCGCAATGCGTTTGTCTGCGTGCGCAACGGTGCCGAGGGGCAGGTGATCGAGATTGATTTGGGGAAAACCTATGTCATCACAGCGATTTCGCTGACCCCGGGCTGGGTGGGCCTGGACGCCAGTGGGGTGTCGCAGTGGGGGCAGCATCGGGTCGTGACGTTGGTGCAGTACCTGTTCAATGACGTTGATCGCACGCTGATCACACAGGACACCCACAACGTTCACGGCGAAGCGGTGCAACCGGTCAAACGCGTCCTGGCCTCCAAGATCACGATGCTGATCCGCCAAACCTCCCGCCCACCGGCAGAACCCGCAACAACCGCACCCGCCGCCGGTGGTGGTGGTTTGACCAGCGTGTTCGGCACGGATGCCCCGGCGCCGCCGCTGGTGGCACCGCCTGCCGCCGACATATTCGGCCCCTCGGCGACCACCAACAGCGATCCCGTCGATGCGACGTTCGCCATCGGCGGCTTCAAAGTCATTGGCCACGAAGCGATTTAAGGGAGAACCGGCGATGTGGAATCTTGAGGACGACCTGTGGTGGCCGGCGTGGCGGTGCGCGACGCTGGTTGCCTTGCTGTATCTGGTGATCCTCGCCGCGGCCGACGCGCTGCGGCGAGGGTCGGTCCATCGCCGAGCGGACCGCGCGGTCACCGCCCGGTATCGGGCGGCGGCCGGTGAGTTGGAGTCGACCGAATTCTCGATGGACCGGGCGGTGATCCTGGCGGAACACCTCCTTGGTGACGATGCCGGCGACGACGGCGCCTTGTGGCCCAGTGAGGCGGTGTTCCCGCTGGCGGCGATGTTGTACGCGGCGTCCGGGTGCGGCAATGGCCGAGGGCTGTCCTGGGTGGCGGGGATGGCCGCGGGCTTCGACGACACCACCTGGGGCGCCGGGTTGGCCGCGACGGTGTCCGAGCACTGCCAGTGGCTGTATCCGTGGGTCGCCCGCATCGACGACTATGACGCTCGCCAGCGGGCCAGTCTCGGTATGGCCATTCGCCATGCCGTCGGCGCTCAGACTGCGGTGCCACGGTGAAGATCAATCGCACCTGGGCGGGCCGGTTGTCCACCTCGTCCACGGTCGGGGCGAAGGCCGGCCGCGTCGCGGTCAGTGTTCTCGCCGTACTGGGCGGCCTGAATGCGTTGTGGCAGATGCTGTTTAGCTCGCCGATCGACGTGGCCGAACCGGCGCGCGATGTCGTCAATCAGTCCGCGATCGTCAGTAGTTTCGCGCAGGACTTCGTGGCGGTGTGGCTGACGGCGACCAGCACCAGCGCCGCCAGTCTGGCCCCGTTTGTCTCGGTGCAGCCCTCTGAGCTGCACCTGCCCTCCACGCCGGCGGTCGTGATCGGCGCACCGACCGTCGTCGCGGTCACCTACCAGGGCAGTGCCGGGCGCGACGGCGACGGGGACGTGTACGCGGTGACCGTCGGCGTGACCGAACGGCCCTACGAGTCGGCCTCTCCCACGCGGGCGGTCTACCGGGTTCCGGTGCTCTGGTCGCGTTACGGGCCGCGCGCGGTCAGCCTGCCGTTTCGCGTCATGGGGCCGGGGTCGGGGGCCAACCTGGCGTTGGCCTACCCGACCACGCTGGGCGCCGCCGACCCTGCCTACGCCACCGCGGCCGGCTTCATCACCGCCTACCTCACCGCGGCCGGGGGGGTCGATCGCTACGTCACCGCCGATTCGCGGATCGTGGCCCTCGGCGGGGTCTATCAATCGGTGTCGGTGGGAACGATCACCGCAACCGCGGAGCCCGCAGGGGTTCCCGACGACGGGGACACCGCCCGGATGCTGGTGCAGGTCACGGCGGTGACGTCGCAGTACGCACCGGTCCAGCTGGTGTACCCGCTGCGCCTGCGCGGCCAGGATCACCGCTGGTCGGTGGCCGCGATTGATCCGGTCCCGGCGCTGTCCGACCAAGACGAGCTCGCTCCGGTGGTTACCGGCGCCGGCGCATAAGCACGTCAGCACAACCAACACAAGAAAGTGAGCACGAGCATGATTGAGACAACCTTGGCCGCCGGTGATCTGATCACCGCCATTCCCAGCCTGTGGGAGTCGTTGAAAGTTCCGATGTCGATCGTGGTGATGGTTGCCGGTATCGGCGCGGGGATCGCCGGGATGTCGCGCGGATTCGGCCATGCGGCGGGCAAACTGATCGGCGGGATCGCTCTGGCTGCGGTGGTGTTGGGTGCTGCGGGGCTCGCGACGTCCTTCAAGGAGACCGTCGACCGCCACGGGCAGTGCGTGACCTGCGGCAGCTACGGCCAGTGACCCGCCAGGCGACCAGCGAGGCTGTGCGTCCCCGCGAGCAGGCCCTGCGCGATGCGGATCACGCGCACCGCAGCCTCAACGACCAGTTACGCGAAAGGAACAGCCTGCGATGACTGAGCCGGCCACCGACAACACCGCACGCGTGTACGCCGATGTGCGCGACTTCCCGATCTTCATCTCCCATATCGACGAGAACACGCGGCTGTGGCTGTCGCCGTGGCGGGTGTGGGATTTCAGCGCGTTCCTGCTCGGCGCCGGGGCGACCCTGTGGGCGGCGTGGCACCAGTTTCAGTCGGGAAGTTCCGGTGCGGGCACCATTTTGGTGTTCGGTGGCGCGCTCACGGCGCTGATGACCTATCTGGCCCGACAGATTCCGATCGGGCGACCCAGCCCCCTGGTGCGGCTGCTGTGGCTGGCACAGTGCCTCACCGGCACCCAGCACCGCGCGGCCGCTCACGGCCAGCGCGACGCCTGGCTGTCACCACCCAAGGCCGTCGAGGGCAACATCGTGTTCACCCGCGGCGGGGTGTACGCCGAGTACATCGTGGCCGGACAACCCGGCGGCATGCTGCCCTACGACACCAAACGGGCTGTGGCCAAGGGACATCGGCCGCTGGTGCGCCAACTTCCCTCGGGGATGACGTTCTGGGGTGTCTCGGCTCCGGTCGACCCGATGCGGCTGATGAAACGAATGCTGCACGGACGTGAGCACCAGCGGCGCTGGGTGCGCGAAGTCCGCGACTGGGAGAACTACCTGACCATTGAGCCGTTCTATGAGCCGATTTTCGGGGTGCGGGTGCCCATTGACTCCGGCCGGGGTGGGCGGGCCAGCATCGGGGCGGCGGCCAGGGCCGCCAACGTGGTCGTCGGCCGCGACCATGACGCCCCGGAAACCCTGGACGCCCTGCGTGAGGTCGCCGATGACGTGCTGGCCACGTTCCCGGCCGAGTTCAAGGCACGCCCGGCCACCCCCGCTGAGGTTCGGTGGCTCTATCACCGGCACTGGACTCGCGGTGCCAGCCAGTTTCCCTGGCCCCATGATGTCGAGGGCCCGCCGCGCCTTTGCGCCGAGGACTTCGGTGATATGCCGGCACATTTCGACGAGGGGGACCAGCAGGCCCGCCGGCGGCTGTCCTCACCGCTGCGCCGGCGGCTGCCGTCGATGAAGGGCTTGCTGCGCATCGCGACCGACAGGACCGCCGACAGCTACCAAGCCATGCTGGCGGTGGCCGAGATGCCCCGCGGCGGGCTGGCGTTTCCGCGTGCAGAGTTTCTGTTGTCGGCCTACGACGTGCCGACCAACGCCGACATCGACTGGTTTCAGCATGTCAGCGTTCGGCCGCGGGAGCAGGCGCTGCAACGCGTCGACCGGGCACAGCGCAACCTCAACGACCAGTCCTATCAGCGTGCTGGCCGGCGGGCCAGTGACGCTGATCTGGCCCAGCGCTTCGCCTCGGCAGAGGACTACAACGCCGAATTGCATTCCAGCTCTTTGGAATCGGAGACCGAATCGACCACCGTCATCGCGGTGGGATCGGCCAGCGCAGGGGACACGCTGCACGCGGTGGCGTCGCTGCAGACCCATTTCGGTGAAGAGTTGGAGATCGCGCTGGCATCACCGCGCGGCGCTCAGACGGCCCTGTGGCAGCTCGGCCATCCCGGCAGTGAGTCTCGAGCCCCGCGGCGGGAGTTTTGCCAGCCGACCACGACCCGGCAGTGGGCACGGTTCGCCCCGCTGGTGTCCAGCGAACTAGGGCACGACACCGGAATCCTGTTGGGCCGCAACATGGCCACACTGCGCCCGACCCCGGTCCTGATCGACCTGGAGGGCACCACCGATCGGCGCGGCGCTCCGGGGCTGCTGCTCATCGGCCCGCCTGGGGGCGGAAAGTCCGAGTGCGCCAAGCGCATTGTCGACGGTCTGATCAAACGGGGGCATCAGGCGTCGATCGTCGACCCGGGCACCATGCGGGAATGGGAGCCCGCGCTGGCCCATCACGGGGATCGGGTCGCGGCGATCGACCCGGCCGGCGGGCGGTGGTCGCTGGACGGCCTGCGGATCTTCCCCCGCGAGGTCGCCGCGGAGTACACCCTCGACAACCTGTTGCCGATGATGGGTGTCGAAGCCACCTCGGCGCTGGCCCGCCAGCTGCGCCGCCTGCTGCGACCCGACCAGCGCGTCGCCGAAAGCATGGGCGGACTCCTGCGCTGGCTCAACGGCCTTCCCCGCCCGGAGTCCGCCGAGTACGCCGAACTAGCCGACACCCTGTCGTACTGGGCCGACATGGACTATCTGCGGGCGATGTTCGACGAGTCACTGCCGGTCCCGCCGATCGCGGAGAAGGATGCCGTGATCTGGCTGACCTCCAGCTTGGAGCTGCCCGACACCGGGGAGACCGAGCAACTGCATCTCTACCGCCAGCAGAGCGCCCGTGCGCGTGCCGGCCTGGGGATCTACGGCATGATCGCGGCTTTGACCCGGCTGACCTACACCGGACCGGGGCGCCGCCCGAATGCGTTCGGCTGGTTCGTCGCCGAAGAGGCGCGGTCGTATTTCGCCTCGGCCGCCGGCCGCAAAGACGCGCTGCGCATCGCCACGCAGGGCCGCAAGGAGAAGTACGGGCTGATCGGAATCAGCCAACACGCCGAGGATTTCGACGCGATCGGAGCGCAGGACCTGCCGATGAGGGTGATCACCCCGTTCAAGCCGACCGATCGTGACTACGCCCGGGCATCGTTTCGGAAATTGGGTATCAACCCCGACGAGTACCCCGAGGTGCTCAACACCCGCACCGTCGATGGGCACGGCTACGCCTACTTCATCGACGATTTCGGCCGCGCCGGGCTGGTCGATCTGCTGCATCCGGTGCAAGACGATCTGGTCGCCGCGTTCGACACCCGCAACCTCAACAACAGCGGGGTCCGGCGGTGATCGCGATGCTGGCCTGGCTCTGCACCCATCCCCGGGCACGGCGGGTGTGGGTGATGTTTCAGCTGCTGTGGGGCGGCTCGCTGGCTGCGGTGATGATGGCGCCGCGCGCCGCCGCCGACAGCCTCACCGGGGCGTTGGGCTGGACGGGATTGCACGACAGCTACGGCCTTCCGATCGGCGCGTACTTTGTGTCGTTGGTGCCGATGACGGAGGCGATCACCGCCCAAGGGCCCTCGTTCGGGGTCGACCCCGACACCTGGGGGCCGGCGCTGATGTCGACACTGGGCACGGCGTTGACCTACACGCAGCTGGCGTCATGGCTGTCGATGTGCGGCGCGGCGTTCTTGTTCATCGTGTCGATCGGGCTGTGGTTCATCAAGTTCGCGTTGGGGGTGACGTGGCTGAGTTGGCTTGCCGCGGCGGCGAATCCGATTGTGATCAACTTGCAAATGCTGGTGTCTCGGCTCTACCTCATGCCGGGGGCCATGATGATCTGCGCCGCCGTGGGCGGGGTCGTGGCGTTCACCCGCGGCATGGGTCTGGGGCTGGGCATCATCGCCGGCGGTCTGCTGGTGCTGGGCGCCTCGACGTTTCTGCTGCAGGACCCGGTCAGTGAAATGGTCAGCGATAACGGCGTTCTCGGGATCGGCAAGTCGCTGGGATTCATGGCCGCCCAAGGTGTGGTCAACAATGGGCCGGTCGCCACGGGCGGCACCGCCGCCCAGATGGACACCCTGACGAGCTGGTTGTGCGACGTGCTGGTGCGCCGCGTCTATCAGCTGATCAACTTCGGTCAAGTCATCGACGACATCCCCGGCTGTGGGCAGGTGTGGAACGCGGCGCTGCTGGGAGCAGGCCCGCCGCAACTGGCGCCCAGTCACCGGCCCGCCGCCGCGATCCGCGCCTGCGCACCCTCGGCCTACGCCCACGCCGCGCAACTCGATGCCACCACGGTCGGGCTGTTCGTCGCGATCATCGTCATCATCGCCTTGATCCTGCTGGCGGTGGACTACATCGGGACCGAGGTGTTTCGGGTCGGATTCCGGGCGTTCTGGAATTTGCTGACGATCGTGCCGGCCGCCGCAGTCGCGGTGGCACCGGGCCCGGCGCGCCAGTTCGCCAAGCGGACCGCCCTCAAGCTGGTCGTCCACGGCGTGGAAATGATTTTCGCCACCGCCGGGATGGGCATCATCGTGCTGCTCATGGCCCAGGCCACCCGAGGTGGCCTGGCCGGGGCGACCGGTATGACCGCACCGCTGGCCATGCTGATGGTGATGCTGCTGATCGCCGTGTTCGGGGCGATCGGGTTTCGGTCGCTGCTGCACGCGTTCGGGGACCGGGGGCTGCCCGGCCCGGTCCGGATCACCCGATCGCTGGTGTCGACCACGTTGCGCGCCAGCCGCGGCGTCGACCACGTCAACGACGTCCGGGGCAAGGTCGGAAACCTGCGGGACCGCCTCGCCGAACGCAAAGAAGCCAAGGCGCAGGGCGGTAACGACGACGACGGGGCGGCGGCTGCCCGCCCGGGCCGCAAACCACATCCCGCGCCGGCGAAGAACGGCTCACCGCGCACCGGGGACACACGCACCCGGCCGGCCGACTCACCGAGCGCTGAGCGCACAGCCACACCGCAGCGCCGCCCGGACGGGGGTAAGCCGGGCGCGCCGAGCACCGCAACCAACGGTGCGCACCCACCGCCATCGGCGTCGGGCGGGCGAAGCGCCACGGACACCGGGCGCAGCCACAACGCCAGCAGCACCACGGCCAGCGCCGCCGCCCGGACGGCCAGCGTCGCCGCGCCGGAAGTCGCCGCCGCGAAGGCCGCGGCGACCGCAACCCACCCATCCCGGACGGGCGCCGATAAGGGCAACCCGCCCGCGGCCCGGTCCGGGCCCGCCCCGCATCCCGCTAACGGTGCGCAGCCGCGCACCGGCTCGGCACCCACACCGACCGCGGCCCGACCGCCGGCCAACGGCCATCCCGCCAACGGTGGCTCGGCGCAGGATCATTCGGGCTTCTCGTCGGCCGAGCAGCCACCACGTCCAGCGCCGGGGCGCACCCCGCCAGGACACTGACATGCCGATCAGACCACACACCAGGAGCCACGCCATGACCGCCGCCGTGATCGCACCCCGCCCTGCTCGCTGGGCCGACGTCATCGTCGATCTGGAACCGCAGGCGGTGTGCGCCGGGCCGGGTCAACCCCACCGCGGCGTCGATGTCGGCGCCGGCAGCCTGTTCGCCAACCCGTTCGCCCCCGACAGCGGCGCCGACGACGCGGCCCGGGTTGGGGCGCTGCTGCGCTACGCGGTGTGGCTGGCGGGGCACCGCGGCCTGCTGGAATCGGCGCGGCAGCTGCGGGGCCGCGACCTGGTGTGCCCCTGCCCGGTAACGGATTCGGGCTGCCACCGGCGGGTGCTGCTCGACATCTGCAACCCGCCGCCCGGGACGGGCGGCGGCGATGCGATGGGACTGACCGTGCGCCGCCCGTGGGCATCGCTGCTGCTGGTGCCCGAGCAGTTCGGCGGCAAGACCGTCGACAACCGCGCCTGGGGAACCGACTACCGCGGACCGGTCATGATCTACGGCGGAACCCGGGTCGATGAGGCCGGGCTGCACGCCGCGCACGCAGCGCAACTCGACGCCGACTGGCACGCCGCCCAGCAGGGATGGCTCGGTGGCGCGGTCCTGACGGACGTTCACCTGGCGCGGGGAAATTGCTGCCAGCCGTGGGGACGCCCAGGCCGCCGCGACCGCCCGAACTACCACTGGGTCTTCGCCCACCCGCATCGGGTGGCCCGCCGACCCTGGGCGCAGCGAGGTTTCGAGGGTCTGCGCCCCACGTCGTGGTCGGTGCTGCTGCACAGCGACGCACACCGGATCGTCCATTCCGCGGAGCGGAGGCCGCAATGACGTTGAAAGACACCATCAATCTGCGTAATCGGCTGCGTGATGAGCTGTTGCGCAGCACAACCCCGCTGTCGACCCACGAGCTGGCGGTGAGAATGCCCTGGCGCGTCATGGTCGTCGACCATGACTGCGCGCTGCTGTGCCATCGCAGTTCGCCCAGTCCTGACGTGGAAGTACTCGAATGTCACCGCAGCTGGCATCGGGTGCAGTGGCGGCGCAATGCGCAGGGCCACAACGGCATTTATCGACACCTACGCAGCATGGCCGAACGCGGCGAGATCAAACAGGTGACGTCCTCCCGCCGGGGCAGCTTCTGGGTCTGCGCCCCGCAGCATCAACGACAGGAACTGAGGTAACGGAGAATGGCGAGAGTCCCTGAGCGCACCAGTGCCGTTCTGACCCGCATCGTCGCGATGGCGATCACCGCCGGTGTTGGGATGGCCAGTTTCGCGCTGAGTTTCGCCGCGCTGCGCGATCTGGCCGTGCGGGGACACATCCCCGCAGACCAGGCGTGGCTGTGGCCACTCGTGGTCGACGGCACCATCATGCTGGCGACCATGGGAGTCATCGTGATGACCGCCCACCCGGGCCATTCGGCCAAGCGGTTCTTCTGGTCCGTGTTGGGGGTCTCGGCCATCGTCAGCATCCTGTGTAACGCGCTGCACGCCATCCTTCCCGCTGATCAGCCGTTGAGCCCTTGGCTGACAGGAGCTTTGGCGGCGGTAGCCCCCGCGGCGCTGCTGGCCACCACCCACGGTCTGACCGCACTGACGCGGTTGCCCCCCGCCGGTGTCCCCGCCGGCATCAGCGCAACACCCCCCCACACCGCCACACCCAAAGCCCCGACACCGGCCGCCAGCGCACCCACACCCAGCACCCCCGCGCCGCCCGCCAGCGCACCCGAAGTCCCTGCGCCGTCCGCGAGCGCACGAAGCGAACGGCTGACCGATGAGCCGCGCGCCAGCGCACGCACACCCGAAGTCCCTGCGCCGTCTGCCAGTGCACGACGCGAACCGCTCACCGATGAGCCGGTCACCCGCACCGCAGCGGTGGCAACCGTTGCGGTCTCGCTGCCGGCGGCCGAAGCCAGCCAGCGCGACAACGGGCCCGCAGTGGCGGGCCGGCGCTGGCTGGCCCTAGCGCCGCACGTGTTAGCGCGTGCATCGCTACGGGAGGCCGGCGTCGAGCAGGTGGCGCAGGTGCTGCACATGGGGTTTGAGGACGCGCTGACCCATCGCGAGATCGGGCGGCGAATGCGAATGAGTCATCACACGGTCGGCAAAATTCAAAGCGTCGGCTCACAACTGCTCGCCGAACAACAGCACATCGCAGTGGCATCATGACGGCGGGCGGAACGCGCGCGACACAGAAGCGTTCAAGAACCCACACACCCAAGAGGAGACATTCCATGACCAGTTTTACGATGCGCGCTTTGTTCCTGACGGCCAGTGCAGCAGCCGCCGGGGTGCTCGCCGCGCCGCTTGCCGCCGCCGACGACGGGCAGACGACCCTGGGTGGCACCGTGGATGTGGTCAGCGGAGACAGTGTCCAACGGTGGACCGTGGGCAATTTACAGCCGAGTGCGGATCAACTCCCCTATGCCCCAACGGGATCGCTGTGGGAGGCGACAGCGACCGGTCAGGCAGTGCAGGGCGGTATCCCCGTCGTGCCGGGCTTCGCCGCGCGCACTGCCGACGGCCAGGATTATCCGGTGATGTGGAACGTCCCGACCCCTCTCGGGATCAACCCGGCTCCGCTGCCTGCCGGCGGAACCGCCTCGGGCAAGCTGTATTTCGATGTCACGGGCGCCGCGCCGACCGGTCTGGCCTTCAGCGGCGGGGATCGTGACCTTGCCGTGTGGGTGACACCGCCGCCAATGGGTGCCGGCACCGGCGCTGCAACGCCCGCGGTGCGGCCGTGGCCAGCGACAGCGCCGGCGCCGTATCCCGCTGCTCCCGCTGTAGTCGGCCAGGGTGTTCCATCATCAGGCGTTGCGGCAGCTGCCGGCAGCAGCCAAGGCGCCCCCGCGGCAACTGGGAGCCAGGGCACCCCGGCAGCCATCCCTGCGGGCCCAGCCCCGGCCGTCGGGAGCCAAGGCACCCCCGCCGCGTTGGCGGTCCCATCAGCGGCAGCCGGGAGCCAAGGCACCCCGGCGGGCACCCCGTCCACCGCGGCCGCCGCCCCCGCACCGTCGACAACCCCCGCCGCTGCTCCGGTGCCAGCCGCGCCCTCCCCAGCACCGGCACCCAGCGGATCGCCGACGACAACGGTTGTTCCGCAGGGCAGTTCAGGCACTCCGCGGACATAGAGAGGCCCCATGATGATTCGGAATCCGATGCGGCGCGATGTGGCTAAGCGGCAGCCGGGTGCGGTGATAGCCGGCGTCGGCATTGCCATCGCCACTGTCATGGCGTTAGTCGGGAGTGGCGTTGCGCGCGAGGCGCATGCCGACCCCGCCCCAGTCACGGCCGCGGACGTTGCGGTGTGTGGGGCGTTCGCGGCGATCGACCATCTTGTGCAGGAATCCACGGTCCCCAGTCCCGGACCTGCCGGGCTGGTGGGTCGCACTTACGACCTCGTCGGTCTCGCTAACGGCCTGAACCTCGAAAGGCAAGGCTTGTCAACGGAATTGGACGGCGACGTTGGAGCCTACGTGTACTCGTTGACCGAAGCGGGTGCCGCTATCAACCACCACGAACCGACCGACCTCGCAGCACTAACCACAGCCCGGGACCAGCTGACGCACCGCTGCCCAGTTAGCTGATCAATGATTAACGACGACCAGGGGCGGGCCAGGACGTGTCAGGCCCGAGGATGCGGAATGGACCTCACAACAACAGGTTTCATGTGTGAGCCCCATTGGAAGTTAGTTCCGCCGCCGATCAGAAGTGCACTGCAATCCGCCGTCACCACCACTGCTCAGCCGTCGACCGGGGACTTGGTGCTGATGAGAGGCGCCGTCGACGCGGTCGCGCACGCCGAGTCCCGCCAGCGCGGCCGAACGCGGCCCACCGGCAAACCGATCCAACTCACCCTGTTCTAAGCCTGAATGCACCGATGCGGTAGCGGTGCGGGGTTGAATCTCGTTGTGGGCCTTGGAGTCGGTTGTGGGTGTGGTTGATCGTCCGATCTCGGTAATCGGGTTGTTCCTGTTGGTCTTTCGGGTCGTGGGCCGGGGGGTGCCGGTGTT
>CAIRCP010000011.1 GCA_903877095.1 uncultured Actinomycetes bacterium | reverse complement strand
TCGCCTCGATCCCCTCAGCCCTGCCCGACATCCGACGCGGCATCCGGGTCAAGGCCCGCTGAATCCCCGTCCTGGTTTCGCGGGCATTTCTAACTGAGGCACCGACCCCGTTTCGCGGGCATCTTGACGTGAGGCACTACGCCCTGCACCCAGAGCATCGAATCTCCGGAGATCACGCTCTCCGCGCAGCCTCGACGCTCGACCCGTCCCCGACCACACCTCCACCGAGACGGCCCGCACAAGCACCATCGACCCTGCACTGAGATCGCCCAACCAGCTACATCGACGCTCTACCCGCAGAGTCGATGGGCGTCGCCGGCAGCGACATGGTCATATCGCTGACCGTCAGAGACCCCAGCGAGGGCTTGGCGGCGTAGTCCGCCGACCACGAGAACAGTTGCAGGGTAACCGTTTTCCCCGGCGATAGCGTGTGCGCCACCGGCAGCAACGGCACGTCAACCGTATGCGTCGCACCGTCCAGGACCACCGGGATCGGGGTGACCTGGTTGCCCAGCACCAGACCGGTGGTGTTGTCGACCAGTTGGGCGTACACGTGGTCGCCGATCCCGGTGCCCGAATAGCTGAACCGAAGCCCGGGCGCGCCGACGATGTAGGACGTCGTCGCCGACACGGGGGAGTCGAGGTTGACGGCGTTGAGCGCCTTGGTGCCCCCGATCGGCATCACGAAAAACATTGGGCCGGAACCGAACACATATGGGATGAGCGGCAACACAGCATCCCCGCCGCGAGAGGCGACGATCGGCGCACCCGCCGGCGCCGGGTAGACGCCGCTGGACAGGTGCTGCCCGCGTTGGTCGACCCATTCGAAGGCCGGGCCGGTCGACACCGCCTCGCCCTTCACGTAGCGGCCGAGCCATTCCAGGGTGCGCTGCTCGATCAGCGGGCCCTGGCTGAAGTCGAACAGGTTGTTGATGCACACCCCGTGGCCGCCGCAGAACCACAGCATCTTCAGCGGAACACCCTGGGCCAGTAGCGAACTCGCGCTCAGCGTAGCCTCCTGCAGGCTGAAGGCGGCGTCGACGGTGCCCTGCACCAGCATCGTCGGCGCGGTGATCCGGCTGACCAGGTCCGGGTAGCCCAGCGCCGGCCCGGGTCCGCGGGAGGCCAGCAGGTCCTGGCCCTCCGGGGTCAACTCCCCGGTGATCGCGCCGTGGATGATTGTGGGCAGCAACAACGGGTTCAACCGCGACAGGGTGACCACCAGGGTCGCCGCGAGCATGAGCGCATTGCCGCTCTTGAACGCCCCGGTCGGGTAGAACGAGCTGTTGAGGGTGTTCCAGTTGGTGGTGGGCACGATCGCGTCGACGCGGTGATCGGTTGCGGCGGTGACCATTTCGACGCCGCCGCCGTAGGAGGCGCCCGCCATGCCCACCCGGGGGTCACCGGGGCCGTCGAGTCGGGCCTGCGGCAATTCGGCGACCCAGTCCATGATCGCCGAGGCGTCGCGGGCCTCGAAGTCCGGCGAGTCGAGTTCGACGCGACCGCCGGAGGCGTATTCGCCGCGGGTATCCCAGGTGACGACGTTGTAGCCGGCGTTACGCAGCGCCGCCGGGCTGATAGCTCCGCTGGAGTTGGCGAAGAACCCGTCCAGCGGTGTGCCGTCGAGGCTGGTGCTCCCGGGCTGCCCGATGGCCGAGCCCATCAACACCGTCGGCGCACTCTGCCCGATCCGCAGGCCGCTCGCCGGCAGGAAGTGCGCGTAGATCTTCGTGCCGTCGAACGAGACCACCTTCACATCCGTCGGCGCCACATAGCCGTCCGGCAGCAGCGGATAGCCGAAGATCGGATGCAGCAGATCGCCGATCACCGGAATGTGGTTGACGACCGTCACCGTCGGCGTCACCAGCAGCGGCCCGATCAGCGGGATCTCCTGCAGTTTCAGCGCGGTGAACAGCGGGCGGTGTCATAGCGTCGTAGCAACAGACCCACTGAGCGGGAGGGAGTTGCAGGTTGGCGCGCAGGATGTTGACGTTCGAGGATCGAGCGGACATCGCGGTCGGGATCGAGTCGGGCTTGTCTGACACCGAGATCGCC
>CAIRCP010000010.1 GCA_903877095.1 uncultured Actinomycetes bacterium | reverse complement strand
TGACCAACAGCCGACACGGCCCGACCAAGGAATAACAGGAAAAGCTGGGCAGACCAGCAGCTACCCGCTGCCCACCACCAAAATCGTGGCAAAAATCAGACTCGACACACCTCACCAGGGTCCGTCCACGGATCGAGGCTAAACGGCCGTCATGGTCGCGCGGGCGATCGCCAGTTCCTCGTCGGTCGGGATCACCAGCACCGCGGTGGGCGAGGTGTCCGCCGAGATCCAGCGCGCCCCCCGTGCTGGGTGTGCGTTGAGTTGTTCGTCGACCTCGATGCCCAACCGCGACAGGCCGCTGAGAGCGTCCCGACGGACGTTGGCGTCGTTCTCGCCGACGCCCGCGGTGAAGCTGATGACATCGCAGTTACCCAGCAGCGCGAGATAGGCGCCGACGTACTTGCGCAACCGGTGGATGTAGACCTCATAGGCCACCTGAGCGACTTCATCACCGGAGGCGATCCGGGACTGGACCGCACGCATGTCGCCGTCGCCGCAGAGTCCGAACATTCCGGAGCGACGGTTGAGCATGGTCTCGATATCGTCGATGCCCATGTCGGCACTGCGCGCCAGGTAACTGACGATCCCGGCGTCGATGTCGCCGGCGCGGGTGCCCATCACCAGACCTTCCATCGGGGTCAGCCCCATGGAGGTGTCGATGGGTCTTCCACCGGCGATGGCGGACGCCGACGCACCGTTGCCCAGATGCAGCACGATCTGGTTCAGCGATTCCACTGGCGCGTCGAGGAATTCGGCGGCCTGGCCGCTGACGAACTGATGCGAGGTGCCGTGGAAGCCGTACCGTCGGATCCGCCACTTCTCCGCGACCTCACGGTCGATGGCGTAGGTCGACGCGGCCGCGGGCAGGTCATGGAAGAACGCGGTGTCGAAGACCGCGACGTGCGGCAGGTCAGGCAGCACCTTGCGCGCTACCCGGATGCCCAGCACGGCCGGGGGGTTGTGCAGCGGGGCCAACGGAGCCAGTTCTTCGAGTTCACCGACGGTCTTATCGTCAATGACCGTGGGGCGGAACAATTTCGGTCCGCCGTGGACGACACGATGGCCCACGGCCACCACGCCGAGGTTGGCGATACTCTCCCCCGCCTCCTCCACCAGGTCGAACGCCAGCCGCAGGGCGGCCTCGTGGTCGGCCACCCGGCCTTCCCGGCTGATCGGCGAGTCCTGGTACTTCAGCTTGGCCGTGGAGTTCTCGTCGCCGATGCGCTCCACGATGCCGCTGAACAGCGACCGGCCGGATTCCGGTTCGACCAGTTGGTATTTCAGCGACGACGATCCGGAATTGAGGACGAGAACGGTGTCAGCCATGGTCTTTCTTACCTCTGTGCTTGATTGGCGGTTCGGGGTGCTCACCGCTGGTGTTCTATCTCTGGGCCTGAATCGCGGTGATGGCAACGGTGTAGACGATGTCCTCCACGAGAGCGCCGCGGGACAGATCGTTGACGGGTTTGTTCAGCCCCTGCAGCACCGGTCCGATAGCGACCGCGCCCGCGGTGCGCTGCACGGCCTTGTAGGTGTTGTTGCCGGTGTTCAGGTCGGGGAAGATGAGCACCGTCGCCCGGCCGGCGACCGCAGAGTTGGGCATCTTCGACGCCGCAACGCTGGGCTCGACCGCGGCGTCGTACTGGATCGGCCCCTCCACCAGCAGGTTGGGCTCGCGCTGGCGGACGAGTTCGGTTGCGGCCCTGACCTTGTCCACGCCCGCACCGCTGCCGGACTCGCCGGTGGAGTAGGACAGCATGGCGACCCGGGGATCGATGCCGAACTGGGCGGCCGTGCGCGCGGAGGAGATCGCGATGTCAGCCAGTTCCTCGGAGGTGGGGTCCGGCACGATCGCGCAGTCGCCGTAGGCCAGCACCCGATCGGACAGACACATCAGGAAGATGCTCGACACCGTCGACACTCCCGGCTGGGTCTTGATGATCTCGAAGGCAGGCCGCACGGTGTGGGCGGTGGTGTGCGCGGCACCGGACACCATGCCGTCGACGATGTCGTTGTGCACCAGCATGGTGCCGAAGTACGAGACGTCGTGGATGGTCTCCCGGGCCTGCTCCAGGGTGATGCCCTTCTTCTTGCGGAGTTCGGCGTACTGCTCGGCGAACTTCTCGCACAGCTCGCTGGTGCGCGGGTCGATCACCGTCGCTCCGCTGAGGTCGACACCGAGTTCGGCTGCGCGGGAACGGACTTGGGATTCGTCGCCCAGGATGGTCAGCTCCGCGATGTCGCGGCGCAACAGCCGGCCCGCGGCCTGCAGGATGCGGTCGTCGTCGCCCTCGGGCAGCACGATGCGCTTGCGGTCCGACCGCGCCCGCTCCATCAACTGATAGGCGAACATCTGCGGCGTCGTCACCGTCGGGATCGGGATGGCGCTCAGCCGTTCCAGCAGGTTATTCATATCGACGTGCCGCTCCATCAACTGCAGCGCGGTGTCGATCTTGCTTTCCGAGTTCGCCGTCACCCGGCCGCGGGTGTAGGCCACCGCGCTGGCCGTCGCGAAGGTGCCCAGTTCGGTGGCGATGATCGGCAGCCGCAGACCGAGTCCGGTGACCAGCCGCGCGATCTCGCGGTGGATCGGCAGCCCGCCGTTGAGGATGAGCGTGGAGATCGACGGAAACCCTTCGGCCGCATGGGCACTGGCCACGGCGAGGATCACGTCGGAGCGGTCGCCGGGGGTGATGACAGCGCTGGCCTCCCGGAGCCGCTCCAAGAGGTGATCCGCCGTCATCCCCGCGACCATCACATGCAGCACCTCCCTGCCCAACAGCGAGGGATCGCCGTGCACCAGGGAGGCGTCGAGGGCCGTCATCAGTTCGCCGACGGTCGGAGCGACCAGCAGTGGCTCCTCGGGGATCACATACACCGGCGCACCCAGGTTCGCACAAGCGTTGGCAACCGCCTCCAGTTTGTCCGGCAAGCAGCGGTTGGCGACCACGGCGGCGGTATGCGCGAGCTGGGCAGACAATTCCACCATGCAGAGTTGGATCGCCTGGGCGATCTCCTCCGGAGTGCGGTCGAAGCCGCGAACCGACAGTACGATCGGGGAACCGAGGTTCACCGCGATGCGGGCGTTGACGCTGAGTTCGGTGGGTGTGGCCACATCGGTGAAGTCCGAGCCGATGATCACCATCGCGTCGCACTTCGATGCCACCGCGTGGTAGCGGCCGACGATGTCGGAGATCGCTCCGTCGAGGTCCTCGTGTAACCGCTGGTAGCCCACACCGATGCACTCGTCGTAGGACAGTCCGGCGTTGCTCTGGGACAGCAGCAACTCCAAGACGTAGTCGCGGTCTTCCCGGCGGGTGATGGGCCGGAAGACCCCGACCTTGGGCACCAGGGCGGCGAGCCGGTTGACGATTCCCAGAGCGACGGTGGATTTACCGGACTCGCCTTCGGCCGAGGCGACGTAGATCGACGTAGGGCCGTTCGCGGCGGCCGGGCCGTTCGAGATTGGGTCAGTCACGATGACAGCATCCCTCAGTCGGGCCCTGTCAGGCGCAGGATTAACCCAGTTTTCGTAACCGCGGGAGCAGATCCCGCTCGAACAACTCCAGGAACCTGCGCTGATCATGGCCCGGGGCGTGGAAAACGAGATGGTTGAGGCCGTAGCCGACGTAGTCGGCCACCTTCTCGACCGCCTCGTCGGGATCGGAGGAGACGATCCAGCGCCGCGCCACCTGCTCGATGGGCAGTGCGTCGGCCAGCCGCTCCATCTCCATCGGGTCGTGCACGCTGTGTTTTTGCTCCGGCGTCAGCGACAACGGCGCCCAGAACCGGCAGTTCTCCAGTGCCAGCTCCGGGTCGGTGTCGTAGGAGATCTTGATCTCGATCATCTTGTCGATGGCGTCGAGGTCGCGGCCGGCGGCCTCGGCGCCGTCCCGCACCGCCGGCATCAGCTTGTCGGCGTACAACTCGCGGCCCTTGCCGGAGGTGCAGATGAACCCGTCGCCGGCCCGTCCCGCGTACTTGGCGACCACCGGGCCGCCGGCGGCGATGTACACCGGCACGCCGCCTTCGGGAACGTCGTAGATGGAGGCGCCTTTGAGGTGATAGAACTCGCCGTCGAAATCCACCCGATCGCCCCGCCACAGCTCACGCATCAGCTTCACCGACTCACGCAGCCGGGCGAAACGCTCCTTGAAGTCCGGCCACTCGCCGGTGAAGCCGGTGGCGATCTCGTTGAGCGCCTCACCGGTGCCCACGCCGAGGAACACCCGGCCCGGGTAGAGGCAGCCCATGGTGGCGAACGCCTGGGCGATGACAGCGGGGTTGTAGCGGAAGGTCGGGGTGAGCACAGAGGTGCCCAGGGTGATGTGTTTGGTGCGCTCGCCGACGGCCGTCATCCACGACAGCGCGAACGGGGCGTGCCCGCCCTCGTGCCGCCACGGGTTGAAATGGTCGCTGACCGTGGCGCTGTCCATGCCGTGCTCTTCGGCGAGCACACCGAGTTCGACGAGTTCACGGGGCCCGAACTGCTCGGCCGACGCCTTATATCCCAGCTTCAGTGCAGACATGCCTATGTTCTACCGCACTAAACTCAGCCGATGGCCCCGGTGCTGACAAGCGTCACCGAGCGGATTCATCTGGCGACCACACCACTGGTGAACTGGACGCTGGTCAGCGACGACACCGGCGTCATGCTGATCGATGCCGGCTTCCCCGGCCACCGAGACGATGTGGTGTGGTCGCTGCGTCAACTCGGTTTCGGCGTCGGCGACGTCCGGGCGATCCTGCTGACCCACGCCCACATCGACCACTTCGGCACCGCGATCTGGTTCGCCAAGACTCACAAGACTCCGGTCTACTGCCATGCCGCCGAGGTGCCACACGCCAAACGTGATTACCTCGAACAGGTTTCACCGCTGGCGCTGGCCACCCAGGCCTGGCGCCCGCACTGGATGGCGTGGTCGGCACAGGTCGCCGCCAAGGGCGGCCTGGTGCGCGAGGGGATTCCCGGCGCCCGGGCGCTGACCCCCGAGATCGCGGCAGAACTGCCGGGGCGCCCGGTGGCGCTGCCCACCCCGGGGCACACCAGCGGGCACTGTTCGTACCTGGTCGATTCCGTTCTGGTGGCCGGTGACGCCCTGGTGACCGGCCATCCGTTGCTGCCCCGGAACGGCCCGCAACTGCTGCCGTCGATGTTCAACCACGACGACGCCGGGTGCCGCGCCAGCCTCGGAGTGCTCGGCGCCGCCGGTGCCCAGATGCTGATCCCCGGTCACGGCGACCTGTGGATCGGACCGGTCGATGACGCCGTCCGGCGGGCCGGCGCATAAAGTCTGCCTGCGTGGACAACATCAAAGGCAAGACGATCGCGATCACCGGCGCCGCCCGCGGTATCGGCTTCGCAACGGCCAAGGCGCTGCTCGACCGGGGTGCGCGGGTCGTCATCGGCGACCGCGACATTGCGCTGGGCGAGTCGGCGGTGGCCAAGCTCAGCAACCTCGGGCCGGTCTCGGGCTACCCGCTCGATGTGGCCGACCCGGAGTCGTTCGCGACCTTCCTGGACAAGGCCCGGGCCGACGGCGGCGGCCACATCGACGTGCTGATCAACAACGCCGGCGTGATGCCCGTCGGCCCGTTCCTGGACCACACCGAGCAGACCATCCGCTCGGCCATCGAGGTGAACTTCTACGGCGTCATCAACGGCTGCCGACTGGTGCTGCCGGAGATGGTGAGACGGCGGCGCGGTCACATCGTCAACGTCGCATCGCTGGCAGGCATGCTGGCGGTTCCCGGGCAGGCGCTCTATGCCGGAACGAAATTCGCGGTGGTGGGCTTCTCGACGGCGCTGGCCGACGAGTACGCGCCGCAGGGCGTCGAGGTCAGTTGCGTCATGCCGACCTTCACCAACACCGAACTGATCAGCGGGACCGCCACCGGCGGGATGACCGCACCGGTGGAGCCCGAGGAGATCGCCGCGGCGGTGGTCAAGACGCTCGACAAGCCGAAAACCATTGTTTCGGTTCCGTATTCGCTCCGCTTCATCGCCGCGGCGACGGCGTTCCTGCCACCCCGCGGCCGGCGCTGGCTGTCCGCGAAGACCGGAACCGCCAGGGTGTTCCTGGACTTCGACACCTCCGCCCGGGCCGCCTATGAGAAGCGCGCCCAGTCGGCGACGGGTGTGGTGGAGGGTTCGAAGTAGCGGTTCGGTCAGATCGGCATGCGGTAGCCGTAGAACTCCTGATCCTCACTCCGGCCCACTTGGCGATGCCGGACCAGCCCTGGATGCAGAAGTGCTGGGTGATCTGCTCCTGGCGCGGCATCGCGAGCAACTGCTGGTAGCTGATCTCCATCGGTTCGGCCACCAGTCCATCGACCCGGAGCACGTAGTCGGACCACCCGCCGGCCTTGAGTTCCGCATAGGCCGGGGATCGGGGCCGCTCGCCGTTCGGCCAGAAATACGGTGAGATCTCGGACTCGCGGTAGGTCGCCGTCGGGTTGGTGTTCTCCAGCAGCCCCTTGAGCCAGCCGACAGCGGACCGTCCGGCCTTCTGTACCGCCCGCGGATGTCTGATGGTCAAAGGCGAAGCGACAAGCCAGAATACGGCGACGACGAGCATCCAGGCGGCATACAGGACGACGCCGGTCCACGACCGGGTTTCGGTGCCGAGGGTGATGTGGTTGACGTTGGCGACGAACCCGGTCACGTAGATCATCAGCGTGTGCACGGCGATGAACACCAGCATCCACACCAGGACGCCGAAGTGGACCGTTCGGGCCACCTGGCGGTTCAACAGGCCCGCACCCGTGCCGAATCGCCCAGCGATCGATGGCGCCTGCAGAAGCCCTGTCACCAAGGCCGCCGGCGCCGCGATGAAAACGGTGATGAAATAGGCCAGAAGTTGCAGGGCGTTGTAGGAACTGAAGCCGGCGTTCTCCGGCAGTTGCAACGAAAGATACTGCAGAGCCGTTGACAGCGCGTTGGGGAAAACGTCAAAAGAGTTGGGAACCAGTCGTTTCCACTCCCCCGTGCTGAACAACAAGACGTAGAACACCAGTCCGTTGACCAGCCAGAGCAGATCGAAGCTGAAGTGCCACCAGCGGGCCAGCCCGATCGAGTGCCGAAAACCCGGCAACCCCAGATGCTTGGAGTAGGGCAGCAACGACTTCTCCAGAGGGTCTGGCCGCCCGGGAAACACGGTTGCATGTTACCGAGCTACTGCACCAGAACCTTCTCGAACGGCACCGCGCGGTAATGCACTTCGGGCTCCCGCGGTTCCCGCAGCCTGGCGTAGCCGGCGGCGGCGTAGAGCGCCTCGGCTTCGGGTTGCCGGGTCCCGGTGGTGAGGTACACCCGCCGGTAGCCCAACGCGGCGATCCGGGTCTCCAGTTCAGCCAGCAGGACGCGGCCAAAACCACGCCGCCGGTATCGCTGATCGGTCCAGATCCGTTTGAGCTCAGCGGTTTCCGCGCCTTCGACGATCCCGAACCGGCAGAACGCGCCGCCGGTGACGGGGTGTCCGTCGAGCAGGCCGATCAGCATGCCGCCGTGCGGCGGGGCGAAGTCCTCGGCCGGGTGCCCCCGCAGCCAGCGCAGCACCCCTTCCTCGGTGCCGTCGTACCGAGTCGAGTACTCCACGGCCAGTTCGGCGATCAGCGGCTGAGCCAGCGCATCGTCCTGACGGACATCGACAAACCGCAACGCATGCACGCTATTTCAGCACCGGCCTCGGCAAGCCCGACCGATATGCCTCCAACGCATCGATGTCGTCGGTGAGGGTGTCCGGGTCGAGCACGTAGGGCTCGTCGTCGGGGCGGAATCCTACGAGCACAGAACCGAATTCGAGCACGACCTCGTCGTCATCCTCTTCGAGTGTGACCCAGACCCGCGTCACCGGCTCGATATCGTCGTCATCGAACTCGGCGGCCGACGGCGGAAAGAACCAACTCACCACGTCGGTGTTGTCGGTGTCGAGCACCCAGCCGCGGGGCGTCAGCCAATCGTCGATCTCGGCCAACGCCGCATCGACGGCATCGAGTCGGTCATCGTCGGCGCGGATCCGGTCGACCATCGGCTCCGGAAGCCAACTGGCATCGCGGGCGGCCTGCCGTTTGCGGCGCCGCGCCTTCTTGGCGTCCGACGTGCGCGACATCAGCTCAGCGCACGGTCCAGATCGGCGATCAGGTCGTCGGTGCCCTCCAGACCGATCGAGATGCGCACCACCCCGTCGCCCAGCCCGATGGCCGCACGCCCCTCCGGCCCCATGGCGCGGTGGGTGGTGGTGGCCGGATGGGTGATGAGTGTCTTGGCGTCCCCGAGGTTGTTGGAGATGTCGATGACGGAGAGCTTGTCGAGCACCTCGAAGGCGCGGTCCTTGCCCCTGCCCTCGGGGGCGTCGAGTTCGAAGGTGACGACGGTGCCGCCGCCGCTCATCTGCCGCTTGGCCAGGTCGTATTGCGGATGCGACGGCAGGAAGGGGTAGCGCACCCACCGCACCCGCGGATGGCCATCCAGGAACTCGGCGACCCGCTGCGCGGAGCGATTGCTGTAGTCGACCCGAACCGACAGTGTCTCAAGGCCTTTCAGTAACACCCAGGCGTTGAACGGGCTCAGCGCCGGGCCGGTGTGGCGCATCAACGTCTGCACCGGGCCGTCGATGTACTCTTTGGAGCCCAGGATCGCCCCGCCCAGCACCCGGCCCTGGCCGTCGATGTGCTTGGTGCCGGAGTAGATCACCACGTCCACGCCCAGCGGGATGCCCTGCTGCAGAAGTGGCGTGGCAAAGACGTTGTCCAGCACCGTTTTCGCACCGGCGTCGTGCGCCATCTCCGACACGGCGGCGATGTCGACCAGCGACTGCATCGGGTTGGACGGCGTCTCGAAGAACACCGCGGTGGTGGGCTGGCTCAGCGCCTGCTCCCACTGGTCCAGATCCTCGCCGTCGACGAAGACGGTCTCCACGCCCCAGCGGGGCAGGATCTCGTTGCACACCACGAAGCAGGAGCCGAACAGGCTGCGGCCGGCCACCAGTCGGTCACCGGCGCCGAGCAACGCGCCGAGGCCGGTGAACACCGCCGACATTCCCGACGCGGTGGCGAACGCCGCCTCCGCGCCTTCGATCAGCCGCAGTCGCTCCTCGAACACCGAGATGGTGGGGTTGCCGTAGCGCGAGTAGACGTAGCGGTCGATCTCGCCGGTGAAGGCCTTCTCCGCCTGGCCCGCCGACTCGTAGACGTACCCCGAGTTGAGAAAGATCGCCTCGGAGGTCTCTTCGAAGCCGGAGCGCAGCAGACCGCCGCGCACCCCGATCGTGGCCTGGCTGACGCCGTCGGGCAGCGGTTTGGGAATGCGGACCGACGGGATCTCGCCGCTGCCGGAGCCGTCGGTCATGTCTGCTTCCAGGGCAGGCCCTCCGCGCGCCAACCGGACGTACCGCGGTGACCGTGATTGTCGATTTGTCCCTCGAAGCCCTCGAGCATGTTGAAGGAGGGGCCGATGCCGGCGGCAGTGGCGGTCTCGGCCGCGGGGATCGACCGGTTGCCCGATCGGCACAGGAAGATCACCGGGCGCTCCCCGGTGATTCCGGCGGCCATCAGGTCGGCGACGAAGCTGTCGTTGCGCTGGCCGTTGCCGTGCGTCCACTCGACGAACACCGTCTGCCGCCCGATGCTGGACAGATCGGGCACGCCGACCCATTTCCACTCACCGTCGGTGCGCACGTCGACGAGCACGGCGTTGGGGTCTTCGCTGAGCAGCGCCCAGCTTTCCTGCGGGGTGATATCTCCGGCGTAGCTCACGATGGTGAGTGTTCCATAACTTCCAGGCCACGTGGGGCCCCGGCTACCGAGGCGACGCGGGCGCCAGTCTGCCTACCGCGGACCCGGTGAACACACCTTCCAGGTGCCGTTCTCCCGGACGAAGGTCATCGGCGTGGTCACCTTGTCGTCGGGCTTTTTATCGAAGTGGTAGGCCACCGTGGCGGTGGCCCGGTCGCCGGTGATGGCGAAATCCTTGATGTCGTCGACGAAGCGGTTGCCTTTGGCGTTCTTGGACTGCCGCTGGTCGGACAGCACCTGCGGCTCGGTGCCCTGCTGGGCCACGCAGGTGAAATCGCGGAAGTCGGCGAAGTTCTCCCGCTGCAGCGCATCGTTCTGTCCGACGACGGCGCGCACGACCAGTCCGTCGTCGGGGAGTTTGTCGCTGCGGAAGAACGACAGCGCCCACATGCTGCCCATGACGACGGCGACGATCGCCGCGGCGACGACGATCGGCAGGATTGAGGACCGGTCTTCGACGGGTTCGGTCATAGCTGGACAGGATATGCGTGTCTGCCGCAGGCACTCATCAACCGCTACGAGCAATGCGGAGGATGACCGGCCGCCGCCGTCAGATCAGTGCCGCTGAGCCGCTGCGCGAAGAGTTCACCGTCGATACTGCCCGGGAGTCCGATCACGACCAATCGGGTGGCGGCGGGATCCTCTGCGTTGACGGCCTTGAGCGGCAGTAGCGAGGTCCGCCGGCCGACTCTCTGCAGCAGGTAATTGTTCGTCGTGTCGTCGGCCAGTCGGAGGATGCCTTTGGCCCGCACCACACCGGGCGGCAGCGCGGTCAGGAAGGCGTCGACGTCGCTGCGCCGTAACGGGGCGTCGGTGTGGAAGCTCCAGGAATCGAAGCTGTCGTGTGACCCGGCCGGGGCGGCGGAGGCATCAGACTCGCGAAGCGATGCGAGCAGTATCGCGGTGTCGACTCGGCCGCCCCGGGTGGTCAGCCTGGGCGTGTCCGGCACGGCATCGGCAAGCCAGGTCTGGAGTGATTCCAACTCGCCGGGTGCGACCAGGTCGCTCTTGTTGACGATCAGCAGGTCCGCACTTCCCAGTTGCCTCATCACGGTGTCGCCGACGTATTTGTCCGTCGACTGTGTGCGGACCATTTCGGCGTCGACGACGACGGCGACCCCGACCAGGGGAAAGCCGAACGCCGCGCCGATCTGACCGATCTTGAGCGGATCGGCCACACCGCTCGACTCGATCACGATGTGGTCGAAGTCCTCGCAGCGTTCCCGCAGCGCGGCGATGACGGTCGTCAGTCCGTCGGCCAGCGTGCAGCACGCACACCCGTTGGTCAGCGCGATGGTCTCACCATCGGTCGACTCGATGAGGTCGGCGTCGATGTTGATGTCGCCGAAATCGTTGACCAGGGCGGCGATTCGCAAGCCGTTGTTATTGCCCAGCAGGTGGTTCAGCAAGGTGGTCTTGCCGGCGCCCAGATAGCCCCCGATGACCGTCAGTGGCACGCTCACGCGGATTCTTTCCGGTAGACCGTCTTGCCTTCCTTGAGTGTCTCCAGCACGGCGATGTCCAGGAACGCCTCCGGTGCGGCGGTGAGCGGATCAGCGTCCAGGATCACCATGTCGGCGAGCTTGCCGACTTCGAGACTGCCCTTGGTCTTCTCTTCGAAGATCTGCCACGCCGCCTCGGTCGTCAGGGCCTGCAACGCCTTCCAGTTGTCGATCCGTTCGCCGGCGCCCAGCACCACGCCCTTCCTCGAGGTGCGGACCATCGACGCCCACATGATCCGCATGGGTTCCATCGGGGTCACCGAAAAGTCGGTGTGGTTGGAGCAGCGCAGCCCCCTGGCGAAGGCCGACGCCATCGGACTGATGAAGTCCGCTCGCTGCTGACCGAGGTTGACCAGATGCTCGTCACTCCAGTAGAAGGTGTGCGCGGCGAAGAAACTGGGCGAGAAACCCAACTCCACATAGGGATCGAGTTGGTCGGGACGCATGCACTGCGAGTGGATGATCACCGTGCGTCGATCGTCGGCCGCTTTCACCCCGGTCTTGCGCATACCATCGATCGCCAGGTCGATGGCTGCGTCGCCGTTGGCATGGCAGAACACCTGCAATCCCTTGCCGTGAACCGCTGCCATCGTCGTGTGAATCGTCTCCGGCGGGAATACCGGCTGACCGCGCCAGTCCGGCTCACCGTCCGGTCCCGGGGTCAGCAGCGGCTGGGTCCAGAACGCCGTCTTGCCCTGCGGGGAGCCGTCGATCAAGAATTTGACGCCCTGCAGTTTCAAACGGTTTTTGTATGTCCCGAACTTGTTGACGGCTTCGTCGGGAATGTCCGCCGGACCCCCGACGAAATCGGGCAGGAAATCCTGGACCAGTTCCGGGATTTCGAGGAACAGCGGCAACGACACCACATCGAGGTAGAGCAGACCCTCGTCGGCGCCCTTGCGCAACACCTTCAGGTCTTTGGCCGCGGTGGCGCCCTCCTGGGCTGTGGTCACGCCGGCTCGCGCGTAGATCTGCTGGGCCTCGTCGAGGGTGTCGAGCAACTGCTGTTCGCTCGGCTTGGGCGCGTTGGTGAGGATCGGCAGGAACGCGGTCTCCATGACGAGCCCGGCCGGAATGTTGGTTCCCGGCTTGCGGACGATGATCCCGCCGGCCGGGGTCGGCGTGTTCTCGTTGTAGCCCACCAGTGTGAAGGCGGCGGTGTTGAGAACCGCGCCGTGGTTGGAACTGTGGATCAGCATGATGGGGTTGTCGGGGAAGGCGGGGTCGAGGTCGTCGACGTTGAGTTCGCGGCCCTCGATCAGGTTCGAGCGGTCATAGCCGTACCCGATGATCCAGTCGCCGGGCTTGAGGGCGAGTTTGCGCACATGCTCCTGCAGGACGGGGACGAAGTCCGCGATGCTGCTGATCGGTCCGGCGGGCACGCCCTGAACATTGGCCCACTTGACCACTTGGAGAGCGTTAATGAAATGGCCGTGGGCGTCGATGAACGAGGGCATCAGCGTGTGGCCCGCCAGATCGACGACGACGGTGTTGGCGCCCTTGGTGGCCATCACGTCGGCCTCAGAGGGCGGTGTCATAGCGTCGTAGCAACAGACCCACTGAGCGGGAGGGAGTTGCAGGTTGGCGCGCAGGATGTTGACGTTCGAGGATCGAGCGGACATCGCGGTCGGGATCGAGTCGGGCTTGTCTGACACCGAGATCGCC
>CAIRCP010000009.1 GCA_903877095.1 uncultured Actinomycetes bacterium | reverse complement strand
GGCGATCTCGGTGTCAGACAAGCCCGACTCGATCCCGACCGCGATGTCCGCTCGATCCTCGAACGTCAACATCCTGCGCGCCAACCTGCAACTCCCTCCCGCTCAGTGGGTCTGTTGCTACGACGCTATGACACCGCCGAGGTCGTCAAATACGGAGCGGGTCTATCGACCTGTGCCCATGCCCTCCGGCCGACCTCGAACAGCGCATCCTGTTTCTCAAGATTCAGGTCCAGGCTCACACCGGCAAGACCGTCAGCCCATGCGGCAGAGCTGCGCAGCGTCCTGCGCCCCAAGGTGCCGACGAGGAGACGTGGACCCCCAGGCTGCAGCGGCAGCGGGCCGACTGGGTGCACCGAGTCGGTGAAATGCTCTCCCGTCCACACTTTTTTCATCGTCGCGACGCGGTTGGCCATCTCCTGGATCGTGTGCGTCGACGGGTCAGCGCTTACGGCCCGGTAGTCCTCGCGGCGACCACCAACGCCAACACCCACCGTCAGCCGCCCCCCGCTCAGCCGGTCCCCAGTCGCCAGCGCCTTGGCCAGCAACACCGGATCGTGGAGTTGCGGTACGACGACGGTGGTCATCAGCTGCACCCGGTCGGTCCAGGCCGCCATGGCGCCGAGCATCGTGAGGGAGTCCGGATTGTTGAAGGCGATCCGCTCACCCCAGCACACGGAGTTGAACGGACCGTCATCGATCGCGCGAGCCCACTGACGCAAGATCGCTGCGTCAAGGCCCGGTTCCATCACCGGCATGGTCATGCCTATTTGCACGCCCCCGATTGTGGCACGCCGAACTTGGGGTGGCAGCTACCGGATCGGATCCTTTTGCGCGTCAAGGGGCCTGGCGTTCCGCGTCGGCACCAACGTCAGCAGCTTCATTCCGCCGCACTACCTCGCGACATTTACGCCGACGACGTAAATGCACGGCCTATCAGGCGGTCGAGCGGGCCGCCGATGAATTTGCGGGCCACCTCAACGGTCTCGCCGAGGCTACGGACGGCGAATTCGCCCCCAGCGCCCCTCCAGAACAGCTCGATCAGCTCCTGTTTGTCGGCCGGGGCGTCAGCGCCGGCGAGAGCCTTCCGCAGTCCGATGGGGTTGGGCATGGGTCATCCTCTCGATCACGTCCGTCCCCATCGGGTTGCCCATCGGGGTCGGGCCAAACGCGCGGCATCGGCCACCACGACCATCTCGTCCACCGAGGTGAACTTCACCCGCGGCCGGCCGGTGGCCGCCCCGCGCGCGACCTCCTCGCCGTCGATGGCCCGCCAGCCTGCCGCGTCGATCGCGTTCGGGGCGCGCTCGCGGACGAACCGGCCCAGGGCGGAAAGGCGGGCCGGGGGCTCGGCGAGCAGGCCGGCGTTGAAGTCGTCGACGATCGCTGCGACGGTCTCCATCGCACAGGACTTGTTCGTGCCGATGAATCCGGTGGGCCCGCGCTTGATCCAGCCCGCGACGTAGGCGCCGGGCACCGGACGACCGTCGGCGCCGATCACCCTGCCATCGCTGTTGGGCACCACCGTGGTCGCGTCGTCGAACGGCAGGCCGGGGATCGGCGCACCGCGGTATCCGATCGAGGTGAGGACCAGGCCGGCGTCCAGCGTGACCGTTTCCGTTGTTCCGGTGCGGGCGAATTCGACAGCCTGCGCCCGGTCCACTCCGATGATGCGCTGCGGAGTCAGCTTGTACGCCAATCGAATTTGCGGTCCGGAGGGTGCGGTGGCGGCGTCGGGAAGCCGGGACAGGATGTCCAGCTTCGCCCGGGTGCCCGGGTCGAGGGCGCGCTCCAGGTCCACACGGACCAGCGCGTGGTCGTGCGCGTCGAGGACCACGTCGACACTGCCGGTCAGGCCGATGAGTTCGGGCAGGGTGAACGCCGAGTCCACCGGGTCGCGACGGGCCGCAACGACGACCTCCCGGACCGCCGAGCCGCGCAGCGCTTGCAGCGCGGCATCTGAAACATCAGTTGCGGCCAGCGAATCCGGGTCACTGGTGAGAATCCGGGCGACGTCGAGGGCGACGTTGCCGTTGCCGATCACCACCACCCGCTGGTGGCTGAGGTCGACGTCGCTGCCGGCGAACCCGGGATGCCCGTTGATCCAGGCGACGATCTCGGTGGCGCTGCCCGTGCCGGGTAGGCCCATGCCGTCGATGTCGAGCCGGCGGTCACCGGATGCGCCCACCGCATAGAGCACCGCGTGATGGTGCTTCAGCAGTTCGAAGTGGGAAAGATCCTTTCCCACTTCCACATTGAGGAAGTATCTGAACCCCCGCGCCGCGCTGATCCGGTCGAACAACCGGGTGATCTTCTTGGTGCTCTGGTGATCCGGCGCCACCCCGGCCCGAACCAGGCCGTAGGGAGTGGGCAGCTTGTCGAAGACGTTGACCCGCACACCGCTCTGGGTGACCAGTTCGTCCGCGGCGTACATCCCGGCCGGACCGGAGCCGACGATCGCCACCGCCAAACCGCCGCGGTCCAGCTTCGGAGCGGGCAACACGGGCGCCAACTTGGACGTCGGCGGCAGTTTTCGTCCGGCGGGGTCCGGATAGTGCTCGGCATTGACGGCGATGAACGGCAGTTGCTCGTCGGTCAGCCGGCTGTCGGCCCGGATCGCTCCGACCGGGCAGGCCGACACACAGGCACCGCAATCCACACAGGCACGCGGATCGATATAGAGCATCTCGGCGTTCGCGAACTCCGGTTCGTCAGGGCTGGGATGGATGCAGTTGACTGGGCAGGAGTAGACACAGGAGCCGTCGCTGCAGCACGACTGCGTAATGACGTGGGGCACGTGACTGTTCGAAGTTTTCCGGACGCCCGCGCGTCAGGCGACTCTGACCAGATGGCGGCGCTGCGGCTCGCTGCGGAACCGGCTCGGCGGCCCGTCGATCTTGCACAGCCGCCAGACGATCTTGGCCAGCGGGTTCATCAGGCCGGTGTCGTAGCAGAGCATCCGCACGTCACTGAACATGTCCTGCAACCATTTTCGGGATTCCGGCGAGCGGAAGAACAATTCCCTGCGCAGCTCCATCGGGATGCCGAATTCGTGGAAGAAACTGCGCGGCGGCACCAGGATGGCCTGGCAGAAGATCGTCATGATCAGCGGGACGTTCAGCGACAGCCAGAACCGCTGGCCCTGCTTCAGATGAGGCAGTCGCTTACGAAGGTATTCGTGCGCGAAGGAGATGTGCCGGGCCTCCTCGGCAACGTGGATGGCCATCACCCTCTCCATGATCGGGTGCAGGGTCCGTCCGTTACCGCTCTCGCGCAGTATGGCTTTCTGGGTGTGGTCGATGGGCTCCTCGCCCGCCAGCACACCGAAGAAGAACGGGATCGGCAGCGGGCCGGGGACCAGCGAGATGAACGGCGAAAGCCAGCGAAGCAGCCGCGGCATGCCCGGCACGTCGACGCCGATCCGGTTGACCATCTCCTGGAACATGAGCGTGTGGTTGCACTCTTCGATCGCCTCGTGGGTGCAGTACCGGGACTCCGGCGAGCCGTTGGGCACCCAGAACGCGTAGTTCATCAGGCCACGGATCAGGATCGACTCGAACTGCAGACCCACCTTGGCGACGTTGGCTTGGCGCCATTGGCCGATCGCGATCTGGGCGGCGACCGGCTGGGCTCGATACCAGGGATGGCGCCCGAAAACGTCGGTCTCCGGCAGGATCCAGCGCTCGTCGTCGGCCTTCACGGCAAATTCCGGCGAATCCCAGTCGATGTCGGTGTAGGGGTTGAAGTTCCGCCGCACCGACCCCTCGGACAACGAGGTGAGCATGTCGACGTAAGCGACGTCGTCGCGCACCTCCATATTGCGGCGCCAGCGCCGCACCATCGTGGTCCTTGCCATCGAAAGCCTCCCAAGCCGGTTTACATTCAGGCGCCCGTTGTCCAATGACAGTACCGCGGGTACCGGATAACTGTCTATACCTCCGAGTCGGCGCCGCACCGCGATTTCTGTGGTTCGGCGCCGACTCCTAGTCTTGTGGCATGGCCGATCCAGCCCAGCTGACCATTCCCGCCGATCTCAAGCCCGCCGACGGCCGCTTCGGATGCGGCCCGTCGAAAGTCCGGCCCGAGCAGTTGGCCGCGCTGACCACCACCGGCGCCGCATTATTCGGCACCTCGCACCGTCAGGCTCCGGTGAAGAATCTGGTGGGCCGCGTACGCGACGGACTACGCGAACTGTTCTCCGTCCCCGACGGCTACGAGGTGATCCTCGGCAACGGCGGCGCGACGGCTTTCTGGGACGCCGCGGCGTTCGGGCTGATCGACACCAAGTCGCTGCACTTGACGTTCGGTGAGTTCAGCGCGAAATTCGCCTCCGCGGTCGCCGCGAACCCGTTCGTCGGCGATCCGATCGTGGTGAAGGCCGACGCCGGGAGCGCTCCGGTGCCGCAGTCGGACCCTTCGGTGGACGCCATCGCCTGGGCCCACAACGAGACCTCCACCGGTGTCGCACTCGGCGTCACCCGCCCGGCCGGCTCCGGCGATGCGCTCGTGCTCATCGACGCCACCTCGGGCGCCGGCGGCCTGCCCGTCGACATTTCCCAGTGCGACGCCTACTACTTCGCGCCGCAGAAGAACTTCGCCAGCGACGGCGGGCTGTGGTTCGCCATCCTGTCGCCGGCCGCGCTGGCCCGCGTCGAGTCCATCGCCGCGTCGGGCCGGTGGGTTCCGGAGTTCCTGTCGCTGCCGATCGCGGTGGACAACAGCCTGAAGAACCAGACCTACAACACCCCGGCTATCGGCACCCTGCTGCTGATGGCCGAGCAGATCGACTGGATGCTGGGCAACGGCGGGCTGGACTGGGCGGTCAAGCGCACCGCGGACTCGTCATCGCGGCTGTACACCTGGGCCGAAGCCGCGCCGTTCGCCACCCCGTTCGTGTCCGACCCCGCGCTGCGGTCGCAGGTCGTCGGAACCGTCGACTTCACCGATGCGGTCGACGCCGCGACCGTCGCCAAGGTGCTACGCGCCAACGGCATCGTCGACACCGAGCCGTACCGCAAGCTGGGTCGCAACCAGTTGCGCGTGGCGATGTTCCCGGCCGTCGAACCCGACGACGTCAGCGCCCTGACCAGCTGTGTGGACTGGGTCGTCGAACACCTCTAACCTCATCTGTAACACGGGCGTGTCCGTTCCGATATGCCAACGGCTACTCGGTTACTGTCCGGTTCAAAGGAGGTCGGCATGCGGGAACTGACACTTATCGGGCTCGATGTCGGCGGCAAGCACATCATCTGCGAGGGCGGTAATCCGGCCGACAAGTTCTTGATCCGGCTCGACGACCGGTTGCGTGCCGCGGTACGCGGTGAGCGGTCACGCCCGGGCCAGACGCGAGACAATGAGGTACGAACCGTGTTGCGTCCAGCAGAGATTCAAGCCCGCATCCGGGCCGGAGCATCGGTCCAGGAGGTCGCCGACGGCGCCGGCATGGACATCGCCAAGGTGGAGCGCTTCGCCCACCCAGTGCTGCTGGAGCGTTCGCGTGCCGCCGAACTCTCGACCGCCGCGCATCCGGTGCTGGCTGACGGGCCCGCGGTGGAGACACTGCTGGAAACCATCACCGCGGCCCTCGCCGACCGCGGGTTGAGCACCGAGAGCACCACCTGGGACGCGTGGCGCAACGAAGACGGCCGCTGGACGATCCAGATGGGCTGGCAGGCGGGCCTTTCGGAGAACGTCGCCCACTTCCGGTTCTCCCCCGGCGCGCACGGCGGCACCGTCACCGCGATCGACGAGGCGGCCAGCGAGCTGATCGATCCCGACTTCAAGCCGCCGCTGCGGCCCGTCGCGCCGGTCGCGCAGCTGTCGTTCGAGGAGCCGGCCGCGGTTGTCGCACCGGTTGCGGTCGCCGTCCCGGTGCCGGTTTCGGTCGCCGTACCGGTGCCGGTGCGGGTGGAGGGGACGGAGTCGAATCCGCTGCCCACTCCCCTTCCGCTGCCCGAGCCCGAACTGCCACTCGGTGACCGCGAGCCACAGGCGGAGGTCCAGCCCCCGGCCCGTCCGCAGCCCCGACCGGCCGCCAAGCGGGCCGGTCGCAAGCCCGCGATCCCGGCCTGGGAGGACGTGCTGCTCGGGGTGCGCACCAGCGGCGAGCGCTAACCCACCGCTGATCTATCGCACCGCCAGCGCGAGCATCGCGATCCACCCGACGGCCACACCGGCCGCGGCGCCAAGCACGAACCACCGTCGAACCGGCCGTTTCCGCCAGTCCCACAGCGTCGGCGCCAGACCGCCGACGGCGATCACGTTCAGCCCCACGGAGACCAGCGGATGCACCCGCGTCATGCCCATGCTGAGCACCACGATGGCCGCGCCGGTGACCGCCGCGACGAACGCCGCGACCGTCAGGCCGGTGGCCCAGGGGGTCGATTGGTCATCGGACATGCAGGTGAGGTTAGCCGGGTAGGCGGGCATTACCGTCTCGCGCGCTCGTAGAACGCCAGCGCGGCGGCCGTCGCGACGTTGAGCGAGTCGGTGCCGCGCGACATCGGGATGCGGACCCGGACGTCGGCGGCCCAGATCGCCGCCTCGCTCAGACCGGGCCCCTCGGCGCCGACGAGCACCCCGAGCTTCTCATCCGACAGGTCGCCGACCACTGCGGCCAGCGTCCTGGCCTGCGGGTTGGGCGTCATGGCCAGCAGTCGAAAGCCGTTGTCGCGCAGGCGGTATAGATCCGCCGGCCAGGCATCGGCTCTGGCGAACGGCACCAGCAGGGCATGACCCATCGACACCCGGACCGCCCGCCGGTAGAGCGGATCGGCGCAGCCGGGACCGAAGATCACCGCGTCCACGCCGAGTCCGGCGGCGTTGCGGAAGATCGAGCCGAGGTTCTCGTGGTCGTTGACCCCCTCCAGCACGGCGATGGTGCGCGCGCCGGCGAGGACGTCGGCGACGGCGAGTTCGGCCGGGCGGCGCGCGGCGGCCAGGACACCGCGGTTGAGGTGGAACCCGACGATGTCGGCCATCACCTCGGCGGAGGCGCGGTAGTACGGGGCAGGCACCGCTGCCAGTCCGGCTGACAGGTCCGACAGTTCCGCCAGGCGCCGATCGGTGCCGAGGAACGCGTGCGGGGTGAACCGCGAGGCGAGCATCCGCTGGGCCACCAGGACGCCTTCGGCGATCACCAGACCTCTGCCGCTCGGCAGATCGGGCCGGCGGTCGACACTGTTGAGGTCACGAAAGTCGTCGACCCGCGGATCGGCAGGGTCGGTGATATCGACGACGTCGGCGACCGCCGGCTGCTGCTCGTGCACGCCGACAAACTACGCGCACCGACGGTCGGTTACCGTGAACGCGATGTCCACCGACCCCCTGCCCGAGAAGGCAGCGCCGGAACTACCGGCCAGGCTGCGCGATCCGCGGCCGGTGATCGTCGTCGGAACGGTGCTGTGGGCGTTGGCGGCGTTGGCGTCGTTCACCGTTCCCGCGCTGGCGTACTGGCGTCCGGTAGCCGTCGCCGGTATCGCAGTGAGCCTCTTCGGCCTTTCACTGTTCCTGTGGCAGCGGTCGGCGGCACGCCAGGGCGCCCGCGGTGCCCAAACCGGACTGAGCTAAATCAGAAGGAGAAATCATGGCTGCACCGCTGTTGAAAGCCGAGATCGAGATCAACGCACCGGTGAGCAAGGTCTGGAAGCTGGTCTCCGACCCGAGCAACATGCCGAAGTGGAGTCCGCAGTGCAGGATCATGAAGGCGCTCGGGCCGATCCGCCCGGGCACCCGGACCGTCAACCTGAACCGCCGCGGGCCGCTGTTCTGGCCGACGACGTCGGTGATCACCGAGGTCGTCCCGGAGCGCAAGTTCGCCTTCCGGATCCCGCTCAACACGACCGTGTGGTCCTACGAACTCGAGCCGACCGCCACCGGCACCCGGCTCACCGAGACCCGGCTCGCCGAGAACGGGGTGACGCAGATTTCGGCGGGGCTGACAAAGACAGTACTCGGCGGCATGGACTCCTTCGAGAAGGAACTCGTCGAGGGAATGAACCTGTCCCTGCAGCGGATCAAGGCCGAAGCGGAGCGTTAACCGCCCACAGGATTGACGGAGAATCCTGTCTGCCCCCTGCCCTATCATCGAACATGTGTTCGATGCCATCGGGTTGCCCCCGGAACGGCCGTTGCACCGCGCTGATGACGCGGCGGTGGTGGCGGCGATGCGGGAGTGGGCCCGGGTGGAGGCGCAGGCGGCGGCGCGCCGGTTGGCGGCGGTCGCGGAGTTGACTGTTCGGCGGTGTGAGCAGGGCGAACGGGCGGATTGGGCGTGCGATGACTGGGACGGCGCCGCGGCGGAGGTATCGGCGGCTCTGGGGGTCAGTCATGGCCGGGCATCGGGGCAGATGCACGAGGCGATGGCCCTGCGGACCCGGTTGCCGCGGGTGGCGGCGTGCTTCGCCGCCGGGACGCTCAGCGCCCGGGTGGTCGCCGCGATCGCCTGGCGCACCAATCTGGTGATCGATACCGAAGTAGCGCAGACGATCGACACCGCCATGGTGGCGGCCGCCGCCGGCTGGGACCGTCTCTCGCAGTACAAGATGGACCAGGCCATCGACGCGGTGGTGGATCGCCACGACCCCGCCGCGGTGCACCAGACCCGGGCCAACGCCCGCAGCCGCGATGTCACCCTGGGCGGGCAGAACCCCGAAACAGGCACCACCGCGCTGTGGGGCCGACTGCTGGGCACCGACGCCACGGTGCTGGATCGACGGCTGTCCATGATGGCCCACCAGGTCTGCGACGACGATCCGCGGACGATCGGGCAGCGCCGCGCCGACGCCCTGGGCACCCTGGGCGCCGGTTCAACGGTGCTGGCCTGCCAGTGCGGCGGGCCGGGCTGCCCTTCGGCGGGGGTCGACGCGCGGGCCGGGGCAGTCGTGATCCATGTGCTCGCCGATACCGCCGCGGTCACCGCCCCGCCGGACCCGCAGATGTCAGGAGAGCCCCCCGCTGTCCTGGACCCCGAACCTCAGGCGGCGCCGGCCGGGACCGCAGTGATCGCCGGCGGTCCGGCGGTGCCGCCGGCTCTGCTGGCCCAACTGATCGCCACCGGGGCCACACTGCGCCCGATCGGTGAGATCCCCAAAAGCGCCCAGCCCCGCTACCGGCCCACCACCGCGCTCGACGAGTTCATCCGGCTACGGGACCTGACCTGCCGATTCCCCAACTGCGACGTCCCCGCCCACCACTGCGATATCGACCACCGCATCCCCTGGCCCGCCGGGCCCACCCACCCCTCGGCCCTGCGTTGCCTGTGCCGCAAACACCATCTGCTGCGCACGTTCCAAGGCGGCGAACACGGCTGGTCCGACATCCAGCTCCCCGACGGCACCATCATCTGGACCTCCCCGACCGGGCACACCTACACCACCGTCCCGGGAAGCAGGTTGTGGTTCCCGTCCTGGAACACCACCACCGCACCACTAGCAGACCAGCCGATACCCGACCACCCCGACCGCACCCTGGCCATGCCACGCCGTCACCGCACCCGCGCCGCCGACCGCACCTTCCGAATCCGATGCCAACGCGCCCTCAACAACGCCCGAGTCGCCGAACGCAACCGCCCACCACCATTTTGATGGTCTGCGGTGTCGACCGGTCAGGCCTCCGGATCGGAGACGGGCTCGGGATCGACGTCGGGGGCGAGCTCGGCTTCTGCCACGACGACCGGTTCGGGTTCCGCCTCCGCAGCGAGCTCCTCGATGGGCTCCGCCTCCGGAGCGGCGGCCGCGATTTCCTCACCGGCGGATTCAACCTCACCGGCGGCTTCAACCACACCGACAGGGTCAACCTCAACGACGTCACTCTGCTCGGAGACCACGGCCTCCGCCTCGACGCGGCGCACCTCGACCACGTCCAGCACTCCGTCGTCAAAGGGCTCGTACGCCGGCGAGCCGTATCCGGCCGGGGCCGGGGTATCCGAATGGGCGCCACAGCCGTAGGAGTAGTCGACGACCCGGCCGTCGGCCGATAGCGCGTTGCAGCACACCCCGAACATGGCGCCCAGCGCACCGGCAAGCGGCACCATGAATCCGCAATCGCGGCAGACCCGCTTCGTCGACCGGGCCATGGCCGCGCCCGGACCGTGGTCCCCGTCATGCCATCGCTGCGCGGCGTCGTCGCGGCCGAACATGCTCAGAACCCGGCGTCGGCCGAAACCGACCTCGAGTGCGGTGTCGTCGATCAGCGGATCCCCGGTGGCCAGGAACCCGGGCACCAGGCGCGGGTCGTCAGGAAGCGGCGCCAGCAGGTCACCCGGACCGAGATCGCCCGGCTGCACGCGCTGATCCCACGGCAGCCACGGCGGAGCCAGCAGTGCGGTCGGCCCGGGAACCAGCACCACCTCGCTGATGGTGGCGTGGTCGGCTCCGGGGTAGGCGGCCATCACGACGGCCCATTGCCAACCCTGGTAGCCCGGCATGACCGCCAGGAAGCGGTGGGTGGCGGCGGAGTCGTCTTCCAGACTCAGTCCGAGATAAGCGCCGACGGTGTCGCCGCTGAACTCGATGATCGCCTGCCGGGCCTGGTCGACCGCGCCCGCAAGAATCGCGGCAACCTCCTCCGACGGCTCGGCCGGGGTGGCCGCTGCCGGGGACTCGGGGGTCTCGATCAGGCTGTCCATCGCCGCCAATCTTGCCTCACCCGGCCTCACCTCAGCCACACCGGTCCGCCGCTCCCCTTACCCGGGCCGATATGGGGGAGAATCGCAACCGTGTCTGGACCGCGGCGTAGCCATTTCGGTTCAGGACCGTTGGGCGGATCGGGAAGCCGAGGCGAGCACCCGGGTATGGCGAACTATCCGACCGAGGCGCGTACTTACCGGTCGGCACACGCCGACCAGCGGGCCAACCCGTACCTGCCTCCACTCGACGACGATCGGCGCAGCGCCGACGCCCATGACACCGATACGCCGCCGGGCCGCCGGGAATCCGGCGAACGTCCCCGCGTCACCCGGACCGCAGCCGAGATGGGCTCGCGGATGTACTCCATGGTGCACCGCGCGGCGACCGCCGACGGCGCCGACAAATCCGGTCTGACGGCCCTGACCTGGCCGGTGGTCGCCAATTTCGCGGTCGACTCGGCGATGGCTGTCGCGCTGGCCAACACGTTGTTCTTCGCGGCGGCCACCGGGGAGAGCAAGGGCAAGGTGGCGCTGTATCTCCTGATCACCATCGCCCCGTTCGCGGTGATCGCTCCCCTGATCGGCCCCGCCCTCGACCGCCTGCAGCACGGCCGCCGCGCTGCACTGTCGGCGTCGTTCCTGGTGCGCACCCTGCTCGCGGTGCTGCTCATCATGAACTACGACCCCGGCACCGGCAGCTATCCGTCGTGGGTGCTCTATCCCTGCGCGCTGGGGATGATGGTGATGTCCAAGTCTTTCTCGGTGCTGCGCAGCGCAGTGACGCCGCGGGTGATGCCGCCGAGTATCGATCTGGTCCGGGTGAATTCGCGGCTGACGATGTTCGGCCTGATCGGCGGGACGATCATCGGGGGCGGGATCGCCGCGGGGATGGAATACGTGTTCGCCACGCTGTTTCACCTGCCCGGCGCTCTGTTCGCCGTCGTCTTCGCGACACTGGCCGGCGCATCGCTGACCATGCAGATCCCGAAGTGCGTCGAGGTCACCGAGGGCGAGGTGCCCACCACCTTGACCTATCACGGTCACGGCGGGGAGTGGGACTGGCTCGACGATCACCCCACCGAGGTGATCGCCACCAACGGCCCGCGCCGACAACCGTTGGGCCGCAACATCATCACGTCGTTGTGGGGCAACTGCACCATCAAAGCGATGGTCGGTTTCCTGTTCCTATACCCGGCTTTCGTCGCCAAGGCGCACGATGCGAGCGGTTGGGTGCAACTGGGCATCCTGGGCGGCATCGGAGCTGCCGCCGGCATCGGAAATTTCACCGGAAATTTCACCGCCGCGCGGCTGCGCCTGGGCCGACCGGCCACCCTGGTGGTGCGCTGCGCCGCCGCGGTGACGGTGATGTCGCTGGCCGCAGCGGTGAGCGGAAACCTGATCGTGGCCGCGCTCGCGACGTTCGTCACCTCGGCCGGCAGTGCCGTCGGCAAAGCGTCACTGGACGCGTCGCTGCAGGATGATCTGCCCGAGGAGTCGCGAGCCTCGGCGTTCGGACGATCGGAATCGGTGCTGCAATTGGCCTGGGTGATGGGTGGTGCGATGGGAGTGCTGGTGTACACCGAATTGTGGGTGGGCTTCACGGCGATCACGTCGCTGCTCATCCTGGGCCTGGCCCAGACCGTCGTCAGCTACCGCGGCGCCTCGCTGATTCCCGGCTTCGGCGGCAACCGCCCGGTCCTGGCCGAACCGGAAACCCTGGCGGTGGCGCACTGATGAGACGGCATATCGGATGGATCGTGGCGGCCCTGGTGGTGCTGGCCGCCGCCGGCGCCGGCGTCGGAGCCTGGGCGCTGACCCGACGGGACAGTGCCGCGCTGCCGCAGATCAGCGTCTACTCCCACGGCACGACGGTGCGGGTGGACCCCTACCTGTACTGCAATGTGGTGAACCTCGACGACTGCGTCAAACCCGGCGTGCAGGCCCAATTGGCGGTCAGCGCCCGCTACCCGGTCCAACTCTCGGTGCCGGCGCGGATCGGCCAGGCGCCCTGGCGCCTGCTGCGGGTGTACGAGGACGAGAACAACACCATCGCGTCCGCATTCCGTCCGGGGACCCGGCTCGCGGTCACCGTTCCCACCGTCGACCCGCAGCGCGGTCGCGTGGTCGGCCTCGTCGTCCAACTCGTCACGCTGGTCAAGGACCAGAACGGGGAACTGCACGACCTTCCACATGCGGAGTGGTCAGTCAGGTTCAACTGGAACTGACTCGCCGGCGTTTCAGGCGTCGAGTTCCCGAGCGACCGCGCGGACGACCTCGGAGACCCGACGGGCGACCTTCTTGTCGGGATAGCGACCGCGACGCAGGTCCGGCTGCACCGTCCCTTCCAGAAGGGTGATCATGTCCTCGACCATGCCGTGCAGTTCGTCGGGGCTGTGCTTGTGTTCGGCCGGCGGGGCGGCCTCGCGACGGGTCCGCGCCAGGGTCGGCGGCGCATCGATGAGCTTGACGCTGAGCGCCTGCGGGCCACGACGTCCGGTGGCGATGCCGAACTCCACCTTCTGGCCGGCTTTGAGGCCCTCGACGCCCTCCGGGAGTGCCGAGGAACGGACGTAGACGTCTTCGCCGTCCTCCTGCGAAAGGAAGCCGAATCCCTTCTCGGAGTCGTACCACTTCACCTTGCCGGTCGGCACTGATCTCACCTGCTTGTCTGACGTAACCACGCGCCCGTGGCAGGACGCCGAAGCGATCCTACTCAACCGGGCGCAGCACCGAGCAGCCAGTTTTCGGTTCGGTTAGGCTGACCTGACCGCTGGAGGAGAGCAATGCGCCTGATCCTGAACATCATCTGGTTGGTCTTCGGAGGCCTGTGGCTCGCGCTGGGCTACCTCGCGGCCGCCGTGATCTGCTTCCTGCTGATCGTGACCATCCCGTTCGGCATCGCCTCGGCGCGGATCGCACTGTTCGCGCTGTGGCCGTTCGGCCGGACCATCGTGGACAAACCCGGGCCGCAGCCCGCAGCGACCGTCGGCAACGTGATCTGGCTGGTGTTGTGCGGTGTCTGGCTGGCGATCGGTCACATCATCACGGCCATCGGGATGGCGGTGACGATCGTCGGGATCCCGCTCGCGTTGGCCAACCTCAAACTGATCCCAGTCTCACTGATGCCGCTGGGCAAGGACATCGTTCCGGTCGACCAAGCACACGACTGGGCATCAGCCGCGCATCGGGAGCGGGCGTGACGGTCACCACCCTGGGCCTGCCGGGCGTCCGCCCCGAACGCGAGATGCCGCCGGCCGAGATGCCGCGCAGTGGGCCACTGGTCGACACTTTCGGCCGGGTGGCCACCGACCTCCGGGTGTCGCTGACCGATCGGTGCAATCTGAGATGCACCTATTGCATGCCCGCCGAGGGCCTGGCGTGGCTGCCGGCCGACGACGTGCTGACCTTCGAAGAACTGACCGGGTTGCTGCGCCTGGCCGTCACCCGGCTTGGGATCACCAGCATCCGTTTCACCGGCGGCGAGCCGTTGCTCTACCGCCGCATCGAGGACGTGGTGGCCGCCGCCGCCGGCCTGTCCCCCCGCCCGGAGATCGCACTCACCACGAACGGCATCGGTCTGGCGAACCGGGCACAGGCACTGGCCGAGGCCGGCCTGAACCGGGTCAACGTGTCCCTCGACAGCGTCGACCCGGATAAGTTCGTCGCGATCACCCGCCGAAACCGGCTTGCCCAGGTGCTCGACGGCCTGGCCGCCGCCGCGGCCGCCGGGCTGGGCCCGGTCAAGGTGAACGCCGTCCTCGACCCGGTCTCGGGTCCGCAGGACGCCACCGAGTTGTTGCAGTTCTGCCTGGAACACGGGTACCAATTACGGATCATCGAGCAGATGCCCCTCGACGCCGGGCACCGCTGGACCCGGGACTCTTTCCTGGTGGCAGACCTCGTCGTCGAGACGCTGCGGCGTCGTTTCGATCTGAGCCCCGATCCCGGTCCCCGGGGTTCGGCACCGGCGAAGCTGTGGCGGGTCAACGGCGGGCCGGCCACGTTGGGAATCATCGCGTCGGTGTCGGAGGCGTTCTGCGCGGCCTGCGACCGTACCCGTCTGACCGCCGACGGGCAGGTCCGCAGTTGCCTGTTCGCCACCGAGGAATCCGATCTTCGCGGACTCTTACGGGCCGGCGCCGGCGACGACGAGGTGGAGCAGGCCTGGCGGGCCGCAATGTGGCGCAAGGCCGCCGGGCATGGCATCAACGACCCCGATTTCGTCCAGCCCCGGCGCCCGATGAGCGCGATCGGGGGCTGACTATGACTGAGGTCACCACCGGCATCCCGGTCACCGTCCGGTTCTTTGCTGCGGCCGCCGCGGCAGCCGGGCGGGACAGTGTCGTGCTGACCCTCCCCGCGGGCTCGTCAATCCACGACGTGATCGGTGAACTGAGTGGTCAGAGTGACGAAATGGCACTAGTGGTGCAGAAGTGTTGTTATCTCTGCGACGGGGTGGCCGTCCGTGACCGGGCAATTGTGCTGCGCGCCCGCCAAACCCTGGACATACTGCCCCCGTTTGCGGGCGGCTAGACGTGATTTAGATCACATCACGAGTTGGTCACGACGTGGCCACGGAGTGATTAAGTACGGGTCCGACCAGCGCGGACGCTGGGCATTTAGAGCTCCTTTAGAGTTAGCCAGCAGGCAAAACACCACTTTGCCGAAAAGGTGACGCGCCCGCTGCCAGCCGATACCGTTTCCGTTGGCCCGCCCACTCGTTGCGGCAGGCCCCCTCTCGCTCCTCGCGCCGAACTCCATCCATTGGAGCGGAGGGAACACCGAGTTTTTTCGGGTGGAGGCGGGGACCGTTGGGTCTGCCGGGATCGGAGCTCCGGCTCCTGAGGGGCGCCGCGTACGCCCGCGGCGGGCAACTCTGCAGGCGCGTCCGAGAGAGGAACCGACCTATGAGCGGACGCCATCGCAAGCCCACGACGTCTTCTGTCAGCGTTGCCAAGATCGCCGTCACCGGCGCGGTCCTGAGCGGCACCAGCCTCGGGCTGGCCGGCGCGGCGCAGGCAGCATCGGACTCCGAGTGGGACACGGTGGCAGCCTGCGAATCCAGCGGCAACTGGGCGATCAACACCGGCAACGGCTACCAGGGCGGTCTGCAGTTCTCGCCGAGCACCTGGCTGGGCTACGGCGGCGGCCAGTTCGCATCAGCGGCCCACTACGCAACCCGTGACCAGCAGATCGCGATCGCCGAGAAGGTACTCGCCGGGCAGGGCAAGGGCGCCTGGCCGGTCTGCGGCCGCGGCTTGTCCGGCCCGACCCCGCGCGACGTTTCCACCACGTCGGTCAACGCCCACACCAAGGCTCCCGCCGCGCCCGCCGAAACGCCGGCCGACGCGCCCGCGCCGGCCGCTACCGAGGGCGCACCGGCCCCGGAGGTCCTGCCCGCCCCGGCGCCGCAGGATGCCGTCCCGGCCGCCGAAGGCGCACCCGTCCCGGCTCCCGAAGGTGCACCGGCCCCGGCTCCCGAAGGCGCACCCGTCCCGGCCCCTGAGGGTGCGCCCGCACCAGCGCCGGATGTTCTGCCTGCCCCGGCGCCGCAGGACGCCGCCCCGGCCCCCGAGGGCGCCCCGGCCCCGGCCCCCGAGGGCGCCCCGGCGCCGGCCCCGCAGGACGGCGCACCCATCGCTCCTGAGGCTCCCCAGCTCGAGATCATTGCGATCAGCGAGACAACAGTCACTCCCGATCAGGTCGTCACGATCGACGCGGTGGCGTCGAGCCCGGACGGCACGATCGTTCAGGCCGGCCTGATCACCCCGGCCCCGGAAACCCCCGCCGACCCGGCGGTGCCGCCGGTGGTGCCGGTGGTACCGACGACCGTCCTCCCGGTTCCCGCCGATCCGGCGGCCCCTGCGCCGGCCGCCGTCGTTGCCCCCGTGCCGGCCGCCGTCGCCGCCCCCGCTCCTGGCGACCCGACCGCTCCTGGCGACCCGAGCGCCCCGGCGCCTGCAGCCCCGCAGGTGGTTGCCGCCGGCCAGCTGCAGGACGGTGTCCCGCATCTGCCCAGCCCGCAGGCCCCGCCGCCGGGTACCAGCACCGACCCGGGCCAGGCCGGCAACCCGAACGTCTCTTATCTGAAGGAGCTGTGGCACGCGGTTCAGGACCAGCAGATCGACAAGAACGAACTGCTGCTAGCGCTGGCGCAGCGTTCCTTCACCGGCCCGATTCCGGCCGGCGACGCCGCTCCGGCACCCGCGCCCGCCGGTTAGGCCCAGTTCACCCACTCGTCGGTGCCGTCGGCGAAGAACTGGTGCTTCCACACCGGTAGCCGCTCTTTGACGGCATCGACGAGGCGCGCGCAGGTCTGGAAGGCCGCTGCCCGGTGATCCGCCGAGACTGCGGCCACCAGGGCGGCCTCGCCGATCTGCAGCGGACCCACGCGGTGACTGGCCGCGATCGCCCGCACCCCCGGCGCGGTGGCCGCGACTTCGGCGAGCACCTCGAACAGGATCTGCTCGGCATGCGGATGAGCCGAGTACTCCAGGCGCAGCACCTCGCGGTCGCCGTCGTGGTTGCGAACGACGCCGGCGAAACCGACCACGGCGCCGGCCGACTCGTGCGCCACCAATAGCTCGTGGTCGGACAGCAGGATCAGGTCCTCGGTCACTTCAGCCCGCACGATGCGTGTCATCGATGGTCCCCACCCTCAAGTTGGTCAAGGGCGTGGTCGAGAACCTCCGCCAGTACCGACAAGCCGTCTCGCACCCCGCCCGTCGAGCCCGGGAGATTGACCACCAGGGTGCGACCGGCCACCCCGCACACCCCGCGGGACAGCACCGCCGTCGGAACCGTGGGCAGCCCCGCCCGGCGGATGGCGTCGGCCAGACCCGGAATCTCGTAGTCGAGAAGCTCCCGGGTGACCTGCGGAGTGGTGTCGGTCGGGGAGATCCCGGTTCCGCCGGAGGTGACGACGAGGTCGACGGACTCACTCAGCGCCGCCCGCAGAGCCAGGCGGACCGGCTCACCGTCGGCGGCCACCGTGACGTCGGCGACGTCGAAGCCGCGGCCGGCCAACCACTGATGGAGGACCGGTCCGCATCGATCCGGATAGACCCCGCCGGCGGCGCGGGTCGACGCGATGATCACGCGGGCGGTTCGGGTCACTGCGCCGCGGTCCAGACGCCGGTCTTGCCGCCCTCTTTCCGCACGACGTGGATACCGCCGATCCGGGCGCCCGGGTCAACCGCCTTGATCATGTCGTAGACGGCCAGCGCCGCCACCGCCACCGCCGTCAGCGCTTCCATCTCGACGCCCGTCCGGTCGGCAGTGCGGACCGAGGCGGTGATGTCCACCCGGTCGGTGCCGACGGAAAAATCGACGTCGACACCGGTGAGCGCGAGTTGGTGGCACAGCGGAATGAGGTCGCTGGTGCGTTTTGCGGCCAGAATGCCGGCGATCCTGGCGGTGGCAAGGGCGTCGCCTTTAGGCAGGCCGCCGGAGGCGATCAGGCCGATCACCTCCACGGTGGTATGCACCGAGCCGACCGCCGTCGCACTACGTGCGGTCACGGACTTACCGCTCACGTCGACCATGCGCGCTGCGCCGTCGTCGTCAACGTGCGAAAGCCGGTGCTGTGGTACCCCCGGGAGCCCGCCGGTCAACGGCTATCGGTTGACGACGGTGACCGGGTGCACGTAAGGCAGGGCCGAAGCGGGCTGCGGGAAGGTCACGTCGCCGTACGGGGAGAGCGCACCCACCACAGGTGACGCCAACTCGCTCACCGGATGATCCTCCGGATCCTGGGTCGGCCAGCCGTTGTCGATGTATCGCGTATTCGATGCCACGACATCATTCTGACACTTGTAGCGCCGGCGCGCGGAGATGCCGGCTGTTTTACCCTGGTCAGCAATGAGCGAGCAGAGCGCCACCCGGGGGCAGCCACTGGGTTCCTGGCTGGCGGCGCTGCCCGACGACAGGCTGATCCGCCTGCTGGACCTTCGTTCCGACCTGGCCCAGCCCTCCCCCGGATCGACCGCCGCCCTGGCCGCCCGGGCGGCCTCCCGGCAATCCATCAAGGCCGCAGCCGACGAATTCGACTTCCTGCACCTGGCGGTGATCGACGCCCTGCTGGTCCTGCGCGCCGACCACGCGGCCGTGCCCGCCACCGAAGTGGTGTCCATGCTCAAGGACCGGGCCCGGGCACCCGACGTCCGCGCCGCCCTCGACGACCTGCGCGAACGCGCCCTGGTGTGGGGCGACGATCAGCTGCGGGTGTCGGCCGAGGCCGCCGCGGCAGTGCCCTGGTATCCAGGTCAGGCCGTTCTCGAACAGTCGCGCCCGGCACCCGAACTCACCGCCTCGATCGACGCGCTCGACGAAGCGGCGCGCGACGTCCTCGACCGGCTGACGGCCGGTTCGCCGATCGGCCGGACCCGCGACGCGGCGCAGGGCACCCCGGCGGATAGGCCGGTGCAACGGCTGCTCGCCGCCGGGCTGCTCCGTCAGGTCGACACCGACACCGTGATTCTGCCGCGCGACGTCGGGCAAGTGCTGCGCGGCGAGACGCCCGGACCCGCCGAACTCACCGCCCCGGACCCGGTGATCGCCACCGTCGCCACCAAGGACGTCGACGCCTCGGCGGCGGGCGCGGCGATGGAGTTGATCCGTCAGGTCGAGGTTGTCCTGGAAGCCCTGTCAGCGGCGCCGGTTCCCGAGTTGCGCAGTGGCGGCCTGGGTGTGCGGGAGGCCAAGCGGCTGGCCAAGACCACCGGAATCGACGAGCCGCGGCTGGGGCTGATCCTCGAACTCAGCGCGGCGGCCGGACTGGTGGCCAGCGGGGTGCCGGAACCCGCACCACCCGGCGACCCGGTCACCTACTGGGCTCCGACCGTGGCCTGCGACCGATTCCTGGAGGCGCCCGTGGCGGCGCGCTGGCTGACACTGGCCGGCACGTGGCTGGACCTGCCATCCCGGCCAGGACTCATCGGCAGTCGGGGTCCGGATGGGAAACACTATGCGGCCCTGTCGGATTCGCTGTACTCCACCGCCGCGCCGACGGATCGGCGACTGCTTTTGGGGATGCTCGCCGATCTACCGGCAGGATCGTCGGTCGACGCGAGGACCACATCGCAGGCATTGATCTGGCGCCGGCCGCGGTGGGCCGCTCGGCTTCAGCCCGAACCGGTCGGGCACTTGCTCGACGAGGCGCACGCGGTGGGGTTGACGGGGCGCGACGCCCTTTCCGGGCCGGCCCGGACGCTGCTGGCCGGCGGCGGGGATGCCGCACTGGCGGCCATGACCGCCGCCCTGCCGGCGCCGATCGACTACTTCCTGGTCCAGGCCGACCTCACCGTCGTGGTCCCCGGGCCGCTGCAACGCGAACTGGCCGACGAACTGGCGGCCGTGGCAACCGTCGAGTCGGCCGGCGCGGCCATGGTGTTCCGGGTCAGCGAGCAGTCCGTTCGGCACGCCCTCGACGTCGGCCGGACCGCCGAAGGATTACAGCGGTTCTTCGAGAAACACTCGAAAACCCCGGTGCCGCAGGGACTCAGCTATCTCATCAAGGACGTCGCGCGGCGGCACGGGCAGCTGCGGGTCGGCGTCGCCGCCTCGTTCGTCCGTTGCGATGATCCGGTGCTGCTGGCGCACGCGGTCGCCGCGCCGTCGATGGCCAACCTCGAGGTCCGGCTGCTGGCGCCGACGGTAGCGGTGTCGCAGGCGCCGATCGGCGACGTCATGGCCGCGCTGCGTCAGGGCGGTTTCGCGCCCGCGGCGGAAGACTCCTCCGGGGCGATCGTGGATCTGCGCCGTCGCGGCTCGCGGGTGCCCGCCAACCCGGTGCGCTGGCCACTGCGGGCGCCGAACCGGCCCAACCCGGAGAGTCTGGCGACGGTGGTGGCGGTATTGCGCCGGGTGGACACCGCGCCGCCGCTGGGAGGGGCGCGGGTGGATCCGGCGGTTGCGATGGCGCTGCTGCAGCAGGCCGCGGTGCACGGCAAGGACGTGCTGATGGGTTATGTCGACGCGGCCGGGGTCGCGACGCAGCGCGTCGTCACGCCCGTCTCGGTGCACGGGGGGCACCTGATGGCGTTCGATCCGGCCCAGGGCCGGCTGCGGGAGTTCGCCGTCCACCGGGTGACATCGGTCATGGCGGCCGACTGAAGGATAATGGGCGAGATGACCGACGGCCCGCTGATCGTCCAGTCCGACAAGACGGTGCTCCTTGAGGTGGATCACGAGTTGGCCGGCGCCGCCCGCGCCGCCATCGCGCCGTTCGCCGAACTCGAACGCGCCCCGGAACACATCCACACCTACCGGATCACGCCGCTGGCGCTGTGGAACGCCCGCGCCGCCGGGCACGACGCCGAGCAGGTTGTCGACGCGCTGGTCAGCTTCTCCCGCTACGCGGTGCCGCAGCCATTACTGGTCGACATCGTCGACACCATGGCGCGTTACGGTCGTCTGCAACTGGTCAAGCACCCCGCCCACGGGCTGATGCTGGTGAGCCTGGACCGAGCGGTCCTCGAAGAAGTGCTGCGCAACAAGAAGATCGCCCCGATGCTCGGCGCGCGGATCGACGACGACACCGTCATCGTGCATGCCAGCGAGCGGGGCCGGGTCAAACAGATGCTGCTCAAGATCGGTTGGCCTGCCGAGGATCTCGCGGGCTACGTCGACGGCGAGGCGCACCCGATCAGCCTGGATCAGGACGGCTGGGAACTACGCGACTACCAGCAGATGGCCGCCGATTCGTTCTGGGCCGGCGGTTCGGGTGTGGTGGTGCTGCCGTGCGGTGCGGGCAAGACGATCGTCGGGGCGGCCGCCATGGCCAAGGCCGGCGCGACCACCCTGATCCTGGTCACCAACACCGTCGCCGGCCGGCAGTGGAAACGGGAGTTGATCGCGCGAACGTCGTTGACCGAGAGCGAGATCGGCGAGTATTCCGGTGAACGCAAGGAGATCCGGCCGGTCACCATCGCCACCTATCAGGTGATCACCCGACGCACCAAGGGTGAGTACCGGCATCTCGAACTGTTCGACAGCCGCGACTGGGGCCTGATCATCTACGACGAGGTGCACCTGCTGCCCGCACCGGTGTTCCGGATGACGGCCGATCTGCAGTCCCGCCGCCGACTGGGCCTGACGGCGACCCTGATTCGCGAGGACGGCCGCGAGGGCGACGTGTTCAGCCTCATCGGCCCGAAGCGCTATGACGCGCCGTGGAAGGACATCGAGGCGCAGGGCTGGATCGCCCCGGCCGAGTGCATCGAGGTCCGGGTGACGATGACCGACAACGAGCGCATGCAGTACGCCGTCGCTGAGCCCGAGGAACGCTACAAGCTGTGCTCGACGGCGCACACCAAGGTTGCGGTGGTGAAGTCGATCCTGGCCAAGCATCCCGGCGAGCCGACGCTGGTGATCGGCGCCTATCTCGATCAACTCGATGAGCTCGGTAAGGAACTCGACGCCCCGGTGATCCAGGGCTCGACCAAGAACGCCGAACGCGAAACGTTGTTCGATGCCTTCCGGCGCGGCGAGATCAAGACGCTGGTGGTGTCGAAGGTGGCGAACTTCTCCATCGACCTGCCGGAAGCCTCTGTGGCCGTGCAGGTTTCGGGAACCTTTGGCTCACGGCAGGAGGAGGCCCAGCGGCTGGGGCGGCTGCTGCGCCCCAAGCACGACGGCGGCGGCGCGGTGTTCTACTCGGTGGTGGCCCGCGACAGCCTCGACACCGACTACGCCGCGCACCGGCAGCGCTTCCTGGCCGAACAGGGGTACGGCTACATCATCAAAGACGCCGACGACCTGCTGGGCCCGGCGATCTAGGAACGGGTCACGCGAGCGCGGGAATGACCTCGCGCTCGAAAAGCTCGATGCCCGAACGGTCGTGGGCCGCCTCGGGGAAGTAGCAGATGACGTATTCGCACCCGAGATCGCGCAGCTTCGTCATCCGCTCGATAACCCGCTCCGGGGTACCCGTTGCGTTGCCTGGGTTGTCGTTCATGGCCATCATGGCGTCGGCGGCGGCATCGCCGCAGACACCGGCCAGCCGGGCGCGGACCCGTGCGACCCGTTCGGCGAAGTCGGAGTCCGAGGAGCCGACGATCGCGTTGACGTTGGCCGAGCGGACGATCGCGTCGTAGTCGGTACCCACCTCGCGGCAGTGCCCGGCGAGGATCTCCGATTTGCGGGTGAACTCCTCCGGATCGGCGCTGAAGTTGGTGTACTGCGCATATTTCGCCGCGATCTTCAGCGTCACCTTCTCGCCGCCGCCGGCGATCCAGAGCGGAATCCCGTTCTCTTGCAACGGTTTGGGCTGAACGATCGCGCCGTCGACCTGGTAGTGCTTGCCCTCGAAACTAACCCTGCCGTCGCGCCAGGCATCGCGCATGATCTGCACGCCCTCGTCGAGGCGGGCCAGCCGAACCCCGGCGGACGGAAAGCCGTATCCGTAAGCGCGCCATTCGTGTTCGTACCAGCCGCCGCCGATGCCCATCTGGACCCGGCCGCCGGAGATGATGTCGGTGGTCGCCGCAACCTTGGCCAGATACGCCGGGTTGCGGTAACTCATGGCGGTGCACATCTGCCCGAGCTTGATCCGCTCGGTCGTCGCGGCGAACGCCGCCATCAGCGTCCACGCCTCGTGGGTAGCCTCGTCGGTGGGCATCGGCACGGTGTGGAAGTGGTCGTAGACCCACAGCGAGTCCCACGGTCCGGCGTCGGCGTGCTGGGCCAGATCCCGCATCACCTGCCAGTGGTCGGAGACGGGAATTCCGACGAGGTCAAGGCGCCAGCCCTGCGGAATGAACAGTCCGAAACGCATGCCTGCGACTCTACGGGCCGTATAGGTGAAAGCCCCTGGAAACCAGAGGTTTCCAGGGGCTTGCCAGCACCGCAGCGATCGCTAGAGCAGCGACGCCGGCGGGTTGAAGCGGTCACCGTACTTGGCGGCCAGTTCCTTGGCCCGGGCCACGAACGCGGCCTTGCCTCCGGGGTAACCGGTGATGAACTGGGCGGCGCCGCCGGTCCACGGCGGGAAACCGATGCCCATGATCGAGCCGATGTTGGCGTCCGCCGTCGTCTCGATGACACCCTCGTCGAAGCACTTCTGGGTCTCCAGCGCCTCGGCGAACAGCATGCGGTCGATCATGTCCTGCAGCGGCGGCTTGGAGGTGCCCGACGCGAATTCCTCGCGCAGGCCCGGCCACAGCTGGACGCGGTTGCCGTCGACGTACTCGTAGAAGCCGGCGCCGGACAACCGTGACGGCCGTCCCAGACCGATCATCTTCTCCACCACGGCCTCGGCCGGGTGCGCGTGGTACGTGCCGCCGGCGTCCTCGACGCCCTTGCGGCTGGCGACGGCGATCTTGTGCATCAGCTCCATGTTGAGCTCGTCGGACAGCTGCAGCGGCGGGGCCGGGTAGCCCGCCTGGCTGCCGGCGTGCTCGATCGACGCGGGCTCGACACCCTCGCCCAGCATGGCCAGCGCCTCGTTGATGAAGGTGCCGATCACCCGGCTGGTGTAGAAGCCGCGGCTGTCGTTGACCACGATCGGGGTCTTGCCAATGGCCAGGGTGTAGTCGAACACCCGGGCCAGCGCCTCGTCAGAGGTCTTCTCGCCCTTGATGATTTCCACCAGCGGCATCTTGTCGACCGGGGAGAAGAAGTGGATCCCGATGAAGTCGTCCTGGCGCTTCACCCCGGCGGCCAGCCCGGTGATGGGCATGGTCGAGGTGTTGGAGCCCAGGATCGCATTCGGATCCACGATGTCCTCGATCTCCTGGAACACCTTGTGCTTGAGTTCCTGGTTCTCGAAGACGGCCTCGATGACGAAGTCCACCCCGGCGAAATCCTGGGGGTCGGCGGTCGGGGTGATCCGGCCCAGCAGCGCGGCCGACTTCTCCGCCGTGGTGCGGCCACGCTCGAGGGCCTTGGCCTCGATCTTCTCCGAGTAGTTCTTGCCCTTGTTCGCCGCCTCGATGGTGACGTCCTTGAGGACGACGTCGAAACCGGCCTTGGCCGAGACGTAGGCGATGCCGGCGCCCATCATGCCCGCGCCCAGCACCCCGATCTTGGTGATCGGGGTCTTGCCGATGCCCTCGGGACGCGAACCGCCGGCGTTGATCGCCTGCAGGTCGAAGAAGAACGCCTGGATCATGTTCTTCGCGACCGGACCGGTGACCAGGCCGGTGAAGTAGCGGCTCTCGATGCGGCTGGCGGTGTCGAAGTCCACCTGCGCGCCCTCGACCGCGGTGGCCAGGATGGCCCGCGGCGCCGGCATGTTGGTGCCCTTGAGCTGCTTGCGCAGCAGGGACGGGAACGACGGCAGGATGGCCGCCAGCGCCGGGCTGGCCGGGGTGCCGCCCGGCATCCGGTAGCCCTGGGCGTCCCACGGCTGGGTGTTCTTGTCCGGGTTGGCCTTGATCCAGGCCTTGGCGGCCGGGACCACTTCCTCGGCGGAGCCGACGAGTTCGTCGACCAGTCCGGCGTCCTTGGCCTTCTTCGGGTTGAACCGGGTGCCCTGGCTCAGCACGTTGACGAAGGCGTTCTGGATGCCGAACATCCGCACGGTGCGGGTCACCCCGCCGCCGCCGGGCAGCAGGCCCAGCGACACCTCGGGCAGGCCGATCGCGCTGCCCTTCACATCGGCGGCGATGCGGTGGTGGCAGGCCAGGGCGATCTCCAGGCCGCCGCCCAGGGCGGCGCCGTTGATGGCCGCGACCACCGGCTTGCCGAGGGTCTCCAGCGCGCGCAGGTCGGCCTTGATCCCCTCGACCTCGGCGAAGATCTCGCCGGCGTTCTCCGGGCCCGCGGTGATCATCGCCTTGAGGTCACCGCCCGCGAAGAAGGTCTTCTTCGCGCTGGTGACCACCACGCCGGTGACCGAATCCTTCTCGGCGATCAGTCGCTGCACGGCGTTGTGCATCGACTCCTTGTAGTGCTCGTTCATCACGTTGGCCGAGCCGGTGGGGTCGTCCAGCGTCAGGGTGACGATGCCGTCGGCATCCTTGTCCCAGTGAATGGTGTTTTCTGCCATGGTTTTTCGCTTACCTCAGGTTTCTCGGAAAGTTTCGGCGCCGGCTTAGACGCGCTCGATGATGGTGGCGACGCCCATGCCGCCGCCGATGCACAGCGTGATCAGCGCGCGCTTGGCGCCGCGCCGCTCCAGTTCGTCGACCATGGTGCCGGTGATCATGGCGCCGGTGGCGCCCAGCGGGTGGCCCATCGCGATGGCGCCGCCGTTGACGTTGAGCTTCTCGCTGGGGATGTTGAGGTCCTTCTGGAACTTCAGCACCACCGAGGCGAAGGCCTCGTTGAGCTCGAACAGGTCGATGTCCTCGGGCTTGAGTCCGGCCCGGTCCAGCGCCTTCAGCGCCGCCGGGGTGGGCCCGATCAGCATGATGGTCGGGTCGGCGCCGCTGGTGGCGGTGGCCACGACACGCGCCCGCGGGGTGAGCCCGCTGGCCTTGCCGGCTTTTTCACTGCCGACCAGCACCAGGGCGGCGCCGTCGACGATGCCCGAGCTGTTGCCGCCGGTGTGGACGTGGTTGATCTTCTCGACCCAGTGGTACTTCTGCATGGCCACATCGTCGAAGCCGGCCATCGCGGCCAGACCCTCGAACGCGGGCTTGAGCTTGCCCAGGCTCTCCGCGGTGGTGCCGGGGCGCATGTGCTCGTCGTGGTCGAGGATCAGCAGACCGTTCTGGTCGCGGACCGGGACCACCGACTTGGCGAAGTAGCCGCCCGACCATGCGGCCGCGGCCCGCTCCTGAGACTGCGCCGCATAGGCGTCGACGTCGTCGCGGGTGAAGCCCTCCAGGGTGGCGATCAGGTCGGCGCCGATGCCCTGCGGAACGATGAAGGCGTCGTAGTTGGTGGCGGGATCGGACATCATTGCGCCGCCGTCGGAGCCCATCGGGACGCGGCTCATCGACTCGACACCGCCGGCGATCACCAGGTCGTCCCAGCCGGAGCGGACCTTCTGCGCGGCGGTGTTGACAGCTTCCAGGCCGGAGGCGCAGAACCGGTTGAGCTGCACGCCGCCGACGGTGTCGGGCATGCCCGCGGCGATGACGGCGGTGCGGGCGATGTCGCCGCCCTGGTCACCAACCGGCGAGACGCAGCCCAGGATGACGTCGCTGATCATGCTCTCGTCGAGGTTGGGGTGGCGGCTACGCAGCTCGCCGATCAGGCCGGTGATGAGATTGAGCGGCTTGACCTCGGTCAGGGCGCCGTTCTTGCCCTTCCCGCGCGGGGTGCGGATGGCCTCGTAGATGAAGGCTTCTTCGGACATGTTTTTCCCTCGTGTGTGATTGGTACGGGGTACGGCGACAGAGCCTAGTCCCCTGCTGGCCGACCATAACAATTCCCCCGGCCAACCTGTTGGTTGGGGGCGTGCCCAGTAGGCTCCGGCCCCATGACGGGATCTGATGTCGTCGGCCCAGCGACGACGGTCGAGCGGCTGCAGCCCTTCTCGGTGAACATCTTCGCGAAGATGTCGGCGCTCGCCGCGAGCCTGGGCGCGGTGAATCTGGGGCAGGGTTTCCCCGACGAGGACGGGCCGCCGGCCATGTTGGATGCGGCGCGTCAGGCCATCGCCGACGGCGTCAACCAGTACCCGCCCGGCCTGGGGATCGTCGAACTGCGGGAGGCGATCGCGGCCCAGCGGCTACGCCGCTACGGCCAGCAGTTCGATCCGGACAACGAGGTGCTGGTCACCGTCGGGGCATCCGAGGCGATCGCGTCCGCGGTGATCGGCCTTGTCGAGCCGGGCAGCGAGGTGATCGTCATCGAGCCGCACTTCGACACTTACGCGCCCAACATCGCGATGGCCGGTGGCCATCGGGTGGCGGTGCCACTGGTGCGCGACGGCCGGGGGTTCGCGCTCGACGCGGATGCGGTGCGCGCAGCCATCACCCCGCGAACTCGAGCGCTGATCGTCAACTCCCCGCACAACCCGACCGGCATGGTGCTCTCCGACGACGAGTGCCGCGGGCTGGCTGAGGTGGCCGTCGAAGCGGATCTGCTGGTGATCTCCGACGAGGTTTACGAGCGGCTGACCTTTGACGGACGGACCCACGTTCCGCTGGCCACCTACCCCGGTATGGCGGAACGGACGGTGACGATCTCCAGCGCATCGAAGATGTTCAACTGCACGGGCTGGAAGATCGGGTGGGCCTGCGGCACAACGGAATTGGTGGCCGGCGTGCGCGCCGCCAAGCAGTACCTCTCTTACGTGGGCGGGGCACCATTCCAGCCAGCCATCGCCTACGCGCTCAACCACGAGGACGTCTGGGTGGACGCGTTGCGCGACTCACTGCAGGCCAAGCGGGACCGACTGGCCGGGGCGCTGACCGGGCTGGGTTTCGACGTCCACGACAGCGCCGGAACTTATTTCCTGTGCGCCGACCCGCGTCCGCTGGGGTTCGACGACGGCACCGCATTCTGCGAGGAGTTACCCCACCGGGCCGGGGTGGCGGCGATTCCCATGTCGGCGTTCTGCGATCCGTCTGTGGAGCATCCGGAGTGGAGCCATCTGGTCCGCTTCGCGTTCTGCAAACGCGACGAGACGCTGGACGAAGCAATCCGCCGACTGGGTGCGCTGACCCTTCCCTAACTACCCTTCTTGACCTTGAGGACCTGCTTGCGCAGACCATCGGTGGCCGTCTCCATCGCACCCTTGAGGGTGCGTTTGAGCAGGAAGCCCGGGATCGGCGCCGACGGGTCCACGGTCAGGTCGAAGCGCACCTTGGTCTTGTCCCCCTGCGGGGTCAGCGTGTACGTCGCGTCTTGAGACTTGAGCTGGCCGGCCTTGATCAGCGTCCAGCTGGCGGTGGCGTCGGTCCAGGTGTACTCGACCTCCTGCTCGTCGGTGAGCCCGGCGGCTTTGATCTTCATCTTGACTCGCTTGGGCCGCCCGTTGTCATAGGTGTCGAGGATCTCCGCACTCTGGTACTGAGGCGACCAACTGGGAGCGGACGTGACGTCGGCGAGGACGGCGAGAATGTCTTCCGGCGACGCTTCGATGAGGACTTCCCGGGAATCGGTGACTGCCATGAGGCGACATTAGCGAGCCGAAGCGCCGTCGACAGGGGAATGTCCCCTCAGATCCGGTACTCGGCGAGAAGCCGCTTGCTGATGATCATCTTCTGGATCTCACTGGTGCCCTCCCCGATCAACAGGAACGGGGCGTCGCGCATCAGCCGCTCGATCTCGTACTCCTTGGAATAGCCGTAGCCGCCGTGGATGCGGAAGGCCTGCTGGGTCACCTCGGCACAGAACTCGCTGGCGAGGTATTTGGCCATGCCGGCTTCCACGTCGTTACGCGCACCGGAGTCCTTGAGCCGGGCGGCGTTGACCATCATCAGATGTGCGGCTTCGACTTTGGTGGCCATCTCGGCAAGCGAGAAGGCGATGGCCTGGTGTTCGGCGATCGGCTTTCCGAACGTGTTGCGCTGCTGCGCGTAGCTGACCGCGAGCTCGAAAGCCCGCAGCGCGACCCCGCAGGCCCGGGCAGCGACGTTGACACGCCCGACTTCGACGCCATCCATCATCTGGGCGAAACCCCGGCCGGGGGCGCCGCCCAGGACGTCGCCGGCGTCGGCGACATAGCCGTCGAAAATCATCTCGGTGGTGTCGATACCCTTGTAGCCGAGCTTGTCGAGCTTGCCGGGGATGGTCAGCCCCGGCGCGACTTCGCCGAAACCGCTGGGCTCTTCGACAAGGAAGGCGGTGAGGTTACGGTGCGGGGTGTCCGCACCTTCGTCGGTGCGGACCAGGGTGGCCACCAAAGTGGAGCTTGCGCCGTTGGTGAGCCACATCTTCGCACCGCGCAGGGTGTAGGTGCCGTCGTCGTTGCGCACGGCGCGGGTGCGGATGGCGGCGACGTCAGATCCCACCTCGGGCTCGGACATCGAAAAGGCGCCGCGGACATCACCGGTGGCCATCCGCGGCAAGAACCGCTGCTTCTGTTCGTCGGTGCCGTGCCGGCGGATCAGGTAGGCGACGATGAAGTGGGTGTTGATGACGCCCGAGATGCTCATCCAGCCGCGGGCCAATTCCTCCACGCACAGTGCGTAGGTCAGCAGCGACTCCCCCAGGCCACCGTACTCGGCGGGGATCATCAGCCCGAACAGACCCATCTCACGCATCCGGTCGACGATGGCCTGCGGGTAGGTGTCGGAGTGCTCCAACTCCTGAGCGTTCGGGATGATCTCTTTGTCGACGAATCGCCTTACGGTGTCGACGATTTCGGTCTGAACCTCGGTGAGCCCGAGGGTCTGGGCCAGTCTGGTCATGATCCCCGCGGAGTCATTAGATGTGCCGTCCGCCGGTGACTTCGAGCACCGTGCCCGTCATGTAGGACGACAGATCCGAGGCAAGGAACAACGCCACCGTCGCGACCTCGCGGGGTTCACCGGCCCGACCCATCGGCACCTCGGCCAGCTTGGCGTCCCAAATACGTTGCGGCATAGCCTCTGTCATCGCCGACCGGATGAGCCCGGGCTGGATGGCGTTGACCCGCACGCCAAGGTGAGCCAGTTCTTTGGCGGCCGCCTTGGTCAGCCCGACGATACCGGCCTTGGCAGCCGAGTAGTTCGTCTGGCCGACCAGTCCAACCTTGCCGGAGATCGACGACATGTTGATGATCGCGCCGCGGCCGTGCTCGCGCATGACGGCCGCTGCCGCGCGGGTGCCGTTCCAGGTTCCTTTGAGGTGGACGTCGATCACCTCGTCGAACTGTTCCTCGGTCATCTTGCGCAAGGTGGCGTCACGGGTAATGCCGGCGTTGTTGACCATGACGTCCAGGCTGCCGAACTCCTCAAGGGCGGCGGCGACAAGAGCATCGACCTCGGACGGCGACGTGACGTCGCACCGCACCGCACGGGCGACGTCGGCTCCGCCGAGGGTGTCGGCGGCGGCGCGGGTGCGGTTGAGGTCCAGGTCACCGAGGATCACCCGCGCTCCCTCGGCGATGAACTGCTCGGCGATGGCATAGCCCAGACCTTGCGCTCCACCGGTGACGACCGCGGTCCGACCTGCCAGTAGCGCCATGGACCAGATCGTATTTCATGGCGTCCGCGACGCCATGACGTCATGACAGCATGACGTCATGACAGTTGAGCCCGTCGTGAGCGACGACGACTTCCGCGAGATTCTGGCCGCAACGCGCCAGTTCGTGCGCTCAGCGGTGGTGCCGCGGGAGACCGAGATCGCCGATCAGGACCGGGTGCCCGACGACGTCCGGGACCAGGCCAAGCAGATGGGACTCTTCGGCTATGCGATCCCCCAGCAGTGGGGCGGGTTGGGGCTCGACATCACCCAGGACGTCGAGTTGGCGCTGGAATTGGGCTACACCTCGCTGGCGGTCCGTTCGATGTTCGGCACCAACAACGGCATCGCCGGACAGGTTCTGGTCGGATTCGGCACCGATGAGCAGAAGGCTCGCTGGCTGGAGCCGATGGCGGCCGGCGACGTGGTGGCCTCCTTCGCGTTGACCGAGCCCGGTGCCGGCTCGAATCCGGCTGGGCTGCGCACCAAAGCCGTGCGCGACGGGTCCGGAGATCGCGGGGCCTGGGTGATCTCCGGGCAGAAACGATGGATCACGAACGCACCGATTGCTGACCTGTTCGTCGTCTTCGCCCGAACCCGGCCGGCCGACGAGAACGGTGCCGGCATCGCGGTGTTCCTGCTACCTGCTGACGCCCCTGGGGTAGAGGTGGGCGTCAAAGACGCCAAAATGGGCCAGGAGGGCGCCTGGACCTCCGACGTGTACTTCACCGATGTCCGGGTCGGGCCCGACGCGCTCATCGGGGGCAGCGAGGACATCGGCTATCGGGCCGCGCTGACATCACTCGCCCGGGGCCGGATCCACATCGCCGCGCTGGCGGTGGGTTCGGCGCAACGTGCGCTGGACGAGTCGGTGAGCTTCGCCGCCGCGGCCACCCAGGGCGGCCAGGCGGTGGGCACCTTCCAACTCGTGCAGGCGATGCTGGCCGACCAGCAGACCGGCGTGATGGCCGGACGCGCCCTGGTGCGCGACGCGGCGCGGCTGTGGCTCAGCGGGGAGGACCGGCGGATCGCCCCGTCGGCGGCCAAGTTGTTCTGCACCGAGATGGCCGGCCGGGTCGCCGATCTGGCGGTACAGATTCACGGCGGTACCGGGTATATGCGAGGCGTGCCGGTGGAGCGGATCTACCGCGACGTGCGGTTGCTCCGGCTTTACGAGGGCACCAGCGAAATCCAACGGCTCATCGTCGGAGGCGGTCTGATGAGAGCGGCCCGCGACCGAGCCTGAAACCAAATGTGGTGGCCAGGGCCGGGATCGAACCGGCGACCTTCCGCTTTTCAGGCGGACGCTCGTACCAACTGAGCTACCTGGCCGGAAGGCACCCGGTCGAACCAAACGGGTGGTGCCTCGCCGAATCTGCGACCCTGACGGGACTCGAACCCGCGACCTCCGCCGTGACAGGGCGGCGCGCTAACCGACTGCGCCACAGGGCCTTGCTGCTACTCCGCGAAATCGCGTCGTGCGTACCCCCTACGGGATTCGAACCCGCGCTACCGCCTTGAAAGGGCGGCGTCCTAGGCCGCTAGACGAAGGGGGCCTGGTCGAATCTCTCCGAGGTACTTCACAACTAGTTTTCGTTGAGCGCTCGTTAGCTTAGGGGATGGTGCGGCCAATCCCCAAACGCTGAGGGCAATCGACGGGCAGTATCCTTGGCAGGCACGCCCCTATAGCTCAGTCGGTAGAGCTACGGACTTTTAATCCGCAGGTCCTAGGTTCGAGTCCTAGTGGGGGCACTGAAATCGGCGATCGGCGTGCATCTTGCCATCGAGCGACTGGTCACCTCAGGCACACCCAGATGGCCCCGGAACGATGAGCCGCAACGCAAGACCCAGCCCGACACAGCACTCGCTGCGATAGACCACCGACGGTGAGGACGGGCACTCCTGCTGCTGGAACTGGGGTTACTAGGAGAATGCTGAATTATGCGGGTGGCGTGGGGGTATGTTTTTGCTGCCGGGTTCGCAGTGGGAGTGATGGCGGGGCGGCATCCTCGGGTGGGTATGAATTTCTCAGTGGGACAACGGAATCGGGCCTTTGCCGGGGC
>CAIRCP010000008.1 GCA_903877095.1 uncultured Actinomycetes bacterium | reverse complement strand
TCGCCGCCGCCCGCCACATCGATCTGGAAGCATTGCAACCGTCAATCAACCGATTGACCAAGACGAAGTAGCGCAAGCCCCCCACGCGCTCACCATGCGTGAGGCACCAGCCACTACTTCGCGCTCACTTTTAGGTGAGGACCCTCGGATGTATCGGCGTGTGGCCAGCCTCACAACAGTGAATGGTTGTCCACCGGGCGCCGGGCCGGCGGCACGTGTTCCTCGACCGGCAGGTGGCCGGTCGACGCGAAGATGATCCGCCGGGCGACAGCGACGGCGTGGTCGGCGAAACGCTCGTAGTAGCGGCTGAGCAGCGTTACGTCTACCGCTGTCGTGACGCCGTGCTTCCACTCCCGACTCGACAGGACGGTGAACAAGTGCCGGTGTAGATCGTCCATCGCGTCGTCGGCGTCCCGGATGTACCGAGCCCGGCCGAGGTCCCTCGACTGGATCACCTGCCGCGCGTTATCGGCCACATCGACAGCGACGCGTCCCATTTCGGCGAAGTAGCCGCTCACGTCCTCGGGCACAGCACACCTGGGATGACGGCGCCGGGCGATCTTGGCCACATGTAGCGCGAGCGCGCCCATCCGGTCCAGGTCGGCGGCGATCTGGATGGAGGCGACGACGGTTCTGAGGTTCCGTCCGATCGGCGCCTGAAGCGCCAGCAGGGCCAGACCGGACTCCTCGGCGTTGGCCGCGGCGTAGGTCATGGTGTCGGTGCTGCCGATGACGTCTTCGGCAAGGCACAGATCAGCCCGCAGCAGGGACTGGGTTGCACTGTGCATGGCGACACCCGCCGACTGGCACATGTCCACCAGCTGTTCGGTCAGGGCGTCGAGTTGAGCGCCGTAGGCGAACCGCATCCGACCAACGTAAGTGCGCCTGCCAAAGGCCGGCTACTGCTGGCGCATGAATTCGAGATGAATGCCTGCGCTCGGGCATCGGGCCCGGGGTTCAACAACAATTCCCCAGACGTTCGATTTCGCGTAAGCATTTGTCGCTGGCACCGTGTATAAATTCACCTCGACCATGAGCTATTCACTGCACCGCTACGCGCCGGGCCAGGCTGAGAAGCTGGCCCGATTCGTCGTGCCCATCGCCAGTCGAACCTATGCGAAGTGGGTCGACCACGATTCGGCCAGCCTATGGGCCGGGGCCGAGCACGGGGTGTCGGCCTGGGAAGTGCGACTGAACGATTCGGCGACGCACGTCCTGGTTTTCGAGCGGACCAATGGGTCGATCGCGGCATGCGGCTTCGTCCGGGTCAGCGGCGATACGGCGTATCTCGGCGGTCTGTACGTGGAGGACGTCGGATGCGGTCTCGGCCGGCGGCTGCTCGACGAGCGGCTGCGCATCGGCCGCGAATCCGGCGCGCTGACCGCCGTGATGCTGGTTCGTGAGACCAACACCCCGGCCCGGATCCTCGCGCAGAAGGCGGGCTTCGAAGCGATCGATCAGAATCCCTGCGGACGTCTGTCCACGGTGCCCCGGCTGGTCTACACCAAACGGCTCGATTCAGCGGTGCCGGTGTCTGTCCCGGCCTAGCTTTTGCCCTGACTGTCATAGGCGTCGAGCCTGCGGCGCAATTCCGACACCTCGGTGGCGTCGATCCCGACGGACTCGAGGCGCTCGTCCATGTCGGGATTCGTGTATCGCATGGCCGACGGATGAGTCATCCGAGCTGAACTGTGGAACGCCGTGGCACCGGTGAACCGGGCGATCTCGACGACGTTCGCCGCCCTGACCCCGGAGCCGGCCATGATGGTGATCCGCGATCCCGCCGCCTCGACGAGGCTGCGCAGCATCGTCTTTCCGAGGTCGACGTTGGGGCGCAGGCCGCTGGTGAGGATTCGGGTACAGCCCAGTTCGATGACGGTCTCGAGTTCGGCGAGGGGATCGGACACCCGGTCGAACGCGCGGTGAAACGTGACCTGCATGGCGCCCGCCCCCGCCCGCGAGACGAGTTCGGCGCATCGCTCGGCATCGACCCGACCGTCGGCCAGCAGCATGCCGATGACGACTCCGTCGCACCCCAACGCCCCGCACTGCTCGATATCGGTGCGCATCGCCTCGAATTCGGCCCCGGTATAGAGGAAATCCCCACCGCGGGGGCGAATCATCGGGAACAGCTGGATCGACGTTCGTCGGCGCGCGGCGGCAATCATTCCCACCGACGGCGTGGTGCCGCCATCGTGGGGATTGGCGCACAACTCGATTCGGTCGGCGCCGCACGCTTGCGCGATCACGCACGACTCCAGATCGAACCCGATGACCTCCAATTCCATCCCGTGATTATGGTTCGGATGGGCCGCCGCCGTGATGGAGTGCAGATTATGAGCAAGACGTTGATCTTCGGTCACCGCAATCCCGACACCGATTCGATCTGCTCGGCCCTGGCTTATGCGGACTTGAAGTCACGGATCGGCGCCGATGTCGAGGCGGTCCGGCTCGGCCAGGTCAGTGCGGAGACTCAGTTCGCTCTCGACACCTTCGCGACGGCGGCACCCCGCCTGGTCGACTCGGTGGCCGGGGAGGCCGCCTGGTCGACTCGGTGGCCGGGGAGGCCGCCGAGGTGATCCTGGTGGACCACAACGAGCGGCAGCAGAGCGCCGCCGACATCGGCGAGGTGACGATCGCCGAAGTGATCGACCACCACCGCATCGCGAACTTCGAAACCGGGGCGCCGCTGTATTACCGCGCCGAACCGGTCGGCGCCACCGCCACGATCGTCTTCAAGATGTTCAAGGAGAAGGGCCTCGAGATCAGTCCGTCGATCGCCGGGCTGCTGCTGTCGGCCGTCATCTCCGACACGCTGCTGCTCAAATCGCCCACCTGCACAGCGGAAGACGTGGCGGCCGCTCAGGAACTCGCCGAAGTGGCGAGAGTGGACGTTCAGACGTACGGCCTCGACATGCTCAAGGCCGGCGCCAGCGTCGCGGACAAGTCGATCGAACAACTCGTGGCCATGGACGCCAAGGAGTTCTCGATGAGCGGGGCCAAGGTTCAGATCGCCCAGATCAACGTCATCGACGTCGGCGACGTGCTGTCACGCCAGGCCGAGTTGGAGCCGGCGCTGCACAGCATCGTCAGCGAGAAGGGCCTGGATCTGTTGCTCTTCCTCGTCACCGACGTCCTCAACGGCAATTCGGACTGCGTGGCGCTCGGTCCCCGCGCCGCGGTGGTGGAGTCGGCCTACGGAGTCACCCTGGAGGGAAACCGCGCACACCTCAAAGGCGTTGTGTCGCGCAAGGCACAGATCGTTCCGGTACTGACCGAGACGTTCGGGAAGAGTTAACCAGTAGCCCTAAAGAGCCTGAGCCCTAAAGACCATGGGGGTCAATCACTCTCGGGACTGTCGTCGGCAGGGAGAGCCGCATGTCGCTGACATGCAGGGTGCCCAGTGACCAGGACGCTGCGTGCGCAGCCGACCAGGAGAACAGTTGCAGGGTCACCTTCTCCCCCGGTTTCAGGGTGTGGGCGACAGGTTCCAGCGGAACGCTGACGGTGTGCGTCGTGCCGTCCAGGGTGACCGGAATCGGGGTTACCTGATTGCCGATCACCAGGCCGGTGGTGGGGTCGACCAATTGTGCAAAGACGTGTTCGCCGGTCCCGGTGCCGGAATAGGTGAGCGTCAGTTGGGGCTCCCCGGCGATATAGGTCGTCGTCGCTGAGGCCGGGGTATCGAGATTGACCGCGTTGAACACCGTCGTCCCGCCGATGGGCAGGACGAGGAACATCGGGCCCGATCCGCCGATGAACGGCACCAGCGGCAGAACAGCCGGCGAACGGCGTTCGGCGACCAGCGGTTCCCAGGCCGGAGCCGGGTAGCTGTCCGTCGCAAGGTGCTGGCCGCGTTGGTCGACCCACTCGAAGGCGGAGCCGGTCGATACGTTCTCACCCTTGACGTATCGGTCCAGCCATTGCAGGGTCCCCTTGACGATGGCTTCGCCGTCGCTCAGATCGAAGACGTTGTGGATACACAGGCCGTGCCCGCCGCAGAACCACTGCACCTTCGTCGGGACACCCTGCGCCACAAGGGATTGCGCGTTGAGGTCGGCCTCCTTCAGGCTGGTGAGGGTGTCGGCGGTGCCCTGGATCAGCAGGGTCGGGGCACTGATCCGGCTCACCAGATCCGGGAACCCCCGGCCCGAGCCGGGCCCGCTGCGGGCCAGCAAATCCTGGCCGGCCGCCGTCATCTGCCCGGTGAGGTCGCCGTAAAGCACGATCGGCAGGATTCCCGGATTCATCCGGGCCAGCGTGAACACCAGGGTGCCCGCCAGCGCGGTCGCACTGGCCGTCTTGAAGGCGCCGCTCTTGTAGAGCGAACTGTTCAGGGTGTTCCACGCAAGCACCGGCACGATCGCGTCGACCCGGTGATCGGTGGCGGCGGTGACCAGTTGAATGCCGCCGCCGTAGGACGCCCCGGCCATACCCATCCGGGGGTCGCCAGGACTGTCGAGTTGGGCTTCGGACTGCTGGGCGACCCAATTGATCACCGACGACACATCCCGGGCTTCGAAGTCCGGGGAGTCGATCTCCACCCGCCCGCCGGAGAAGTACTCGCCTCGGGGATCCCAGGTGACGACGTTGTATCCGGCCTTGCGCAGATCGGCGACGCCCACCTCGCCGCCGAGATCGGACAGGATCAGGTCGAACGGTGTCCCGTCGATATTCGTCGCCCCTGGAGTTCCGAGCGCTGGAGCCAGGAAGACGGTGGGCGCGTTGTGTCCGGCGGTGAGCCCGGTGGCCGGCATGAAGTGCACGTTGATCGGTGTGCCGTCGAACGAGGTCACCCGGACGTCCCGCGGCGGCGCGGCGCCGGCCGGCGGTAGCGGATAGCCGAAAATGGGATGCAGCACGTCGCTCACGACGGGAATGTGGTTGACGACGTTGACGACCGGAGTGACCATCAGCGGCCCGACGACCGGGATCTCCTGGAGCCGCAGCGCGGTCACCAGGGGGGTCTGTGGAGTCGCGACGACGTCGGGCGTGCTCGCCACAGCAGGCGTCAGGGCGGGCATCAGAGCAGGCACCGGCATCGGGCTATGCCTTTGCGGCTCCACCGAACTCGGCTGTGGCCGGGAACCGCCCACCGCCGCCGGCCGCCGCGCAGGCACTCCCGGGGCGCGCACACCGTTCGACACCGTTGACGTCTCGGCCCGCGCGGAAGCGTGGTGGGGCGTCCGACTGCCCGAGTCGGCGCCGCCGCTGTCCGCACCGGCCACACCGAGTGCCTGCGGGCCGACCAGCCAGAGACCCAGTCCCAATGCGGCCGCCCCCGCGCGGCACCATCCGCCCATGGCTGCGATACCTCCCCTTTCCTGACGTGAGCGTAAACCGCGATCGGGTCGATCTGCACGGGTCGAAAGACCTCAGATCCCTCCGGTGCACGCGTCCGGCGGCTGGTATCTAGGCTGCACACCATGCCTCGTATCACCGTCGGTTTCTCTCTCGCTTACATCGCCATCGGCCTGGCCGGCTTCTTCCTGACCGGCGCGGTCCACAAAACCGCGCTGATCCCGGCCGTCATCGGCGCGATCCTTCTGGTCCTCGGCCTGCTGGCGAACAAGGAGAACCTGCGCATGCACGTGATGCATGCGGCGCTCCTGGTCGGTCTGCTGGCTTTCCTGGGTACCGCGCGCGGACTCACCAAACTGCCCGCGGCGTTCGCCGGCACCGCCGAACGCCCCGGCGCCGTGTACGCCCAGGCCGCCACCGCCGTCCTGTCGCTGATCTACCTGGCCTTCGGGGTCCGGTCCTTCATCGCCGCCCGACGAGCCCGGGCTTCCTGAGTCCGCAGGCGTCGACCGGCTGATGTCCGTCGCCGATTCCGGGTACCGGCCCGGTACCGCCTTCGCCAGCGCAGTCGACGCAGTCCGCCGGGGAGATCGGGATCTCGACGACGCCGTCGCTCACCTCGTCGGCCAGTTGACCGACGGGGAATTGCTGTGGCTTCTCGACGGCGACCTGAGGATCCTGCGCGGAGTGCGGGAGATGTCCCAGGGCTACAACAAGGTTCCCTTCCCGGCCGGCCGGATCGACCGTCTCGGCATTCCCGGCATCCTGTTCACCGACGGCCCGCGCGGGGTGGCGGTGGGAGCGTCCACCGCGTTTCCGGTGGCGATCGCCCGGGCGGCAACGTGGGATCCCGGTTTCGAGCGCACCGTCGCCGACGTCATCGGGGCCGAGGCCCGTGCGCAGGGCGCCAACCTCTGGGCGGGCATCTGCATCAACCTCGCCTACGCGCCGGGGTGGGGGCGGGCCCAGGAGGCCTACGGCGAGGACCCGCTGCTGCTGGGGGCGATGGGTGCCGCGGCCGTCGACGGGGTCAACCCGTGGCTGATGTCGTGCGTGAAGCACTTCGCCTTGAACTCGATGGAGGAGGCGAGATTCCGGGTCGACGTCCGGGCCGCCGACGACGTGTTGCGCGAGGTGTACCTACCGCACTTCCGCACCGTGGTCGAGGCCGGAGTGGACAGCGTGATGAGTGCCTACAACTCGGTCAACGGCACCTGGGCAGGCGAGAACCGGCATCTGCTCACCGACATCCTGCGCAGGGACTGGGGCTTCCGTGGATTCGTGATGACCGATTTCATCTGGGGCCTTCGTGATCCGATCGGTTCGGTGGCCGCCGGACAGGATCTTGAGATGCCGTTCCGTCAGCAGCGGGCGGCCACCCTGGCCAGGGCACTGGCTGACGGCCGGCTGAAGCGCAGCGATGTGGAACGCGCTGCGGGAGCACAACTTTCGACCCAGATCCGCTATGCGCTGCGGGCCCGCCCGGCTCCGGACACCGGCGTGGTCGCGTCAGCGTCGCACCGGCGCCTGGCCCGGGAGGCCGCCTGCCGCGGCGCGGTACTGCTGCGCAACCAGAAGGTCGGCGGAAGGTCGGCGCTGCCACTGGCGGAGACGGACCTGTCGCGAGTCGCCGTTCTGGGCCCGTTGGCCGACCAGCGCAACCAGGGCGATGTCGGCTCGTCGATGGTGAAGCCACCGTACTCGGTCACCATCCTCGACGGGCTGCGAGACCGATTGGGCACGAGGCTTATTCACGTCAGCGGCAACGATCCGGTGGCAGCGGCAACGGCGGCGCGCGGGGCCGACGCGGCGGTCGTGGTGGTCGGACTGTCCTCGGTGGACGAGGGCGAGTCGATGATCGGCGTAGACACCCCGACGACCCAGTTGCTCGGCGGCGTCGCCCGGTTCCGGCCGGTCGCCGCGCTTCTGGTGAAGCTCACGGCGCGGATCGCCAAAAAGAAGAACTTCGGCGGTGACCGTCGCGATCTGCGTCTACACGCCGAGGACGTGGCGCTCATCAAAGCGGTGGCCGCGGTCAATCCCCGCACCATCGTCGTCGTGATCGGCGGCGGGACGATTGTGCTCGACCCCTGGGACGCGGACGTCGCCGCGGTGCTGCTGGCCTGGTACCCGGGCATGGAGGGCGGGCACGCGGTCGCCGACATCCTGCTCGGCGATGCCGAACCGGCCGGTCGGCTGCCGGTCGCGATCCCGCACCGCCCAGGCGACCTGCCGCAGGTGGACTGGGACGCCACCACCGTCACCTACGACCGTTGGTGGGGGCAGCGCAAGCTCGACCGCGACGGCGTCGCCGCCGCCTATCCGCTCGGATTCGGTTTGGGCTATCCCACTTTCAGCATTGCCGCCCTCGACGTCGGCCCGCTCGACGGCGAGCGGTTCGCCGCCTCGGTGACCGTCACCAACACCGGGACCAGGGCCGGGCGTCACGTCGTCCAGATCTACGCGATGCGGCCCGCCGACACCGGAGGGCCGGTCCACCATCTCGTCGGTTTCCTTTCGGTGCACCTCGACGCGCGCACCAGCGAACGGGTGCGCGTTGAATGCTCCACTCGGCCCGTCCAGCGTTGGGCCACCGATGGATTCGTCCTCGACTCCGGTGACATCACCATCCGGGCGGCGTCCTACGCCGGAGACCCGGCGGCGGTGGACGACGTGTTGTCCCGCTGAACTTCAATGCCCACCGCGACGGCCTGCTGGTCCCCGTTGACCCGTGTCAGATGGCCCTTGGTCCCCATATCCTCGAGCAGGACGACGGTCCGGGTCCGCTGTCATTCCCCACGGGTGCACCTGGGCGGCTGAACGTCCGGTGAGGTGATAAAAGAGAACCGTGGCAGCGGCAGCGACTCCGGCGATCGCCGCACTGCTGCGTGCGGCGGTGCCGCACGATGTGGTCCGCTACCAGCACGATCCGCGGGTTCAATCCTTCGGACAGGAGGCGGTCGACGAACTCGCGGCCCGCTGCGATGTTGTCGCCGAACAGGTCCTCAAGACACTGGTCATCGCGGGACGGTCCGGTCTGGCAGTCGCAGTCCTCCCGGTTCCATGGAAGCTCTCACTCAAGTCGGCGGCGGCGGCCCTGGGTTGGCCGAAGGCCGAAATGGCCGAACCCGACGCGGCGCAGCGCTCCACCGGTTACATCGTGGGCGGAATATCCCCACTGGGACAACGCAAGAAGTTGCCGACGGTGGTGGACAGTTCGGTCGTCGGCTTCGACAGAATTTTGTTCAGCGCCGGCAAACGCGGTTGGGATGTCGTTGTGGCACCCCAGGATCTGATTCGGTTGACCGGCGCGGCGGTTGCGGACCTCCGCCTGTTGTAGCGGGTCAGTCGTGCCGAGCTCAGTCGACCGTGACGTGAACGTGGTTGAAGTGACTGGGAACTCGCCACATCGTGTACCGGACATTGAAACGGCCGGACTGACTTTGGACGTCGGCGTTGATGGCGTCGCCGAGCGCCATGTCGGAGCCGATCATGATGTCGATGGCGTGGCCGCTGGGGTGATCGGGAATCGGATCCGCCCGTACGCCACCGATGGACTGCACCCCGGGATAGGTGGTGATGATGTACGCCGCGAGGGCCCTCGCATCCGGAACCAGGCCGCCCATCCCGACCGTGGGGATCGCCGCCCCTGGACCGAGCAAGGCCTGCTGAGCGGGGGGAAGCATGCCGTACTGCAGCTTGACCTGGGCGACCTGAGTCTGCAGCGCGGACTCCTTCTTCTGCAGGTCAGCCCGCAGAGCGGCGGCGGCTTCGGCGGCTGCTTTCGCGTCCGCGGCCGACGTCGCCGAGACGGCCTCGACGGACTGCGCCTGCTGCATGGCGCTGCGGAAGCTCATCAGCTGCTCGGACATCTGAGTGGCCATCACCCGCTGGATCGCGAGACGGTCGATGAAGCTCTGCGGCGACGAGGCGGTCAATAGCGCGTTCGCGCCGTCGGCCCGGCCACCCATGTAGAAGGCGGCGGCCAGCTTGTCGACGGCCTCCTGGCGAGGCGCCACCGCGGCCTTCGCGGCGTCGAGCGCCGCCAGGTCGTCCGCGTGCTTCTTCTCCGCCTCGCTTTGCTGCTGCAGCTTCTTGTCCAGATCCAACTGGGCCGATTGCACCGTCTGAATCATCTGTTCAGCCTGGCGCGTCAACTCGTTGAGCTTGGCCACACCGTCCTGGCCGGGATCGGCGTAGGCGACGCCGCCCCAGACCGCGCTGAGGGCTGTCAGCCCCGCCAACGCGCTGCTAAGCGGCTTCTTAAGCGAATTCGCCGGCAACGGCGAGCGAAACTTCACGACTGTGCATCCTCTGACTGCGTCGGCGTCTGATTCGCCGAACTGCCTGTCCACGGGCCTTTGGTCTTGGAAAAGGTTACGAAAGCGGCCAGGGCTTTGTCCAACCGCACGTCCAACCGCGCAGTCCAACCCGTCGAGCGTCGCTACAGGTCGGCGCCCTCAGCGATCCGCTCTCGAACGACCAGCACGGGGCACTCGGCGTGATGGATCAGGTTCTGGCTGACCGAGCCGAGCAGGGCGTCAGCGACCCTGCCGCGGCCGTGGCTGCCGACCACCACCAGCTGGGCTTCGCGGGATAGATCAATGAGCCCCTTCGCCGGGGTTACGTCCTGGAAAACCTTGTTGACGTGCGCGTTCGGGTATTTGGCAGCGAGTGGTTTGACCAACTCGTCCATCTGCCGGCGCTGCTGGGCCTCCAGTACCTCCAGCAACTGCCAGTCCATGTTGCCCTGGCCGCCGAGATCGCCCATGCCGACCGCCGCGGTGATCTCCCACATGTGCACCACCGTCAGATGGGCGCGCAACATCCGCGCGACGTCGAACGCCTCTTCGAGCGCGCCACGCGACGCGTCGGACTCGTCGGCGCCGACGACGACCGGCAGCGGCTTGCCGGTCCGCTTGGCGACCGGGGGCCGCCAGACCACGACGGGACAGCTCACCCGATGCGCGACTTTGACCGCATGCCCGCCCAGCGCCCGATGCTCCGACGCACCCTTTCCCACCACCAGCAGCCGTGCCGCGTCGGAAGCCTCCGCCAGCGTCGGCGCGACCGCACCCCGGACGGCCCCGGTGCGGACCACAAGATCCGGGTGCGTCGACCGGACAGCGTCGAGTGCCGCGGCGAGCAGGCCGTCGCCACCGGTGCCCGACCCCGGGTCCGAGGGCTGGCCGGTACCGGCGAAGTGCACATCGAGCCGCGGGATCACGTGCAGGAGCTGCAGTGGACACTCGTGCCTGGCCGCGTACTCGGCGCCCCACCGGGCAGCACCGAGGGCGGTGTCCGATCCGTCGATCCCGACCACGACGGCGGGTTGCTCTATTCCGGAAGTCATACCCGCACACTATTCGGCGGCAGCCCGGCAGAACGAAGGGCTACAACAGCGAAAGTTGTGGCGCCGGTGAGAAATTGCCTTAAGTGCAAACCTTTATCCGACCGTGCCGGAAACGTGACTCTGATCGCCCAGTGTTACCAGAGTGAAATCGGTTCGTTCCTCGGGGTCCATGCGGTCCGCACAGTTGTCGGCGATCACCGGTGTTGCCATCGCCCTCCTGGGAGTTGCTCCGGCACAGGCAGATTCGGGTGGCGCCAGCACGACGCCGAATGACGCCGGAAGCGGTTCGATCAGCGCAACGATTGAGAAGTTCGGCCAGTCGATCTGCCCGAGCCTGGTCAAGCCGGGCTCGTCCCTGGCTACCACGCTGTCGGAGTGGCAGGGCAACAGCGGCTTGACGCCCACGCTGACGGGCATGGTCGCCGGCTTCGTCATCCAGACGCAATGCCCGTCGGTGATGACGCAGATCTCGAAGGGAGACCTGTCCGCATTGAACCTGAAGCTGCCCGGCCCGGAGCCTGCGGGCCAGAGTCCTTCAGGTTTGGACCTGTCGGCGTTGCTGAAGCCGCAGGGGCATCAGGGCTGATCATTGGTGTCCGAGAGGTTCGAGACCCGGGGAGCCGGGGGAATCCGGATCGCGGGGGACCGCCATGGTGATCCCGACGCCCCCGGCGTCGTCTTCCTGCACGGAGGCGGCCAGACCCGTCGCTCCTGGTCCAGAGTCGCTGCAGCCGTTGCCAGGCGCGGTTGGCAGGCCGTCACGATCGACCTGCGCGGCCAGATGAGTGATCTGGTGAGTCAGGAAAACGCCGCCCGATTGCTCTCCCGTTTCCCGCAGATCGAATTCGTCGATATCCGCGGGGCCGGGCACATGGTCGCCGGCGACCGCAACGACATCCTCGCCGACGCCGTCCTGGACTTTCTGGCCCGGCAGATCAGGCGCTAACGCCGCGAGTGCGGTTCGTTGACAGCGCGTTCACTCCGCCGCGGGTCCCCCTCTGGCAAGGTGGGCGGATGGAAGCCGTCACCTTCTGCCGAATCTGTGAACCGACCTGCGGGATGATCGCAGGAGTCACCGACGGGAAACTTTCCACGCTGCGGCCCGACCCCGAACACCCCATCACCGCGGGCTTCTCCTGCCCCAAGGGCCTGGAGTTCGTCCACGTTCAGAACGACGACGACCGGGTGGTACATCCGCTGCGCCGCCGACCGGACGGCAGCTTCGAGCAGATCTCCTGGGACACCGCGTTGCGTGAGATCGGGGAACGGTTGCGCGCCGTCCGCGCCGCCCACGGCGGGGAGTCGATCGGCATGTACGTCGGCAACCCGTCGGCCTTCAGCCACAGCCATGCCATCTGGGCGACCGGTTTCCTCAAGGCGATCGGGTCGCGGCATCTGTACTCGCCCAACACCCAGGACACCTCCAGCCGGTTCGTCGCCTCGGCCCTGCTCTACGGCAACCCGGTCGTCCTCCCGGTGCCCGACATAGAGCGCAGCGACTTTGTGCTGCTACTCGGCACCAACCCGCTGGTCTCGCGCGGCAGCCTGATGAGCGCGGGCAACGTGCGCGAAAAGCTCAGTGGCGTCCTCAGTCGCGGCGGGCGCGTCGTCGTCGTCGATCCGCGGCGCACCGAGACGGCCCGGGCCTTCGAGCACGTCGCCGTCCGGCCGGACGGCGACGCCTGGCTGCTCCTGGCCATGCTGAACGTGATTTTCGCCGAGGGTCTTGAGGATCGGGCGGCGATCGCCAAGCAGTCCAAGGGAATTCGGCTGATCCGCGATGCCGCTCGCGGATACAGCCCCGAGGCGGTGCTCGACCGTACCGGTGTGCCGGCTGACGACGTCCGCGCACTGGCCCGGGCCATCGCGGCCGCGCCGTCGGCGGCGATCCACGGCCGCACCGGTGCCTGCCTGGGGCGACACCCCACCCTGGTGAACGTTCTGCTCGACACGCTGGCCCTGATCACCGGAAACCTCGATCGGCCCGGCGGTCTGGTATTCGGCTGCGGCCCAGTCAACTTCGCCGCGCTGGCAGCGCGGCTGGGCTTGGCCACCTATGACGACCACCGGTCCCGGGTGGGCAACTTCCCGGAGGTGCTGTACCAACTGCCCGCACCCGTCATGGCCGGGGAGATCACCACACCCGGACGCGGGCAGTTGCGCTCCCTCATCGTCTCGGCCGGCAACCCGGTGCTGACGGTGCCCGGCGCCACCGAATTCGAAAGGGCTCTGGGCGATCTCGATCTGCAGGTCGGCGTCGACTTCTATCTCAACGAGACGCACCGGCACGCCGACTACATCCTTCCCGCCGCCACCTTCTACGAGCGCTCAGATATGGTCCTGCCGGCGCTGAGCCTGCATCTGACCCCGTTCGCGCAGTGGACCGAGGCCGTCGTCGCTCCCCGCGGCGAGGCGCGGCCGGACTGGCAGATCATCGACGCCCTGGCCCGTGAACTCGGCGTGCGACCGCTGGCCGGATTCGCCGGGTCGTTTCTGCCGCGCCGCTTCTCGGGATTCGCCAGCCGGCTGTTGTCGCCGGGGACCGGTTGGGCCACACCGGAACTCATCGTCGATCTGCTGCTGCGCACTGGACCCGACGGAGACTGGTTCGGCCTGCGGCGGGGCAAGTTGTCGCTGGCCGCGCTGCGCGCGGAGCCCCGTGGACGGGTGCTGGCGCCCTTCATCCAGACCGGCGTGCTGAAGTCACGCGTAACTGGCGGCCGGGTCGACCTCGGCGACCGGCGGATCGGCGAAGCGCTTCGGCGCCTGGCCGCCGAGCCGCCGGCGGACCCGGACTACCCGATACTGCTGATCGGCAAGCGTGATGTCCGCTCGCAGAACTCCTGGATGCACAACACCCCCAAACATCGGGATCCCCGGCGGCGACAGCACGGGCTGATCAATCCGAAAGACGCTGCAGTGCTCGGCATTAACGACGGCGAACCGGTGCGGATCACCTCGGCCACCGGGACGGGAGTCGTCCCGGTACACATCAGCGACGAGGTCGCTCCCGGCACCGTCGCCGTCCCGCACGGCTGGGGTCATCGGCGGTGTCATAGCGTCGTAGCAACAGACCCACTGAGCGGGAGGGAGTTGCAGGTTGGCGCGCAGGATGTTGACGTTCGAGGATCGAGCGGACATCGCGGTCGGGATCGAGTCGGGCTTGTCTGACACCGAGATCGCC
>CAIRCP010000007.1 GCA_903877095.1 uncultured Actinomycetes bacterium | reverse complement strand
CTCTAATCCGAAAATAAAGGCGACGTGCGATGGGTCAGGTGCGCGTCAGCGGTGGTAGTTGCGGTCAAGCGGCGGGGTTGAGGGTGACGGTGTAGCCGAGGGCTTCGAGTTGGCGGATGTGGTTGCGTTTCTTGGTTTCTGAGTTGACGTGGCGGGTGAAGTGATCGGGTCCGAGATCGGTGAACTGGGCCTGCTCGTCGGAGAGCAGGTGCCAGACGATGACCAGGATTGAGCGGCCGACGGCGACGATGGCGCGTTTCTTGCCGCGGCGTTTGGAGATCCGCCGGTACCGCTCCCCGAGGAAGGAGTCGGTTTTGCCGGCCACGACTGCGGCCTCGCCCAGGACCCGGGCCAGGTAGCGGTTGCCGTGTCCGCTGGATCCGTTGCCCTTGGTCTTGCCTGCCGAGGAGCTGATGCCGGGCGAGAACTTCGCCCACGAGCACAGGTGCCCGGCGGTGGGGAAGCGGGACATGTCCAGTCCGACTTCGGCCAGGATGATCGCGGCGGCCACTGGGCCGATGCCCGGGATGTCATCAAGGCGGGCCGCCGCCGCCGCGAAAGGGGCCAGCTGCGCCTCGATCTGCGTGTCGAGGGCGGCGATGTCGGCGTCGATCGCGTCGATGCGGCCCAACATCGTGGTGAGCAGAAACGCGTGGTGGTCATCGAAGTGCCCGTTGAACGCTTCCTCCAGCAGGCTGATCTTGGCCCGCATCCTGGCCCGCGCCAGCTGCGCGAGCACCCTGGGGTCGCGTTCACCGGCGATCAGGGCAGCCATCATCGCTCGCCCGGACACCCCGAAAATGTCCGACGCCACCACCGAGAGTTTGATGCAGGCGTCCTCGAGGAGCTTTTCGACCCGGTTCTTCTCCGCGGTGCGCGCCCCGATCAGATCGATGCGGTAGCGGGTCAGATCCCGCAACTGCCGGATCGGTTTAGGGGGCACGAAACTGGGGCGTAGCATCTGGCGTTCGGCGACCTTGCACAGCCACACCGCATCCAGCACATCGGTTTTGGGTCGACCGGGCAGGTGTTTGACGTCGCGGGCATTGACCAGCCACGGGTCCAGTCCGTGCGCCTCGAGCAGGTAGAACACCGGCTTCCAGTAGTCGCTGGTTGCCTCCATCACCACCCGCTGCACACCAAGCTCGACCAGATGATTGGCCAACTCGGTTACCGCCCGGGTCATCGTCGAATGGGTGGAAACTTCCTGCAGCCGTTTCTTGCCCGCCGCCGCGGCCGGGACCCGCACACAGCACACCAGCTCCGCTTTCCCGATATCCAGGGCCGCCACCCTGGCAATAATCTGCTCCTCATCCTGAGATTCGGTCAGCATCGTGTTCTCCTCACCTGGCTCGCGACAATCACCTACTGGGGTGGTCGCCAAGTGGGGATCACAACGGAGAACAGAATCTAATCCTCGTGCTCAACGATCAACGGCAACAATGAAGGGCCCGCAGCGCGATCCCCAACGCCCCGCTATTGCACGGCCTCGAAGGACCATAGAACCACGGCGTCGACAAGGCGGCCACACACCATTTTCATCCCGGAACGGGCGTCCCGCCAGGGACACTTTGGCTATTGCCATGAATGTGGATCAGGTGGGGTGTGCCATGTCCCGGGTGGCGTGACGGTCTGGGCGCACGGGCAGCCAATAGGTTCGAAGGCTCCAACACCTGGTCCCAAGGAGCTTGCCCGTGCGCGCGACCACCTTACTCAACCGTGTCCTCGCCCTGCCGAAAACCACGGTCCGCGACGTCGAGGTCGGCGACGAGGTAACGGTGTGGGTGCGCCCGCAACAGCGGGTGATGTCCTGTCCGCATTGCGATTTCCGGACCAGGCACCGCTACGACATGCGGGTGGTCGATTCGGCGTGGCGGCACCTGGACCTGGACGGACGGGTATGTGTGCTCAAGCTGCGGCGACGCCGGTTGCGCTGCCCCGAGCACGGTGTCCTGGCCGAGTCTGTGCCGTTCGCACGGCCGGGATCGGGGTTCACCCGCGACTTCGAGGACCTTGCGGTCTGGCTGGCCAGCAAGTGTGACAAGAAGACGGTGTCGACGTTCTGCCGTGTTACGTGGCGCACCGTCGGGGCGATGTGTTCACGCGTCGTGGCCGAGAAGCTGGACCCCGACCTGCTGAGCGGGCTGGTCGACATCGGCGTCGATGAGATCTCCTGGCGCAAGCATCACAAGTACCTGACTTTGGTGTCCGACCACGACACCGGCAAGATCGTGTGGGGCGCGCCGGGCAAGAAGGCGGCCACTCTCGACGCGTTCTTCACCGCGGCCCTGCCCGAGGATGGCGCGAAGAAGATTGAGGCCGTGTCGATGGACCTCGGGCCGGCATTCGCCAAATCTGTTCGCGCACATGCCCCCCAAGCTGTGATCTGCTTCGATCCGTTCCATGTCGTCAAGCTGGCCGGCGATGCCCTCGATGATGTGCGCCGTCAGGTATGGCAGTCCGCACGCAAGCTGTCGAACAAGCAGATCGCCAAAACCTACAAGGGAGCCCGGTGGGCGCTGCTGAAGAATCCCGAATCCCTCACCGACACACAGAAAGCCACCCTCGCCCAGCTCAACCGTGAGGGCGGCGCACTGGTCCGTGCCTACGAGCTCAAGGAATCGCTGCGGGCGGTGTTCGCCGGGGACCTTGACACCGACACCGTCACCGACATGCTCGGAAAATGGGGCTCATGGGCCCAGCGGTGCCGGATCCCGCAGTTCGTCAAGGTCGGCCGAACCATCAAGAAACACCTCGACGGCATCCAAGCCGCGGTCGAGCGCGGACTGGCTAACGGCCGCCACGAAGGCCTCAACAACAAGGTCCGGTTGATCATCCGAAGGGCCTACGGCTTCCACAACGCCGAGAACGCGCTCGCCATGATCATGCTCGTCTCCGGACCGGTCACCCTCGAACTTCCAAACCACACATGAGGTCATCCACATTCATGGCAATAGGGACTGTCCGGTATTCGGTGTAAGCGGCGTTTGGTTGGATTTTCTCGAGTTAGCGTTCTTCGGCGGCTGGCATGCGATCGGCGAAGCTGATCGCCAGGGCGTTGAGCGCTGGTTTCCAGCGTACGGCCCACTTGGTT
>CAIRCP010000006.1 GCA_903877095.1 uncultured Actinomycetes bacterium | reverse complement strand
GGCGATCTCGGTGTCAGACAAGCCCGACTCGATCCCGACCGCGATGTCCGCTCGATCCTCGAACGTCAACATCCTGCGCGCCAACCTGCAACTCCCTCCCGCTCAGTGGGTCTGTTGCTACGACGCTATGACACCGCCGATTCCACTGGTCGCGAAAAGGCCGTAGGCCTCCCGATAGTTCTTGGTTATCCAGTGGCCGTACACCTTGGCCGCAGCGTAGGGCGAGCGCGGATAGAACGCCGTCTCCTCGTTTTGCGGCGGAGGTGTCGCCCCGAACATTTCCGATGAGGACGCCTGGTAGAACCGGGTCGTGATACCGGACAGACGCACTGCTTCCAGCATGCGAATGGTGCCTGTGCCAGTCGTATCGGCGGTGTGCTCGGGTTCATCGAAGGACACTCGCACGTGGGACTGGGCAGCGAGGTTGTAGACCTCGTCGGGCCTGACTTCGGCCAGCAGCGTCACAAGGCGGGTGCCGTCGCTGAGATCTCCGTGATGCAAGAACAGCTTGGCGTCGGGGGAATGCGGGTCGACGAAGAGATGATCGATGCGAGCGGTGTTGAACGTCGAAGCACGCCGGATCAGCCCGTGGACTTCGTAACCCTTGCCGAGAAGAAGTTCTGCCAGGTAGGAGCCATCTTGACCGGTGATCCCGGTAATCAACGCACGCTTTGCCATTGTCTCCACTCCTCTGGTCGATGGCTGACGACCGCCGGCCAGAACTCGCGGTGCAGCATCATCCCCGACCTAGCTGATCCGCAGGAGCCGCTCGGTCTTACGGCGCAGCTGGTCTTTGCGTGCGGCCGCCGCGCAGGTCCGGTCCAGAGAATCAAGCAACTGTGGCTGAACGGCGATCAAATTGCCGTGGCAGTTGCCCGGAACGTCCGCGGGGTAATGCTTGAACTGGCTCCAGGTGTGGTTGCGGCCGTACTCGACGACGGGCTCCCATTGCGAGACGACAACGGCATAGCCCTTATCGGCAAGGAATTGCGCAGTGTCGTGCACGGTGTAGCCCAGGCGAGTCGTCTTATTGTCCTCGAACTCGCAGACAACGGCTTTCGGATGCAGACGCTCCCACGGAAAGGTGCGCAGGACGAAGAGGTCGAGCCCCTCGACGTCGGTCTTGATGAAGTCGACGGTGTCGATGCCGCGCTCGGCGATGAAGGTGTCCAGCCTGACGGTCTGGACCTGGGTGGTCGCTTCGTGGGAGGGGTGGAAGGGCGAGAGGGTGCTGATTCCTGTCGAGACGTCGCTGGTGAACAGCGACACCGTCTCGCCGTCCTTTTCGGAAATGGCCCGGGCGTCGACGCGCGCGCCCGGGTGGCGTGAGTTCAGCACAGCCCGGTTGGCCGGATCCGGTTCGAAGGCGTAGACGGTCCAACCGTCTTGCAGGAACGGAGCCAGCGAGTTGCCCCAATGCGCCCCGACGTCGAGCATCGTCCCTTTTTGGCGACCGATGAGGGTGTGGACGATCCCGACTTCATCGAGGTTGAACGGGAAAAACTTGTAGACAAGCTTCTTGCGGAAGCCCAACTCACTCACAAGCTCAAGCCTTTCTCAATCATCGGATCACGCTCCGGCCCTGGTCATCCGCCGCGAGCCCCCGAAATCACTGAAGCCCAAGGTAGTCGACGCGGAATGGGCAACGGCGGGCAACCCTCGTCGGACCGGGCGGGGATTCAGCGCGCCGACCCGCCGGCCGTCGTCGCGATCCCCCCGTCGACCGGGATGATCGCCCCGTTGACGTAGGAGCCGGCCCGGCTGGCCAGGAACACCGCGATGCCGGCCATATCGTCGTCGCGTCCGATCCGGCGCATCGGTGCGCCCGCCGCGATGGCGTCGCCGAATGCTTCCAGGGTGGCGGCCATCATCTTCGACGGGAACGGCCCCGGCGCGATCGCGTTGACGGTGATGTGTTGCGGCCCGAGTTCCTTGGCCAGGACCCGGGTCAGCTGGTGGATCGCCGCCTTGCTCGCGGAGTAGGAGTAGGTGGGCATCGGACTGACGTGGATTCCGTCGATGCTGCCGACGTTGATGATGCGCGCTGGGTCGTCCAGGGTGCCGGCTTCGCGTAAAGCGGGCGCCAGCGCCTGCACCATCCAGAACGGCGACTTGACGTTCAGATCGAGGACCCGGTCCCACGCCGCCGCCGGGAAGGTCTCCAGCGGCTCACCCCAGGTCGCCCCGGCGTTGTTCACCAGGATGTCGAGTGAGTCGGTTCCGTCCAACACGGCGGCGGCCAGGCGGGTGCATTCGTCCTGGCGGGACAGGTCGGCCGGCACCCCACGCACTGGACCGAACTCCGACAACGCCGCAACCGCCTGTTCGCAGGCGTCGGCCCTGCGGGAACTGATCACCACGCCGGCCCCCGCCTGCAGCAGACCGCGGGCGATCATCATTCCGATCCCGCGGGTGCCGCCGGTGACCAGGGCGGTCTTGCCCTCCAGGCCAAAAAGCCTCGCCAGATCGGCTGTGCTCAACTGTGTTCCTCTCGCGGTTGACGGCTCAGAATGAGACCGCGGTCTCTTCGGTCAGTACCCGGAAATCGGTGTCGGTCATCTCGCTGAGTCGGCCGTAGAAGATCCCCCGCGCTTCCGGCGCGATGATGCCCTGATGGATCGGGACGGCATGCCGGGGCGCCACCGCCCGCAGGTAGTCCACCGCTTCGGAGATCTTCATCCATGGCGCCGCCGCCGGGGTGGCCAGCACCTCGATCGGCTCAGCCGGAACGAACAACGCGTCGCCGGGGTGCATCAGTCTGGCCGGATGCTCGTCGTCGCCGATCAGGTAGGAGATGTTGTCGATCACCGGGATCTCCGGGTGGATCACCGCATGCCGTCCCCCCACCCCGCGGACGGTGAGGCCGCTCAGGGGAAATTCGTCACCGGCATTCACCGCGCGCCAGTCGCCGCCGAGCATGGCGGCGGTTTGCGGGTCGGCGTAGAGCGCGGCTTGCGGATTGGCCTCGACCAGGGCCGGTAGCCGCTGCGGGTCGGCGTGATCGGGATGCTGGTGGGTGATCAGAATCGCCGACAGCCCGGTGATGCCCTCGAACCCGTGTGAGAAGTTGCCCGGATCGAACAGCACGCGCGCGACACCGAAGTCCGCCAGCAGGCAGGAATGTCCGAAATGCGTCAACTCCATGCTTACGATTGTGCGCGCTGACAGGAGGCGGCGGGATGCGGATGGCCCTGACAGCACTGTTGGTGGGTTCAAGTGCCGTACTGGCACCGCCGGTCTCCGGCGAACCGGCCGGCAACTGCCCGCCGGTGTGCAACCGGATCCCCGAGGCGGCATGGATCTCGCCATCGGCGATTCCCCTCAACGAGGTCTATGACTGGCCCAAACTTGCCGGTCTCGCGGTCACCGCCCGGCCGCCGAGGTTGCGGTTCGAGGAATTGTGCGCAATTCCGTCGCTGCCCGGCGATCCGCGTAACTACGCCGTCGCCGAACGTGCCACCGTGTCCAATCCCCGCGGCCAGTGGCAACTTCAGGCCCAGGTGCTGCACTGGCGTGGCGAGACCTGGCTCGGTGGCCAACTCGCGCAGGGCACGTTCGCCGCCGCGGTGGACGCCCTGCGGGACTGCCAGTCGGGCAACCCGGCTGCCTCGGCGTCGCTCATCGTCGACGAGCCGGACCGGTTCGCCGCAGTGATCAGCGGCCCGGTGGTGCTGCACGAGTATCTGGTCGCCGACCCGGTGAACAGCACGGTCACCGAGCTGGCGCTGTGGACGGACGCTCCGGCGCAGACGCCCTGGCCGGCGCTGACCGACACCGCGGTGCTCGACGCGCTGGGCACGCCGCTGTGCACGGCCTACATCGACTCCTGCCCCTGATCACACCGGTAGGATCAGCGGCGCAACTCGATCGCCGACGCTAGGCCGTCGGCGCCCCGCCGACCGAAGGAGCCCCGTGCCCCGGGTAGTTGTCACCGTGATGCCGAAAGCCGAGATCCTCGATCCGCAGGGCCAGGCCATCGTCGGCGCGCTGGGCCGGCTCGGCCACGCCGGAATCTCGGACGTCCGACAGGGCAAGCGTTTCGAACTCGAGGTCGACGACACCGTCAGCGACGACGAATTGGCCGAGATCGCCGAATCGCTGCTGGCCAACACCGTGATCGAGGACTGGTCGGTCACCCGGGACCGAGCGTGACCGGCCAGCGAGAAGCGAAGGCGGATCCCGCGTGAACGCACGCGTCGGGGTGATCACCTTCCCCGGAACCCTCGACGACGTCGATGCCGCGCGTGCGGTCCGCCTGGCCGGGGGCGAGGCGGTCAGCCTGTGGCACGGCGACGCCGACCTCAAGGGCGTCGACGCCGTCGTCGTGCCGGGGGGCTTCTCCTACGGCGACTACCTGCGTTGCGGCGCCATCGCGAAATTCGCACCGGTCATGGGCGAGGTGATCGCCGCCGCCGGCCACGGTATGCCGGTCTTGGGGATTTGCAACGGTTTTCAGATCCTCTGCGAAGCGGGCCTGCTGCCCGGGGCGCTGGCACGCAACGCCGGCCTGCACTTCATCTGCCGCGACGTGTGGTTGAAAGCCGACTCCATCACGACAGCCTGGACGTCGCGCTACGAGTGGGGCGCGGAACTGCTGGTGCCGCTCAAGTCCGGCGAAGGTCGTTATGTGGCAAGCGAATCCGTGCTCGACGAGCTCGAAGGCGAAGGGCGGGTGGTGTTCCGCTACGCCGAGAACCCCAACGGCTCGATGCGGGACATCGCCGGGATCAGTTCGGCCGACGGCCGAGTCGTCGGGTTGATGCCGCATCCCGAGCACGCCACCGAGCCGCTGACCGGTCCGTCGGACGACGGTCTGGGCCTGTTCTATTCGGCGCTCGACGCGGTCCTGGCCGCCCGGCCATGACGGGTGCGACCCCGTCGGGGTTGTGCGAGTTCGTGGACGCCTCGCCGTCGCCGTTCCACGTCTGTGCGACGGTGGCCAAGCGGCTGCGTTCGGCCGGGTACACCGAACTCGCCGAGACCGACCGCTGGCCGGCGGGCTCGGCGGCGACCGGCCGGTTCTTCGCCATCCGCTCCGGGTCGTTGATCGCCTGGGACAACCGTGCCGATCCGGCGGGTGCGTTCCGGATCGTCGGCGCCCATACCGACAGCCCCAATCTGCGGGTCAAACAGCACCCGGACCGGGTCGTAGCGGGCTGGCAGATGGTGGCATTGCAGCCTTACGGCGGGGCGTGGCTCAACTCCTGGCTCGACCGTGACCTGGGGCTCAGTGGTCGGTTGTCAGTCCGCGACGCCGACTCGCCGGGTGGTGTCGCGTACTGGCTGGTCCGCATCGACGAACCGCTGCTGCGGGTGCCGCAACTGGCCATCCACCTCGCCGAGGACCGTGGCTCGCTCAGCCTGGATCCGCAGCGCCACGTCAACGCCGTCTGGGGTGTCGGCGACCGGCCCCGGTCGCTGCTGGGCTACATCGCCGATCAGTTCGAGGTGGCGCCCGCCGATGTGCTGGCGGCTGACCTGATGACGCATGACCTGACGCCCTCGGTGGTGATCGGTGCCGACGAAAACCTGGTGAGCGCCCCGCGCCTGGACAACCAGGGCACCTGCTACGCCGGACTGGAGGCGCTGCTGGCGGTCGACCCCGGCGAGTATCTGCCGGTGCTGGTGCTTTTCGACCATGAGGAAGTGGGCTCAACGTCGGATCACGGCGCCCAGTCCGACTTCCTGTTGACCACGCTGGAACGGATCGTGCTGGGCTGGGGTGGCGACCGGGAGGATTTCCTGCGCCTGTTGACCGCGTCGATGGTGGCCTCCGGCGACATGGCCCATGCCACCCATCCGAACTATCCCGAACGCCATGAGCCCGGCCACCTCATCAGGGTCAACGGCGGCCCGGTACTCAAGGTGCAGCCCAACCTCCGGTACGCCACCGACGGCCGCACCGCGGCCGCCTTCGTGCTGGCCTGCCGCCAGGCCGGTGTGCCATTGCAGCGCTACGAGCATCGCGCGGACCTGCCCTGCGGGTCCACGATCGGGCCGATGACGGCGGCCCGCACCGGCATTCCGACCGTCGACGTCGGCGCGCCGCAACTGGCGATGCACTCCGCACGTGAACTGATGGGCGCCGACGACGTCGCCGCCTACGCCGCCGCACTGGCGGCGTTCCTGGCCCCGGAGGTGACGGTGTGACCCTGTCGCTGGAAATGATCACCGTCGACTGCCTCGATCCCGAGCGACTGGCTCAGTGGTGGGCCGATGCCCTCGGCGGGACCGTGGTCGTCCTGATGGCCGGTGAGTTCGCGCTGGTTCCCCGCGACGGCGGTCCGGCCCTGGGATTCCAGCGGGTTGACGCGCCGACACCGGGAAAGAACCGGGTCCACGTGGACTTCTCGGCGGCCGACGTCGACGCCGAAGTCGAACGTCTCGTCGGTCTTGGCGCTGAGGAAACCGGCCGGCACAGCGTCGACGGCGGTTTTCGCTGGGTCGTGCTGGCCGACCCGGACGGCAACGCCTTCTGCGTCGGCGCCGCCCGGGAGTGACCTCACTAGACTCATTGCCGTGACAGTCGACAGCGTCGGCCCCGGTCCCATCGTCGACACGGTCGACAGGGCGACGGCCACCCCCGATCACCCGCAGCCCTACCGGGAACTCGGACTCAAGGACGACGAGTACGCGCGCATCCGGGAGATCCTCGGCCGCCGGCCCACCGACGCAGAACTGGCCATGTACTCGGTGATGTGGAGTGAGCACTGCTCCTACAAGTCCTCCAAGGTGCACCTACGCTACTTCGGGGAGACCACCACCGACGCGATGCGCGCCGGCATGCTGGCCGGTATCGGTGAGAACGCCGGCGTGGTCGATATCGGTGACGGCTGGGCGGTGACCTTCAAAGTCGAGTCGCACAACCATCCCTCCTACGTGGAGCCCTATCAGGGTGCTGCCACCGGGGTCGGTGGCATCGTCCGCGACATCATGGCGATGGGCGCCCGCCCGGTGGCGGTGATGGACCAGTTGCGCTTCGGCGCGGCCGACGCCCCCGACACCCGCCGGGTGGTCGACGGTGTGGTGCGCGGGGTCGGCGGATACGGAAACTCCTTGGGCCTGCCCAACATCGGCGGCGAGACGGTGTTCGACGCCTCCTACGCGGGCAACCCCTTGGTCAACGCCATGTGTGTCGGGGTGCTGCGCAAAGAGGACCTGCACCTGGCCTTTGCCTCCGGAACCGGCAACAAGATCATCCTGTTCGGCGCGCGCACCGGACTGGACGGCATCGGCGGGGTATCGGTCCTGGCGAGCGACACGTTCTCCGGTGACGAGTCGGGGGCCGGGCGCAAGAAGCTACCCAGCGTCCAGGTGGGCGATCCGTTCACCGAGAAGGTGCTCATCGAGTGCTGCCTGGAGTTGTACGCCGCCGGCCTGGTGGTGGGAATCCAGGATCTGGGCGGGGCCGGATTATCCTGCGCCACTTCCGAACTGGCCTCCGCCGGCGACGGCGGAATGACTATCGACCTGGACAAGGTGCCGCTGCGTGCGGCGAATATGACCCCCGCGGAGATCCTGTCCAGCGAGTCGCAGGAACGCATGTGCGCCGTCGTCACGCCGGAGAACGTCGAGAAGTTCATGGCGGTCTGCCGCAAGTGGGACGTGCTGGCCACGGTGATCGGAGAGGTGACCGACGGAGACCGGCTGAAGATCACCTGGCACGGCGAGACCGTCGTCGACGTCCCGCCGCGCACCGTCGCCCATGAAGGCCCGGTCTATCAGCGGCCGCTGGCCCGGCCGGACGCCCAGGACGCCCTCAACGCCGATACCTCGGCGAAGCTTCCGCGGCCGAGGTCCGGCGACGAGCTCCGCGCGACTGTGCTTGCGCTGCTGGGCAGTCCGCACCTGTGCAGCCGCAAGTTCATCACCGAGCAGTACGACCGGTACGTTCGCGGCAACACCGTGCTGGCCGAGAACGCCGACGGCGGAGTGCTGCGCATCGACGAGCAGACCCACCGCGGCATCGCGGTGTCCACCGACGCCTCGGGCCGCTACACCCAGCTGGACCCGTATGCCGGGGCGCAACTGGCGCTGGCCGAGGCCTATCGCAACGTCGCCGTCACCGGGGCCACCCCGATCGCCGTCACCAACTGCCTCAACTTCGGCTCTCCCGAGGACCCCGGGGTGATGTGGCAGTTCGCCCAGGCCGTCCGCGGCCTCGCCGACGGCTGTGCGGCGCTGGGCATTCCGGTCACCGGCGGCAACGTCAGCTTCTACAACCAGACCGGGGCCACTCCTATTCTGCCCACCCCGGTGGTGGGTGTGCTCGGTGTCTTGGATGACGTCCGTCGGCGACTGCCCACCGGGCTGGGCGCCGAGCCGGGGGAGGCGTTGTTCCTCCTCGGCGACACCCGCGACGAGTTCGACGGTTCGATCTGGGCGCAGGTGACCGCCGACCACCTCGGCGGCCTGCCACCGAAGGTGGATCTGGCCGGGGAGAAGCTGCTGTCCGAGGTGCTGGTGGCGGCGTCCCGGGACGGACTCGTCTCGGCCGCTCACGATCTCAGCGAGGGCGGCCTGATCCAAACCGTGGTCGAGGCGGCACTGGCCGGCGAAACAGGCTGCCGCATCGTGCTTCCCGAATCGGTAGATCCGTTCGTCTTCTTGTTCTCCGAGTCCGCCGGCCGGGTGATGGTCGCCGTGCCCCGCACCGAGGAGAGCCGATTCCGCGCGATGTGCGAGGCCCGGGGGCTTCCCGTGATCAGGATCGGCGTCTCCGACACCGAGTCCGATTCCGTTGAGGTGCAAGGACTTTTCACTGTGACGCTGGCGGAGTTGCGCAGCACGTCTGAAGGAGTGCTGCCCGGGCTCTTCGGATGAGCTACTCGGCGCTGGGCACCCGGGCGCTGGGCTGGATGCGCCCGGACTTCACCGGAGTGGCGTTAGCGGCGCTGTTCTTCTGTCTTTCCCTGACCCCGTCGCTGCTGCCCCGGGACTGGTTCAACAGCGGCATCATCGGCGGTATCAACGCCGCGATCGGATACGGGATCGGCGTGCTGGCCGGCGCGGTGGTGCGACGGCTGTTCCCGAGCCGTTCTCAGTGGTCGCTGCAACCCCGGAACCGCCGGGTGCTGCGGGCGGCCGTCGTCGCGGTGTCCTTCGGAGCGAGCTTGTTGATGGTCATCCCCGCTGCGGCCTGGCAGCGCAGAGTGTCCGCACTGATGGGCATCGAGGGACCGGCGACGGCGACCTATCTGCGCACCGTGGGCGTCGCGGTGCTCACCGGTGCAGTGCTGATCGGCGCCGCACGCCTGGTCAAGGACGTCATCAAAGTCGTTACCCGTCTGTTGATCCGGCGCTGGCACATCAACGACGAAGTCGCGCTGTTCATCGGCACCGCGATCGTCGTCGTCCTCGCCGTCACCGTGGTCAACGGAGTGCTGCTGCGCGGTCTACTGGCCGGCGCCAGCGCGGTATTCCAGCCGCAGAACACCACCACCCGACCCGGTGTCGAGCAACCGCGGAACTCCGAAAGGTCCGGCAGCCCGACGTCGTTCGCGGCATGGGACACCCTTGGTTTCCAGGGGCGTAACTTCACCGGCACCGGCCCGAGTGCCGCGGACCTCAAAGCGCTCAACGGCCGTCCGGCCAAGGACCCCATCCGCATCTACGCCGGATTGCAGACCGCCCCGACCACCGAGGGTCGGGTGGCCGTGCTCCTCTCGGAGTTGCAGCGCACCCATGCCTTCGAACGCAAGCTGCTGGTCATCATGCCCACCACCGGAACCGGATGGGTGGATCCGATCGCCGCGCGCTCCATCGAGTCGATGTACAACGGCGACACCGCCCTGGTCGGTATGCAGTATTCCTACCTGCCCAGTTGGATTTCGTTCCTGGCCGACCGGCAGAAGTCGGTGGAGGCCGGCCGGGCGATGATCGACGCCGTCCATGAACGTTGGCTTCAGCAGCCTGACGGCCGGCGGCCGGCGCTGGCCCTGTACGGCGAAAGCCTCGGGTCCATGGCCGGGCAGGGCGCTTTCGGTTACCTCCACGACATTGAGGACATGGACTTCGGCTCGGTCCTGTGGGTGGGCCCGCCGAACGAGAGCCGGCTGTGGAAAGACCTGACGGTCCGCCGCGATCCCGGCACACCGGAGGTCCAGCCTCGCTACGACAACGGCCGCATCGTGCGGTTCGCCCAGGCGTCGAGCCCCGCAGAGGTCGCCGCGGTGGCCGCACCGCCTTGGGGCGGCACCCGGGTGCTCTACCTCCAGCACGCCTCGGACCCGGTGGTGTGGTGGTCACCGGAATTGTTCCTGCGTCAGCCGGACTGGCTCAGGGAGCCGCCGGGATTCGACCGCAGTCCGTCGATGCGGTGGTATCCGATCGTCACGTTCTTTCAGGTGAGCGCGGACATGGCGGGCAACGTCACCGATTCCACCGGCGCGCCGCCCGGCCACGGCCACAAGTACGCCGACACCCAACTCGACGGCTGGGTGGCCGTCGCCGCTCCGCCGGGGTGGACACCGTTCGACACCGATCGCATCCGCCGTTCCATGGACCAGGCGATGGCGGCTGGCGGTCCGGAATTCGCATGAACGGCAAGCAGATTCGCGCCATCGGCCTGGCCGGTGCCTTGGTGGGATGGAGTTTCACCGCCGGTATCGACCAGCCGTGGCGGCGACACCCGCTCGCGCAGGCGGCGATCGGGACGGCGCTGGCCGCGGCCACCCGCGCGCCGCTGGGTCTGCGCCCACCGGCGGCGCGCTCAGGTCTGCGGACGGGCATCGTCGTCGCGGGAGCGATCGGCGCGGGGGTCGCGTTGGCGACGACAGTGCCCAGGGTGCGATCCGCGATGGGTGAGCGTGACATGCCCGCACGGCCGGGCCGGTGGTTGGGAGTCGAGATCCCCCTGGGCACGGTGTGGTCGGAAGAGATGGCATTTCGCGGCGCTCTCGCCGCCGTGGCTGCCGGCGCCTTCGGTCCCACCGGTGGCCGGTTGCTCCAGGCGGCCACCTTCGGGCTCACCCATGTTCCCGACGCCCGGGGCACCGGCGAGCTGGTGTTCGGCACGGTCGCGGCCACCGGTCTGGCCGGCTGGATGTTTGCCGTCCTGGCCGAGCGATCCGGCAGCCTGTTGGCGCCTATGCTGGCCCACCTGGCGATCAACGAGGCGGGTGCAATCGCCGCGTTGGGGGTGCAGAGGCATACCCGGCGGGGCGCCGGTGGCAATCGGGACCAGCCGGCGACCGATGCGGAGCGCAGCGACGAGGAGGAGTCGGGCAATCGGGACTAACCGCGCACCCGACCCCGCAGAGGTCCGTGAAGCCGTGGTTGCGGTGTCGAACTGGCTGCGCGACGAGACCGCCCCCGCGCCGGATCGGGCGGTACTCGCTCGCGCGGTGCGGTTGACGGCGCGGTCACTGGCAGCCGCTGCGCCGGGGTCGAGCGTGGAGGTTCGGATTCCGCCGTTCGTGGCGGTGCAGTGCATTTCCGGACCCCGGCATACCCGGGGGACTCCGCCGAACGTGGTGGAAACCGACGCCAGAATGTGGCTGCTGCTGGTCACCGGGCTGGTTGGCGTCGACGAGGCGGTAGCCGCCGGATGGGTCCAGCAGTCGGGTGCGCGGGCGGCTGAGATCGGGCAACTGCTGCCCTTGCTGACGGGTTAGCGACTTTTGCGCGTCCGGAAGTTCCTCAGTAACCTTCCCCTCGCGCCTCGCCGCACCCGGCGAGGGGCCTGGCTGCGTTTCATCGGGGGTTCACATGGGAACAGGTGTACCCGGCAAGTTGCGGCGCCGGCGCGGGCGCCGACGTTTGGCCGAAAAACATGAGATTGTTCTGAAGCATGCCGCGCAGCAGGCGGCCATTGCGGCCGCTGGCGGCGTTCCTGAAAAGCCTGGCGCGACTGATGCTCCTGTTCGAAAACGGCGGCGGCGGTCTCGTAAGAAGGCCCCGCCAAAAGACCAGCGCCTGGACATCCAGGGCCTGCGCATGGTGGCGGTGCTGCTGGTATTTGCCAACCACTTGCTCGGTTTCCCGAGCGGGGGCTTCATCGGCGTCGACGTCTTCTTCGTCATTTCCGGTTTTCTGATCACCGGAAATCTCCTGCGGATGGCGGAGAGCACCGGGAACGTCTCGTTCAAGCGCTTCTACTGGAACCGAGTCCGGCGCATCGTTCCCGCTGCCACCATCGTCCTGCTGCTCACGGTTCTGGCCTCCTTCATGATCTTCCAGTCCTTCCGAGCACAGCGGATCGGACTCGACGCCTTTTTCGCTTTCATCTTCATGTCCAACTGGTGGTTCGCTGCACGCGATACCAACTACTTCGCCAACGACGACGCGGTTTCTCCGATCCAGCACTACTGGTCGTTGTCGGTCGAGGAGCAGTTCTATTTCATTTGGCCGGCGCTGATTTTCGTCATCGGCGTGCTGGTGGTCTCCAAGTCGTGGACCCACGAGCACCGCATGCGTCTGGCCGGCCGGGTCATGGTCGGCATCATCGCCGTGTCGCTGGCATGGGCGATCTACCAGACGCACGTCGCGGCTGCGTGGGCTTATTTCGACACGGTCAGCAGGGTGTGGGAATTGGGTGTCGGGGCGTTGCTGGCCACGTCGACCGCGGCACTTGCCAATATCCCGGTGAATAGAAAACCCCTGCTGTCTTGGGGCGGACTTGCGCTGATCGCTGCCGGCGCTCTCCTGATCGGACAAGGTGCCGCCGGTTTCCCGGCGCCCTGGGCGCTGCTCCCTGTCGCAGGCTCAGCAATGGTCATCGCCGCCGGGGTCGGCGGGGAACCTCGAGGGCAACAATTCTTACGCAACCAAGTCAGTGTCTACGTGGGGAACATCTCCTATTCGCTGTATCTGGTGCACTGGCCGATCATCGTCATTCTTGGCAGCCTCCTTCCGAATGGACGGGGACTGTGGTACGTGGTCGCGGTGGTGACGATGTCTTTTGGGCTTGCGATCTTGTCCTACCATTTCGTCGAGAATCCGCTTCGCTATGCAGACCGAAGAAAATTCAAAAGAGCAGTCAGGCGGATCAAGAAGCGCCGGTTCCAGATGGCGCAGCAGACGCGACAATTTGGTTTTGCCGCGTTAATTCTGGTCACGGTGGGGCTGCTTGCCACGATGTTGAACCCGGGCTTTCACTATCAACCCGTGGTGGGCGGTGCCGGCAATCCGGCGCCGAAGTCGGGCGAGCTGGTCCCGACGGCGCCGAAGACGTCGCAGAAAATCGGTCCGTTGACCACGGCGCTGCAGCGCGACATTTCCAAGGCCGTCGGGGCGACGGAGTGGCCGCCCTTGAGCCCGCCGCTCGCGCAGGCCGTCGACGGCGAGATCTGGCCGTCAGAGGTGAACTGTGACTATCCGGTGCAGAACCCGCAGTCGTGCACCTGGGGCTCGGGAGGTCCCCGCGCGATTCTGGTCGGGGACTCGATCGCTCTGGGATATGCCGGCCCGCTACGACAGATGGCGTTGGAGCCGAGGGCAAACTTCCAGCTTTACAACCTGGCGATGGGCGGATGCGTCTTCTCGGACGCTCTCGTCGACCGTAAGGGGCTGAACGCCGGCCAATGTACCGCGCGAAAGCAGGATGCGGTCAATGTCATCAACGCGTCCAAGCCGGATGTCGTGTTCATCGCAAACCGCTTCAGGGATGAGAAAGCAGTCGGGTCGAGCACTCCGATGACGGTCGGGGAGTGGTCTGATTCCCTGAAAAGCATCGTGTCGAAATTCCAGGGCAGCGTGAAGAAGATCGTTTTTCTGTCGCAGCCGGCTGGAGACATGAATATCAAGGAGTGCATCAGCAAACGCTCCACGACTCCCGCAGATTGCCTCGGGACGGTGGGGCCGGGGTGGTTGGATATCGCGGCCGTCGAACAGCAGATCGCGTCGTCGGTAAAAGGCGTTTGGATCGACTCTCGCCCGTGGCTGTGTAGCGCCACCAGCAGCGGAGACTTCTGCCCGAGCTTCGTCGGCACGCTGCCCTCCAAGCGCGACGTCACCCACATGACGCCGGAGTACGCGAGCAAGATCTATCCGGTCATCGAGGAGAGCCTGCGCGAAGCGGGAGTCCTGCCCTCGGGCGCCAATCCCTCGGGAACGAATCCTCCGGGAACCAATCCCTCGGGAGCGAATCCTCCGGGGGCGACGGGGACACCCGGGCAGACACCCCCGTGATCGTTCCCACTCGTCCGGTGGTCCCGTTTCGATTCTCCGATCTGTCTGCTCTCCCCGTACGATGAAGCCTGCCATCGACCCGCCAGGGAGGACCGTGACCGGCCAACTGGAAGAAGAGCCCCCCAAGGAAGAGTGCGGCGTCTTCGGCGTCTGGGCTCCCGGCGAGGAAGTCGCCAAACTCACTTATTACGGCCTTTACGCCTTGCAGCACCGTGGCCAGGAGGCGGCGGGCATCGCCGTCGCCGACGGTTCGCAGGTTCTGGTATTCAAGGATCTCGGCCTGGTCAGCCAGGTGTTTGACGAGCAGACCCTGGCCGCCATGCCGGGCCATGTCGCCATCGGCCACTGCCGCTACTCGACCACCGGGTCGACCACCTGGGAGAACGCTCAGCCGGTGTTCCGCACCACCGCGGCTGGCACCGGAGTTGCGCTGGGGCACAACGGGAATCTGGTCAACACCACCGATCTGGCACGGCGCGCCCGCAAGGCGGGTCTGATCAACCACAACGCGCCCGGCGCGGCGACCACCGACTCCGACATCCTCGGGGCGTTGCTGGCTGGGGAAGCGGCGGATTCCACCATCGAGCAGGCCGCCCTGGAACTTCTGCCTACGGTCCGCGGCGCCTTCTGTCTGGTCTTCATGGACGAGACCACGCTGTACGCCGCGCGTGATCCCCACGGCGTGCGTCCGCTGTCGCTGGGCCGACTGGACCGCGGCTGGGTGGTGGCCTCCGAGACCGCTGCCCTGGACATCGTCGGCGCGTCGTTCGTCCGCGACATCGAACCCGGTGAATTGCTGGCCATCGACGCCGACGGCGTGCGCTCCAGCCGATTCGCCCCGCCCACCCCCAAGGGCTGCGTGTTCGAGTACGTCTACCTGGCCCGACCGGACAGCGTCATCGGCGGACGGTCCGTCCACGGCGCGCGCGTCGATATCGGCCGCCGCCTGGCCCGCGAGATGCCGGTCGAGGCGGATCTGGTCATCGGCGTCCCGGAGTCCGGCACACCCGCCGCCGTCGGCTACGCCCAGCAATCCGGCATCCCGTTCGGGCAGGGCCTGATGAAGAACGCCTACGTCGGGCGCACCTTCATCCAGCCCTCGCAGACCATCCGCCAACTGGGTATCCGGCTCAAACTGAACCCGCTCAAGGAAGTGATCCGCGGCAAGCGCCTGATCGTCGTCGACGATTCCATCGTGCGCGGCAACACCCAACGGGCGCTGATCCGGATGCTGCGCGAGGCCGGTGCGCTGGAGGTACACGTCCGGATCGCCTCCCCGCCGGTGAAGTGGCCGTGTTTCTACGGCATCGACTTCGCCACCCCCGCCGAACTGATCGCCAACGCCCCCGGCACCTGGGCCGATGACGGCGAAATGCTCGAGTCCGTCCGGCAGGCCATCGGCGCCGACACGTTGGGCTACATCTCCAAACAGAGCATGATCGCCGCCACCGAACAGCCCGCCAGCAGGCTGTGCTGCGCATGTTTCGACGGCGATTACCCGATCGAACTTCCGACCGCCACCGCGCTGGGCAAGAACGTCGTGGAGAACATGCTGGCGGCCGTTCAGGCCGACAACGACAACGTCTCGGCGCTCAGTCGCCCCTGACGGCGCTCAGCTCACCGCGGCCGTCACCTTGCGCACCCGGCGATCCAACGCCACCGCCTGAATCGGCCGCCCGGCATACCAGTACGCCCGGCCGAGCAGTCCACGCGGATAGAAGATCGCCCGCTGCTCGTAGCGACTTCCGTTGCCCTCCGGCGTGATTCGCACTTCCAGCCAGCGGTCGCCGGCGCTCTTGTGGGTCGACCGCAGTTTGAGCAGTCCGGGCTCGCGCTCCTCGACATTCCAGTGGCCGGGGAGACTGCTCTCCACCGCCTTCCACAGTTGCTCGGGGCTGGCCGTGGTGTGCCGCGCGCGGGTATCGGTGTAGACCACTTCGCCGGCCCATTCCGGGTCGCTGGGCAGATGCGCGGCGGTGCCGGTATTCCACGTCGTCTCGACCTCGCCGCGGGCGATGCGGGCCAACGCCAGCGACACCGAGCGCCGGTACGGCGTAAGGCCGCCTTCGGGCGGCGCGATGATGGTGTCGATGTCGTGGTTGTTCATCACCGCGTCGCAGTGCAGGGACTCCACCAGGGGCCTGGCCAGGCCGGACGGAATCGGAGTCACCAGGCCCACCCACAGGGCGGCGATCCGCGGGGTGAGCACCGGCAGCACCAAGATGCGGCGCGGGTGCAGACCGGCGACTTCGGCGTAGATCTGCATCATGTCGCCGTACTCGAGAACGTCCGGCCCGCCGATGTCCCAGGTCCGCGACTTCGGGACGGGGCAGGTGGCCGCAGCCACCAGATAATGCAGCACGTCGCGGATCGCGATCGGCTGGATCTTGTTATGCACCCATTTCGGCGTCGTCATCACCGGCAGCCGATCGGTGAGGTGGCGAATCATCTCGAATGACGCCGAGCCGGAGCCGACGACCACGCCGGCCTGCAGCACGACGGTCTCGATCCCTGAGGCGATCAGGATCTCGCCCACGGTGGTCCGCGAGCCGAGGTGCGTCGACAACTCGGTGCCCTCCGGATGCAGGCCGCTGAGGTAGACGATGCGCGTGACGCCCGCCTTTCGGGCGGCGGCGACCACGTTCTGCGCCGCCCGGCGCTCTTCGGCGGCGAAGTCCTTCTCGAAACCCATCGAGTGCACCAGGTAGTAGACGACGTCGATGTCCCGGAACGCCGCCTCCAGGGACTCGGGATCGCCTAGGTCACCGCGCGCGACCTCGATCAGCTTGCGCCACGGCACGTTAGCCAGCTTGTCGGGGTTGCGGGCCAGCGCCCGCACCGTGAACCCGCTCTCCAACAGCCGGGGAACCAGGCGTCCGCCGATGTACCCGGTCGCGCCGGTCACCAGACACCGAAGCTGTTCTGCGGCCATGGGGTCCCTCCCTATCCTCCGGACCTATTCAACCCTGCCGCGTCCGCTCGACACGGGGAATGGGGCGTCGACGTCACAGCGTCGTCAGGAAACCGGGCAGCCCGCGGGTTCGGGGACTTCAACCGACCTGGGCGCACCCACTGGGTTGATGTAGACGACCTCCATCACCAGGGGCGTCGACCCCTCGTTGCGGCCGTTGTGCACGAACCCCGGACCCGCGCCCTCCTTCACCGGTGCGCCCGTCTGGTAGACGGCGTCGACGGTGCAGCCGCCGTCGTAGTGGGTCATGGCTCCCTGGCTGATGAATCCGAACACGTCGCCGGGGTGGTAGTGCCAGCCCGTCCCTCCGCCCGGGGCGACGGTGATCCGGGTGACGACGTATTCGGTGCCGTCAACGACGTTCTGCGACAACGTCTGGACCTCGACTCCGGAGGGAGGGGTGGCCGACGCCAGGGGTGCGACGGCAGAGGCCCCGACGATGCTCAGCCCGATCGCGAACTGCCATGCCTTCATGGCTCCCAGCGTTTCACAACCCGATCCGTCGCCGCGGATAACGGACCGGGTTAGCGTGCGATGCATGGCCGATTCCTACCTGCTGACCAATGGTTCGATATGGACCGGCGATCCGGCGCAACCCTGGGCGCAGGCTCTGGTCGTGCGCGGGCGCGACCTGGTGCACGTCGGAACCCGGGCGGCGGCCGGCGACTTCACCGACGCGGCAACGGAATTCATCGACCTCAACGGCGGCATGTGCCTGCCGGGATTTATTGACGCGCATAACCATTTGGCTTCGATGGCGCTGTCGAAGCTCGGTGTCAACCTGGGTGGCGTCGTCGGCCGGCGGGCCGTGCTCGCCGCGGTGCGGGATTGGGTTGCCGCACAGCCGAACGGCGCTCCGCTGCGCGGCCACGGCTGGATGCCCGACTCGTTCGAGGAGCGCTCGCCGCGGCGGGAATGGCTCGACGAGATCACCGGGGACCGGCCGATGTACCTTTTCTCCGCCGACGCCCACGACTCCTGGTTCAACACCGCCGCCATGCGCGACGCCGGTATCGGTCCGGGCACCCCCGATCCCGGTCCGGGCGCCCAGTACTGGGTTCGCGACGCCGACGGCACACCCACCGGCCATGCGGTCGAGGCCGCTGCGACGATTCCGATCATCGTCGCACAGGACCTGTTCTCGGTGGCGAATGTCCATGCGGCCCAGCAACTCACACTTAAGCCGGCCCCGTCGTGGGGGATGACGGCCTACTTCGAGGCGGGCACCATCGTCGGGGCCGTCAGCGAGGACTCGCGCTGGGTGTTCGAGGACCTGATCGCCCAGGATCAGGCGGGCACGCTCCCGGTACGGGTCGTCGGTTCCTACTGGACCAGGACACCCACCGACGACCCGCAAGCCATCGCCGACGGTCTGACGGCCTGGAATCGCGAACTACGTTCCGAGCACGTCTCGATCGGTACGTGCAAACTGTGGTCGGACGGCACCTTCATGAGCGGCGGAGCGCTGCTGCTGTCTCCATGTTGCGGTCACGCCGCAGATGACCTGGGTGCCATGACATTTCCGCCCGAGCACATCGAGCGGCAGATCGAGGCGGTTCAGGCGGCCGGCTTCGATATGCACATCCACATCGACGGGGACGGCTCCGCGCGGGTGGTGCTCGACGCCTACGAGAAGGTCCTGCGGCGGCTGGGGGCGCGGGGCGGCAACGGTAGGCCCCGACACGTCGTGGCGCACAACTCGATGGTGGACCCCGCCGATATCGGCCGGTACGCGCAACTGGGCCTGATCGCCAATTGCACGCCGCTGTGGGGCGCCGACTACAACGGGCAATACCGGGACATCTACACCGCGATGCTGGGCGCCGAACGGGTCGAGGAACGGTTGTTCCCATACGGGGACCTGGTGCGCTCCGGTGCCGTGGTGACCTACGGCAGCGACATCCCCGGCGTCGACGTCCCCGAGATTCCCCCGCTGATCCAGATCGAGGCATTGGTCACCAGGAAACGCCCGGGGCACCCGGAGGACGTTCCGCTGGTGGCCCGCCAGCGGATCGGTCTGCACGACGCCTTACGCGGCTACACCGCCAACGGCGCCTACCAACTGCGGCTGGAGCACCGCACCGGCAGTCTGACCGTCGGGAGAGCCGCCGACCTCACGGTGCTGGGTGCTGACCTGTTCCGGGTCGACCCCGCCGAGATCCACTCGGTGCCGGTGGTGCTGACCATGATGGACGGCCGGATCACCCACGACGCCCGCTGAGCGCAGAATGGCTGCCATGGCATTCCGCGGATGGCCCGTCGAGGCGGTCGAGTTCTACGAGGGACTGCAGGCCGACAACTCCAAGCCCTACTGGCAGGACCACAAGGACGTCTACGAGCAGTGCGTGCGCGCCCCGATGGAACAATTGCTGTCCGAACTGTCCGACGAGTTCGGCCCTGGCAAGCTGTTCCGTCCCTACCGCGATGTGCGGTTCAGCGCCGACAAGGCGCCCTACAAGACCAATTGCGCGGCCACGCTCGGTCAGGGCGTGGGCCAGGCCTACATCTCGTTCTCCGCGGACGGCCTCTCGGTCGGTGGCGGCCTCTACATGCCGGACGCGGCGACGTTGCAGCGGTACCGCACCGCAGTGGACAGGGAGAAGTCCGGAACTCAACTCGCCGAAATCGTGGACGGCCTTCACAAAGCCGGCTATCAGACCATGGCCCACGAGGTGCTCAAGACCGCGCCGAAGGGGTTTCCCAAGGATCATCCCCGTATCGAACTGTTGCGCCACAAGGGAATCGCCATGATGAAGGACTGGCCGGTCGGAGCGTGGCTTGGTACCGCCAAGGCCAAGGACAGGGTGGTGAGCACGCTGCGCGCCGGGGTCGCGCTCAACGAGTGGCTCACCCGCTACGTCGGCTGAGATCGGACGCCATGACCCGCCCGTCACACGACCTCGTCCTCGTCGGCGCCGGCATCCTCGGCCTGGCCGTCGCGCGGGAGTGGATCACCCGCCGTCCCGACGACTCCGTGGCTGTCTTCGAGCGCGAGAACGCCCCCGCCGGGCACCAGACCGGCCACAACTCCGGGGTGATCCACGGCGGCATCTACTACCAGCCCGGCTCGCTCAAGGCCCGGCTGTGCGTCGCGGGCGCGCGGCTGATGTACGACTACTGCGACCACCACGAGATCCCGTACCGGCGCTGCGGCAAGCTCATCGTGGCGACCGACGCCCGGGAACTGTCCCGGCTCGACGATCTCGAAAAGCGCGGTATCGCCAACGGGGTTCCAGGCCTGCGCCGGATCAGTGCCGGTGAGATCGCCGAGATCGAACCGAATGCCGTTGGGCTGCAAGCACTTCATGCACCCAACACCGGAATCGTCGACTACGGGCGGGTTGCTCAGGTGATCGCCGACGAACTCGCCGACGGTGGAGTGGACGTGCGTTACGGCGTCGCCGTCGAATCGATCGACGCTGACGGCGCCGTGGTGCAGACCGTCAGCGGCCCGGTGACCGCGCGCACCGTGATCGTCTGCGCCGGATTGTGGGCGGACCGTCTCGCGCGGCGGGCCGGCGCCCCGCGCGAACCGCAGATCGTCCCGTTCCGCGGCGCCTATCTGGTGCTCAAACCCACCCCCACGCCGCGGATCAACGGGATGATCTACCCGGTTCCCAACCCCGACCTGCCCTTCCTCGGCGTCCACATCACCAGCCACATCAACGGTGACGTCACCCTCGGCCCGACCGCCATGATGGTGGCCGCCCGCGACGCCTACGCGCTGCGGCGGGTCAGTGGGCGAGACAGCTGGGAAACACTCACCTGGCCGGGCAGTTGGCGGGTGGCGCGCAAGTACTGGCGGGTCGGCGTCGATGAGATGCGGATGGCGGCCAGCCGCGGTGCCTTCGTGGCAGCCGCGGCGCGCTACCTGCCCGGCCTGTCGATCGACGATCTGGACGGCAGCACCCGCGCCGGTGTGCGGGCCCAGGCGGTCGGCCGCGACGGCACGCTGGTCGACGATTTCGTGTTCTCGCACAGCCGGGGTGTCACTCATGTGCGCAACGCGCCGTCGCCGGCGGCGACGTCGGCCTTCGCGCTGGCTCGGGAGATCGTCGACCGCGTGGAGACCGAGAATCGGTGAGCAGTGACCAGACCGCTGACCGGGACCGGTAGCCTTGACATCCGTGGAGGCGTCGCGCAATGAGCGGGGGGAAAACGCCCGCATCTCCTACGCGTCGGCCGGAGTGGATATCGAGGCCGGCGACCGTGCCGTCGAACTGTTCAAACCGCACGCCAAGCGGGCCACCCGCCCGGAGGTCCGCGGCGGTCTGGGCGGCTTCGCCGGACTGTTCGCCCTGCGCGGCGGCTACCGCGAACCCGTGATCGCGTCGTCGACTGACGGAGTCGGCACCAAACTCGCGGTGGCCCAGGCCATGGACATTCACCACACCGTCGGTCTCGACCTGGTGGCCATGGTGGTCGACGACCTCGTGGTGTGCGGGGCCGAGCCGCTGTTCCTGCAGGACTACATCGCGGTGGGCCGCACGGTTCCCGAGCGGGTCAGCGCCATCGTCTCCGGCATCGCGGAGGGTTGCATCCTCGCCGGTTGCGCGCTGCTCGGCGGTGAGACGGCCGAGCATCCAGGGCTGATGTCACCTGATCACTACGACATCTCGGGCACCGGGGTGGGTGTCGTCGAGGCCGATGACCTCCTCGGACCTGACCGGGTTCGGCCCGGTGACGTCATCATCGCGATGGGGTCCTCGGGGCTGCACTCCAACGGCTACTCCCTGGCGCGCAAAGTGCTGCTGGAGATCGACCGGATGAGCCTCTGGGGCCACGTCGAGGAGTTCGGCCGCACCCTGGGAGAGGAACTGCTCGAGCCCACCCGTATCTACGCCAAAGACTGCCTGGCGCTGGCGGCCGAGACCAAGGTCCGCACCTTCTGCCACGTCACCGGCGGCGGTTTGGCGGGCAATCTCGAGCGCGTCATTCCGCACGGCCTGGTTGCCGAGATCGACCGGGGAAGCTGGACGCCGGCGCCGGTTTTCGGCCTCATCGCCCAGCGCGGTCGTGTCGAACGCGACGAGATGGAAAAAACGTTCAACATGGGTGTCGGGATGGCGGCGGTCGTCGCGCCCGAAGACACCGACCGCGCCCTGGCGATCCTCACCGCCCGGCATCTGGACTGCTGGGTGCTCGGCGCTGTCGCCAAATCATCCACCAAGGGCGGCGTCGGCTCCCGTGCCAAATTGGTTGGACAGCACCCGCGGTTCTGAATGATCGAACCGCTGCGCGATCGAACCGCCGCGGGTCAGCGGCGCCAGTCGTCCTCGTTCACCCACGACTCGTCGTCGTCGGGATCGTCGCCGCTCGACCCGGCCAGCTCCCGCTGAAGCTGGCTGAAATCGGTTTGCGGAGAGCTGTATTTCAGCTCTCGGGCAACCTTGGTCTGCTTTGCCTTAGCCCGGCCGCGGCCCATGGGGGAACCCCCTCGCGCAATAACGGAGCGGCCTGAAACCAGGCGGCTCCGGATCCATGTCAATTTATCCTGTCCCACACTTTACCGTGCCGGGCCCCGAAGTGCGGGCAGGCCCGTTCCCCCAGCGGCGAACCATGGGTAATCCGGCGGTCCCGCTTTAGTCAGTCCCGCCACGTAACCGGTCGACCGCGAGACGGCCGGCGCCGGCCACGTCGGCCGGGGGCAGCGAGTCGGGGTCGATCACCGCTGCGGACGGGTGGGCGCCGCCGGTGGTGAGCGGCGCGTCGGCAGGCAGGCCGCGCTTGAGCAGCGCCAAGGCGATCGGACCGTCATCGACGTGGTCGACGACGGTACCCAGCCGGCCCACCTGACGGCCTCCGGCCAGCACCGGATCGCCGGTGGCCGGCCGATCCTCGGAGCCGTCGAGGTGCAGTAGCACCAGCATCCGTGGCGGCCGGCCCAGGTTGTGCACCCGCGCGACGGTTTCCTGTCCGCGGTAGCAGCCTTTGTCCAGGTGGACGGCCCCGACGCCCGGCCCGCCGATCCACCCGACTTCGTGGGGGATCGTCCGCTCCTCGGTGTCCACCCCGAGCCGGGGACGCCGAGCCGCCACGCGTTGGGCTTCATACGCCCAGACACCTGCCGGCCGGACTCCCGCATCGGCGAGCCGCGCCAGCCACTGCTCCTTCTGATTGCGCGGTACCAGCAGGTCGAGGTGGATGCCGTCGACAGGCATCCGGCGGACAAAGCCACCCCCGGGCAGCGCGACAGCCGTCGAGCACGCCGGTAGTTCCGCGACACCGAGGGCGGCCAGCACGGACTCGCCGGCCAGCCGCGGTCCGATCAGCGACAGCACCGCATAGTCGGCCGGTGCCGGCTGCACATCGGACCAGAACACCATCTTCGTGAGGTAGCCGAGCAGCGGTTCGCCGCGCCACGGTTCGGTGTCCAGATAGGTCACGCCCCCGAGTTCGGCCTGCTGCCAGTGGTCCTCGACGCGGCCCTGGCCGTCGAGGCTGAGGTTCTCGGTGCATGCGCCGTCGGGCAATTCCGAGACGTGCTGGGTGGTGAGGGAATGCAACCACGCCCGGCGGTCAGCCCCCGTCAGCGTGATGACCGCCCGGTGTGATCGGTCCACCACCGCCGCGCCGTCGGCGGCGGCGCGCTGCTCGCCGAGCGGGTCGCCGTAGTGCCACACGGCTCCGACATCGGGTGAGTTCTCGGGGGCGGGCACTGCTGACACACCTCAACTGTACGAGCGGTCCGGAATGGGGCCGTTTAGGCTATGCATCCATGGCCGGCCCGCCCCTCGTCGTGGTCACTCTCGACGGCGCCGTGCCCGATCCCGGTAAGCCGCTGCTGTTCGCCGACGACCTCGCCGCGGTGCGGGGCGACGGAGTCTTCGAGACCCTGCTGGTGCGCGATGGCCGGGCCTGCTTGGTGGAGCCGCATCTGCGCCGACTGGTCGCCTCCGCCGGCCTGATGGATCTGCCCGGACCGCATCTGCCCGCCTGGCGGGAAGCCATCGCCACCGCCGCGGCGCAGTGGGCCGGGTTGACCGCTGACGAGGGAGCGTTGCGGCTGGTCTATAGCCGCGGACGGGAAAGCGGATCGGACCCGACCGCCTACCTGACCGTCACCGCCTTAGCCGCCCGGGTGGAAACGGCCCGTCGGCAGGGGGTCTCGGCGGTCATTCTCGACCGTGGCCTGGCGGCGACCGGAGCCGAGGCCATGCCCTGGCTGCTGGCCGGGGCCAAGACGCTGTCGTATGCGGTGAACATGGCCGCGTTGCGGCACGCCGCCCGGCGCGGGGCCGACGACGTGATCTTCGTCAGCTCCGACGGGTACGTCCTCGAAGGGCCGCGCTCCACCGTCGTTATCGCCATCGCCGGCGACGGCGGCCGGCCGTGCCTGCTCACACCGCCGCCCTGGTACCCGATCCTGCGCGGCACCACGCAACAGGCGCTGTTCGAAGTCGCCCGCGACGCTGGGTACGACTGCGACTACCAGGCCCTCCGGCCCGCGGATCTGGTTACTGCACAGGGGGTTTGGCTGGTCTCCAGCATCACCCTCGGCGCCCGCGTGCACACCCTGGACGGAAATGCCCTGCCGCCTGCACCGCTGCGCAAAGAAGTAGCGGCGCTCGTCGAGACCGCCGTTCTCAGCGATCGCTAGCCGCGAAAAACCCTTGGCACACCGGCCCGTACACGAGTACGGTCAGCGGTACACAAGGAAGGAGGTGGTCCGCGAATTTGAGTACTTTTTGGACATGTGAGGTGGCTGCCCGCTAGCAGCACCAGGTGCCGGAATCACCCTGCGCGTGTGTGCGCCGGCGAATTTCAGGCAGCTACCCGGCCCCCGAGCTCCCGGTCCGTCCAACCAGGATCAACAGCTCGGGGGCCGTTCCATGCCTACGTCTTGCACGATCACCGAACCGAACGCTCAGCATCAAGGTCGGCGCGGATTACCGCCGGGTCTACCTGGAGGTCGGCACCGTCCTAGTCGGGTTCCTTCCGGCACACGATCAGGGCCTGGTGGTAGTCGCGGCGGTAGCGCTGAGGATCGCCGGCGACCCTCGACACCAGCCCGTCGTGCAGGTCCTGCAGTAACTCGGCGCTCGCATCGGCGCCCTCGATGCTCAACGCCCGGGCGAACAGCGGGCCGCCCCACGCCTCGACACTGCGGACGTAGTTCTCGGCGAACACCTGCGGATCGTCGTCCCGGTAGGGGTTGTCGAGGCTGAACAGTTCGGCGCGCTCCAACCTGAGCCCGGCGAAGGCGCCGCCCTGTTCGTCGAACGGGGCGCGGAACTCTTCGAGTGTCCTGCCCCAGGTGGGGACGACGACGGCGGCCAGGGCGGCCGGCCCGATGCGCCCCTCGTCGCGCCACCGGTCCAGGATGTCGTCCATATCGGCGCTGATCGCCCGATAAGCGCCGCCGCGGTCCGGCCACCGGCCGGGTGATGCGGGAACCGCGGCGACGAGCGTGCCGCCGGGGGCGAGTTCGGTACCGCGGTGGGCCAGGATCCGGCACCAGTCCCGGGCCGCCGCGTCGGCCCACGCCGCACGCTGGGCCGCGTCCCGGTGATTGGGGTAGCCGGGGAAGATCGACCCGGTGGACGGCAGGGCCCCGGAATCGGAGACCCAGTGCATCGTGGTGCCGCTGACGGCGATGTGGACCGTCCCCGCCGGCAGGCACGGTCCGCTCTGGATGGGGATCCCCGCCAGGCTCAGCACCGTCGGCGGGCGGGGCCGGCGGGCCGAGGCCTCATGCACCGCCCTCAGATGGTCATCGGGGGTGCCCAGGTGATCGCCGGTGCCGGTGTTCCGGACGATCTCGCGCGGCGATGCGGCGTCGGGGACGATCGCGAACCGTTCCGGGTGCCCGGAGCGGTCGGCCATCTGCGCCAACTGACTTGCGGCGACCTGCCACACGTTGGACGGCAGGTCGACCAGGGCGTAGTGCAGTCCGCGGCCGTCGCGTTCGGCGACCAGCGCGGTGATGAGTTCGTGGGAGTTCACCCCGTCGGCGGCGCCCAGATCGGCGACGACGAGGGCGTCAATGTCGTTGTGCGCCTTGGCCGCTGCGAGCGCGACCGGGTAGGTGTGGGCGAACGCCTCGGCCTGCGAACGGGCGTTGCGGGCGTAGTCGCTGGACATGTGCGACAGCGGCGAGGGGCGTTCGGTCACGGCACACCAGCGTCAGAGTCCACACGGGACGTGTGGTGCATGCAGCCCAGGGTAGGTCAGGGTGCGGCGGGCCCGGGAGCCAATGTCGCGCAAGCTTTCATCGCTGTGTCCCAGGTCCCCTGGTCGACACCGGCCGGCGGTCCGAGAACAACTGGGGCACCGCCTGTTTCGGCCACACCGTTGGCCTTGAGGCAATCGGCCAGCGTTCCGTGTGCCGGCGGCGGCTCCCAGTCGGCTGTGGTGGGTTGCGATGGCGCCTGATTCGATGAGCAGGCGGCGACGAGCAGTGCGGCGCTGACGGCCGCCGCGGTCCGAAGCGCCGTCATCCGGCGTGCCTCGACAGCCGTGCCGACAGATGTGGAACCAGCCCACCGTCGGCATCGACACGTTCCTCGACGTACATCAGGTCGCCTTCGACGATGCCGTAGAGGCGCTTGGCCTCGCCGACCAGCATGCCGTACTTGCTGCGGGCCAGCACGTCGGTCGTCAGTTCCCAGGAGGACTGGTTGCGGGGACGTCCGTAGAACAGTTCGACGTAGCCCGAAGAATGCGCGAGCAATAACTCGATGGCCTGCGCCTCGTCGGGATCGGCCGGGTCGTGGACGAACCGCCAGAAGCCGGTCTCTCGAAGCGAGTGGCTGTGATAGCCGCCCTCCTCATCCAGCCGCCACGAACGGGCTTCCCAGTTCAGGTAGTCCCCGCCGTCGTGCGACACGATGATCTGCTGGCCGAATGGATAGTCGCCGTGCGGACTGTGGCCGGTGCCCTCGCCTCGCCACACGCCCACCAGGGGCAGCAACGCCAGCAGCGCGCCGTGCAGATCCGCACCCTGCCGCAAGTTGGCCGTGTCGGCGACCGGGATGTCGTCGAACACCGGAAGGTTGCGGGCCGCCGTTTGTTTGGCGCGCTCGACGGCGGCGGCAACCGCACGATCGCCGCTGCCTCTGATGTCGTCGTCGCTCACGAGTCGTCGGTGATCAGTCGGTAGACCGCGTACAGCGCGAACCAGGTGATCACCACTGTGGCAACGACCAGCAGGAATTCGAAGAACAGGACCACGGCAGGGAGTCTATCGCCCGAAGTGCCCGTTGTGGTGAGGCCTTGCGCGGTTCGGCACGGTCCGGTCAGGCGACCTTGACGTGGACTTCGTGGACACCCGCGCCCGCCGGCGCCAAGGTGACGTCACCGCGCCCAGCGGCCGACAGCGCACGGACGGTCCAGGTGCCGGGTGCGGCGAAGAACCGGAAGTCGCCGGTCTCCGAAGCGATCAGTTCCGCCGCGAATTCCTTCGACTCGTCGAGCAGGCGTACCGAAGCCCCGCCCACTGACTGGCCGGCGTCGTCGACCACCCGTCCGGCGATGACCGTCTCCCCCTCCACGTCGACGAGGATCGGCGCCACCTGATGCTTTTCGGATGTAACAGTCATGTCAGACAAGTCCTTTCAGTCCCAGACTCGGATGTTCAGGCGGGTCGGCGATCGCGGCGCAACCGTGCCACGAGGGGATAGATCTGGCAGCCGAGGCAGATCCCGAAGGCGGCGTTGAGAAATGCGGCGGCCACGGCGAATGCTGTCGCGATGACGCCGACCAAGTGCGCCCCGGCGACAAACCCGACGACACCGACGGCCGCGAAGAGCAGGCCGACCAACTGTGCAAAGCGCAGCGGCTCCGCGGGTTCCCGCTCAGTGGGCGGACTCAGGCGCGGGGCGACGAACGTGGCGAACAGCCGGCCGTAGGGATGGCGGCGTGGTCCGCGCGCCGCCCCTACCGCGAAGACTGCCGCCTGCACGGCGAGCAGCAGGGCCGCGGCCGGAACACTGAAGGCTGACAGCACCAGCACCGTCAGCAACACAGCGGTGGTGATCCAGGCGGCAAAGCGCGGACCGCGGACATCGACCTGGTCGGTCCGGGTTTCGAAAGTTATTGACATCGTCGAAAGCTCCTGTTGCTGGGCATGACGGAAAGGACAGGCCGGGGGCACTGCCGAGAGAAAGCGCTACGCGCGAAGGGGCCGTGGCTTACTCAGCAGCAACAGCAACAACAACAGCAGCCCGCGGTGCGGCACAGATCGACTGCGCGACGCTTGGTGAGCGTTTGCTCAAGGCGGGCTGACACGGGCCCCATGCTACCCGGGAACCCCGGGGTCAGGTCAATAAGGCGTTCAGGGCAGCCTTCAGATCGGCCGCCTTGGGGACTCCGGCCGACCGGTAACGCTGACGTCCGTCCGTGTCGAAAATGAACGTCGTCGGTAGTGAGAGCACCGACAACTGCCGTGCCGCAGCCGGATTGGCGTCCATATCGACTTCCAGGTGAGTCACCTGAGGTAGGTCTGCAAGTACTTGTTGGATCACTCGCCGCACCGCGGCACAAGGGCCGCACCAGGTAGCGGTGAAGTGGACGACGGTGGGGCCGGTCGTCGACAGGTCTAGTCCGGCGGTATCGGGGGGCGCAGGTTTCTCCGGATCGTGGGTGTGACGCAGGACGCCCGCGCGCCGGTTGTGCAGCATGCCCCAGACGCTCGCCGCAGCCAGGGCCGCCGCGATCGCCGCGCCGGCGGTCAGGATGGTGCTCATCAGCGTCGAAACCCGTTGAGCCGCACCGTCACATCCTCGACGATACCTTCGATGATGATGTCCGAACCGCGGGCTCCCTCCGTGGTGGGCCGCAGCCCGAATGGCAACTTCTGGCCCGGCAGGGCGGCGGCGAACGCTTTCAGCACGGCATCCCTCTTGTCCTCGGGAACGGCCTGGTCTGCGGTGTTGGCACCGGTGGCGATGCCGGTGGGGGTGAACACCAGAGTGGTCTGGTCCGGACCGGCCACCGACAGGTCGACGGTCACGCTGACCAGCTTGTCAAAGGCCGCCTTGGTCGGCGTGCCGGTGAAGATCAAACCGGTGCTCCCCGAGATCCCCGACTCGGTGGTGCCGCCGGTCGGGTCGTCGGTGTCCGCCTGCGGCGCCTGCACCGCGAGGTCCTTGATACCCATCAACTCTCCGAGATGGCGTGAATCGATGATGATCCGGCTTTCCAGCATGCCCACCGGCAGATCTGCGTCCGGCCGCATCAGCCACGACGCCTGGGACAGCCCGATCCGGTGCATCGTGGATTCCAGTGTGACGTTGCCCACCACCGGGTGCTCGACGCTGCCGGCCTTGATCTCCAGCTCGCTGTACTGGTGGCTTAGCGCCTGCGGGATGAATGGGAAGCCCAGGATCGCCACCCAGGGGTCGAACGGAAGGCCCGCTGCGCTGCGGACATGCCGGGACAGGTGGTACTCGGCGTAGATCGCCGCACCGGTGTCGACGGCAGCGGCGCCGAGGACACAGGCGAGCACGGTCGCTCCGGTGACGGCCACCACTTTTCGCATCCGGTCATTCTGGCCTACCGCCGCGGGGGCTCGCCCGGATCGTCCAAACAGCAGGTCGCCCGTTAGAGTGGTAGCAAACCAGGAGAGTTTGTGGACCTGCTGCTATTGACCGCCGATCCCAATCCGGAGTCGGTGCTGCCTTCGCTGGCGCTGCTTGCTCACTCCGTGCGCTCGGCGCCCACAGAGGTTGCATCGCTGTTGGAAGCCGGGTCTGCCGACATCGCTCTCGTCGACGCACGCACCGACCTCGCCGCCGCGCGGGGCCTGTGCCGTCTGCTCGGCACGACGGGCGCGCCGGTCCCGGTGGTCGCCGTGGTGAACGAAGGCGGCCTGGTGGCCGTGAGCGTCGAATGGGGTATCGACGAAATTCTGCTGCCGGGCACCGGTCCGGCGGAGATCGACGCCAGGTTGCGGTTGCTGGTCAGCCGGCGCGGCGGCCTGGCCAACCAGGAGAGTGTGGGCAAGGTCAGCCTGGGCGAACTCGTCATCGATGAGGGCACCTACACCGCGCGGCTGCGCGGCCGCCCGCTCGACCTGACCTACAAAGAGTTCGAATTGCTGAAATACCTCGCTCAGCATGCCGGCCGGGTTTTCACCCGAGCCCAACTGCTGCAAGAGGTATGGGGTTACGACTTTTTCGGTGGCACGCGGACCGTCGACGTCCACGTCCGGCGACTCCGAGCCAAGCTGGGGCCCGAGTACGAGGCGTTGATCGGCACCGTCCGCAACGTCGGTTACAAGGCGGTCCGTCCGGCGCGTGGCCGGTCGGCCAACGCCGAGGACGACGCGGATGCCGCCGACGTCGATACGGACGGGCACGGCAGAGCCGAATCCGGCATCCCGGCCCCGGTGCTGCGCGGGCAGTGATCGAACCGCACTGGCGGACCGGTTTGTCGCCGGCGGAACAGGAGGGCGTGCGCCGACTCGTCGAAGCGGCTACGGTCGCCGACGGCGTCGCCCCGGTCGGCGAACAGGTTCTGCGCCAATTGGATTCACCCAGCGCCGATCACCTGCTGGCCACCGATCCGGACGGCTCCGTGGTGGGCTATCTGAGTCTTTCGCCCGACTCCGCCGTCGCTGAACTGGTGGTGCATCCCGAAGCCCGCCGGCGCGGCGTCGGCGCGGCCCTGGTGCGCGCGGCGGTGGAACGGCGCGGGCCCGGAGTGCGGTTATGGGCGCACGGCACCCTGCCGGCCGCCCGGGCGCTGGCAGAGGCTTCGAACATGGAGGCGGTCCGGCAACTCATCCAGATGGAACTGCACCTCCGAGACATCCCGGAATCTGCTGTGCCGCAGAATGTTTCGATGAGAACCTACGGCGGCCCCGAGGACGATGCCGAGTTACTGAGGGTCAACAACGCGGCCTTCTCGTGGCATCCCGAACAGGGCGGCTGGTCTCAGGCCGACATCGCGGCGCGGGCCGCCGAGTCGTGGTTCGACCCCGAGGGGATATTCCTGGCCTTCGACGATCACAGTGGTGAATTGCTGGGGTTCCACTGGACCAAGGTTCACGACGGCGGAGCCGGCGAGGTCTACGTACTCGGGGTGGACCCGTCGGCCCAGGGCCGCGGACTCGGCCGGGCGCTGACCCTGATCGGGCTCGAACACCTGGCGCGGCGACTGCGGGATCGTGACGAGGCGACGGTCATCCTCTACGTGGAGTCCGACAACGCCGCGGCGATCAGGACATACGAGGGCCTCGGATTCGTCCCGGCAGTCGTAGACACCGCGTTCTCGGCGTCCTGACCTGCAACCACTCCGTGTTCACCGTCCGTTTACCGGGCATCTGCGATCCGGCTACTCCGCCCGAATAGGTTTCGGCGGTAGTCGCCCGTTCACAGAAAGAGACCAACGTGCACTTCTCCAATCTCGGGAAATCGATCGCCGTGGCAGCCTCGGCGATCGCCGTCGCCGGCCTCGCCGCATGCGGCAGCGATAACAACACCGCCGCCACGTCGACCACCGCGGCCTCCGCGGGTGGGTCGGCCTCCGCATCGGCGGACTGCGGTGGCAAGAACACCCTGAGCGGCGAGGGTTCGACCGCCCAGCAGAACGCCGTCGGGGTGTTCAACCAGGTGTGGGGCCAGAAGTGCCCGGGCAAGAATCTCGCCTACAACCCGACCGGTTCGGGCGCCGGGGTGAACCAGTTCATCGCCGGCCAGGTCGATTTCGCCGGGTCCGACTCGCCGCTGTCCAAGGATCAGCCTGAGCAGGCCGCAAAGCGGTGCGGCGGCAACCCGGCGTGGAACCTGCCACTGGTCTTCGGGCCGGTCGCGCTGGCCTACAACCTGCCGGGCGTGGACAAACTCGTCATCAACGCCGACGTGCTGGCCAAGATCTTCACCGGCGCCATCGCCACTTGGAATGATCCCGCGATCGCCGCGCTGAATGCCGGGGCGACGCTGCCGGACACCAAGATCGTTCCGATCTACCGCTCGGACTCTTCCGGCACCACCGACAACTTCCAGAAGTATCTGGGCACGGCGGCTAAGGACAGCTGGACCAAGGGTGCCGGTAAGGAGTTCCAGGGCGGTGCGGGCGAGGGCGCCCAGAAGTCGGCTGGTGTGGTTCAGGCCGTGCAGGCCACCCCGGGCGCCATCGGCTACGTCGAGAAGGGCTTCGTCACCCAGGCAGGGCTGCCGATGGCGCAGATCGACACCGGTTCCGGGGCGGTCGAACTCACCGACGCCTCGGCCGGAAAGTCCATCGAGGGTGCCAAGTTCGCCGCTGAGGGCAATGACCTGGCGCTCGACCTGGACTCCATCTACGGCACGACCGCCCCCGGTGCCTACCCGTTGGTCCTGGCGACCTACGAGATCGTCTGCTCGAAGGGCTACCCCGCCGATACGGCCGGGGCCGTCAAGTCGTTCCTCACGGTGTCGGCCAACGACGGCCAGGCCGGACTGTCCGCGGCGGGCTACATCCCACTGCCGGACGCCTTCAAGCAGCGGTTGCTGACCGCTGTCAGCGCAATTCAGTAATTCCGCCGACGAAGGGGGCTGATCGCGGTGACGATAGAACGCAACCTCAGCGATGGGATAACGGTGGACGACCAGGGGCCTGATCCGGTCACGGCCGGCTCGGGAGAGACGCTGGCCGAGCCGTTTCCGCGCAGTCCGGCTATCCCGACCGATCCGTCCGGGCACGGCCGGAAGCGAATCGGAGACCGGGTTTTCCGGTCGCTGGCAGAAGGCTCCGGGCTGTTGGTCATCACGCTCATCGCCGCGATCGCCCTCTTCCTCGTGTGGCGGGCTGTGCCCGCCCTGGCGCGCAACGACGCGAACTTTCTGACCTACACCGGGAACTGGCTCACGACCGACACCGCCCACATGCGGTTCGGCATCCTGGACCTGTTGCAGGTGACGGTTTTCGTGTCGTTTTTCGCGCTGGTTCTGGCCATGCCGGTTGCGTTGGGGATCGCGATATTCCTGACGCAGTACGCGCCGAGGCGCGTCAGTGGGCCGCTGGGCTACACGGTGGATCTGCTGGCCGCGGTGCCCTCGATCATCTACGGCGTGTGGGGGCTGTACGTGCTGGCGCCGGTGATCAAACCGCTGGCGATGTGGTTGAACGCCCATTTGGGCTGGATCTTCCTGTTCTCCACCGGAAACGCGTCGGTGGCCGGCGGCGGAACGATCTTCACCGCCGGGATCGTCTTGGCGGTGATGATCCTGCCGATCATCACCGCTGTGGCCCGAGAGGTGTTCGCGCAGACCCCGAAGGGTCAGATCGAGGCGGCACTGGCGCTGGGTGCGACGCGGTGGGAGGTCGTCAAGACCACCGTTCTGCCTTTCGGCTTGTCGGGCTACATCAGCGGCGCCATGCTCGGACTGGGCCGCGCGCTGGGCGAGACCGTCGCTCTGTTGATCATCCTGCGCGGCACTCAGAAGGCCTTCGGCTGGTCGCTGTTCGATGGCGGCTACACCTTCGCCAGCAAAATCGCTGCCGCCGCGGCCGAGTTCAACGACCAATACAAGGCCGGCGCCTACATCGCCGCCGGCCTGGTGCTGTTCATCCTGACTTTCGTGGTGAATTCGGCCGCGCGTGCCGCGGTGGCGAGGAGGTCCGCGTGACGTCGACGATCGACGCTTCGGGTAAGGCTCCGGTCTTCAGCCAGATCAGCCTCAGGCGAAAACTCGCCAACACCAGCGCGACGGTATTGGTGACGCTGTCGGTGGCCGTCGCCATCGTGCCGTTGATCTGGGTGCTGTACTCGGTGGTGTCCAAGGGCTACCGCCTGCTGCTGAATTCGACGTGGTGGACCAACTCCCAGGCCGGCATGACCGCGTTCGCGCCCGGCGGCGGTGTCTATCACGCCTTGGTGGGCACTCTGCTGCAAGGTGCGGTGTGCGCGGCCATCTCGATCCCGATCGGGGTGCTCGTTGGCATCTACCTGGTGGAGTACGGCGGCGGCTCGAGGCTGGGCAAGCTCACCACCTTCATGGTCGACATCCTCACCGGTGTTCCCTCGATCGTGGCAGCGCTGTTCGTCTACGCCTTGTGGGTGGCGACGCTGGGGTTCCAGCGGTCCGGCTTCGCGGTGTCGCTGGCGTTGGTTCTGCTGATGATTCCGGTGATCGTGCGTTCCACCGAGGAGATGCTGCGCATCGTCCCGATGGACCTACGGGAAGCCAGTTTCGCGCTCGGTGTGCCGAAATGGAAGACGATCGTCCGCGTCGTCATCCCGACGGCGTTGTCCGGCATCGTGACCGGCGTCCTGCTGGCACTTGCCCGCGTCATGGGTGAGACTGCGCCGTTGCTGATCCTGGTGGGCTACTCGCACGCCATGAACTTCGACATGTTCTCCGGCTTCATGGGCTCGCTCCCCGGCATGATGTACGACCAGACGTCGGCGGGTGCGGGCGCCAATCCGGTTCCCACAGATCGCCTTTGGGCCGCGGCGCTCACCCTGATCCTGCTCATCGCAGCGCTGAACATCGGAGCCCGCCTGCTCGCCAAGTTCTTCGCTCCCAAGAAGATTTAGGAAGACCCATGGCAAAGCGACTCGACCTCAAAGACGTCAACATCTACTACGGATCGTTCAAGGCCGTCACCGATGTGACGATGGCGATCCCGCCGCGCAGTGTGACCGCGTTCATCGGGCCGTCCGGATGCGGCAAGTCCACGGTGTTGCGGGTACTCAACCGCATGCACGAGGTGATTCCCGGCGCCCGGGTGGAAGGTTCGGTGCTGCTCGACGGTGCGGATATCTACGCTCCGGGGGTGGATCCGACCGGTGTCCGCAAAACCATCGGCATGGTCTTCCAGCGGCCGAATCCCTTTCCCACCATGTCGATTCGCGACAACGTGGTCGCCGGGCTGAAGTTGCAGGGGGTGCGTAACCGCGCCCTGCTCGACGAGACCACGGAGCGGTCGTTGCGGGGCGCGAACCTGTGGAACGAGGTCAAGGACCGACTCGGCAAACCGGGCGGCGGGCTCTCCGGCGGCCAGCAGCAGCGCCTGTGCATCGCCCGGGCCATCGCCGTCCAACCAGACGTGCTGCTGATGGACGAGCCGTGTTCGGCCCTCGATCCCATCTCGACTCTGGCCATCGAGGACCTGATCGCCGAACTGAAGCGCGATTTCACCATCGTCATCGTCACGCACAACATGCAGCAGGCCGCCCGGGTGAGCGACCAGACGGCATTCTTCAATCTCGAGGCCACCGGCAAACCGGGCCGCCTGATCGAGATGGACGAAACCGGGAAGATCTTCTCCAACCCGACCCAGAAGGCTACCGAGGATTACATCTCCGGCCGGTTCGGCTGATCCCGCTACTCAGTAGGTCGCAATCTCTTCTTCGGCGGGAAGATGGCCGGTGACCTGGAAGATCACCCGGCGTGAGATTTCCACCGCATGATCGGCGAATCGTTCGTAGAACCGGCCCAGCAGCGTCACGTCTACCGCTGCGGCGACGCCGTGCCTCCAGTCCCGGTCCATCATCACGGTGAATAGATGTTGGTGCAGATCGTCCATCGCGTCGTCGTCCTCGCGGATCCGGCGTGCCTTCTCGGGATCGCGGGAGATCAGCACCTCGGCGGCGCTCTCGGCGAGATCGACCGCCACTCGGCCCATCTCGGCGAAGTAGCCGTTGACCTCTTCAGGCAGTGTGTGCTGAGGGTGCCGGCGCCGCGCGATCTTGGCGACGTGCAGAGCCAGCGCCCCCATCCGTTCGACGTCGGCGACGATCTGGATCGAACTGACGATGGACCGAAGGTCACCGGCGACCGGTGCCTGCAGGGCCAACAGAACGAAGGCCGCTTCCTCGGCGCGTGCGCTGGCCGAGGAGATCCGCTCATGGTCGCCGATGACCTGCTCGGCGAGCACCAGGTCTGCCTGAAGCAGGGCCTGCGTTGAACGCTCCATGGCGACCCCGGCCAGCCGGCACATCTCGGCCAGCTGGTGGATCAACGCGTCCAATTGTTCGTGGTACGCAGTCCGCATCGTCTCAGCGTACTTGCGCGCATGCTGCGCGTAGGTTCCGAAATGCTGAACGGCTGGTGAATCAGCGGCTACTCGCAGCTGACATCCGCGCCGTTGATCACCGTCAGGTCTGTCGGCAGCTTGGTCGGCGTGCTGGACCCGGCATGGGTGACGCTCACATTGAGCGGGGTGCCGCTGGCCTGTGGGTACCGAACGGCGGTGAAGTCGGTGCCGAGCACCACCTGAACCACTTCGCCCAGCCCGTCGATGCGCTCGATTGTGGCGCCCGGCAGCGTCGCGGCGACGGTGGCTGCCGCCTGTTCGTTCCCCAGCGAGTAGTACACCGCCGTAGTGGTGACGTCACTCCATTCAGACGAGGTGTTTGGTTCCCGGACGGTGAATCCGTACAGCTCGAACTCCTTCGCCGCCGATGTGGCGAGGCCCGTCCGCTCGGTGCCGTTCGCGACCTCGACGGTGACGTCACGCGGGTCGGCCGCCACCGCCTTCACCTCTTCGGTGGTCGTCGTGGCCGGTTCAGTGGACGTCGACGTGCTGGTCGTGCTGGTCGTGCTGGTCGTGTCCGTTGTTGACGTTGTCGTGGAATCCGTTGAACTTGTTGATGTTTCGCTACTGGAGGTGCTCGTCTTCTTGGTCTCGGTGTGCGGACTGATCGTCTCGTTGAGGTCGTTCTCGCCGGGCAGTGGCTCGTCTTCGATGATCGCGTCGAAAAGCCTGCGCACGTCCTCGGTACGCGGCACTTCGTTGCCATCGCCGTCGGCGACGCCGGTGGTCGGCAGTGTCACAAAGGTGATGCGTCCGGCATTGATGCCCTGCAGCGACTGGCCGAGGCGGATCAGGTCGCGGGTCTGAACGTTGTCGACATAGCTGTCATCGATGAAGGTGTTGACCACTTCGTCGAGACGTTCGAGGTCGAACAGGGTCTCCGAGGAGATCATCGACCGCAGCAGCGAGGACAGGAACATCTGCTGTCGTTTGATCCGGCCGTAGTCGCCATTGCCTTCCGAGGCGATCGAACGGGCACGCACGTAATTCAGGGCGGTGTGACCGTCGAGTTTCTGGCGGCCTGCAGTGGTCAACACCGGTCCCAGTTCGGCGTCGTCCAGTGGGGTGGTGCTACACACCTCGACCCCACCCAGTGCGTCGACCATCCTCGCGAACCCGGAGAAATCCACCGCCATGAAGCGGTTGATCGCCAGGCCGGAGATCTTCTGGACGACCTTCACCAGGCACTTCGGCCCGCCCAGGGCGTAGGCCGAATTGAGCTTGGTCTCCGTCTGGCGCTCGTTGTCGCTCCACTCCCCGGAGTCCTTGTCGTACACGGGGCCGTACTTGCCGGACTCCGGGTTCCAGGCCTGGCAATTCATCGGGGCGATAGCCAGGTCGCGCGGGAAAGAGACCGCGACCACCCGATTCCTGCTGGCAGGGATGTTGACCAGCATGATGGTGTCCGACCTGGCACCTTGAGCGACCGTCGTGTCGCCGGCGCCCATCTCGGAGTTCGCCCCGATTCGGCTGTCCACCCCGACAATGAGGAAGTTCTCGTCGCCGATCTGGCCGTTCGGGTCGCGGATGTCACTCGAATTCGGGTCCAGGGCGGCGACGGTGTTGAGCAATTTGTTCTTGGCTGACTGCCACTGCCAGGCGGCGCCGGTGATGGCCAGGGCCAGCACCGCGATCAGCGCGGTGGCCACCCGGCCGACGATCAGCACAGGCCGACGGCGGGACGGGGTGGGTGCAGTTGCCCCGCCCGGAGGCGCCGGCGGTCGGGGTGGTTGGCCAGGCGGCGCCGCCGCCGGGTAGGCAGGCGCAGGGCTTTCCGGGGCGACGTGAGGGCGCCGGGTGCGGGCCAGTGCCGCAAGGTCCGGGATTTCATCAGCGACCGGAATCGGGACGGTCGCATCATCGGAGGGGGTGACGTCGACGCTTCGCCGGGTGACGGGGTTGATGCCGGGGGCGCCGGTGACTTTGGCGATCAAGTCGGCGACCGCAACGCCTTCGCTGTGGTTTCCGGTGGGGGCGTGGTTCCCCTGCCCGCTGGGTTTGTTTCCCGGGTCGCTGCGCTCCTGCCCGCCGGGTCGAGGAATCGGGGCGCGCTCCCACGGCGCCCTGGCTGACGCGGGATACCCGCGGATCGGCCGCGCTTCTCCTCGCTCGCCGGGTGCGCGGTCCTGGCCAGGAGTGGCGTTCTCGCCGTCACTCATGTTCCTGACAGCCTCCGGCTCAACTGATCATGGGCGCATAGTTGTGCCGCACAACGGCGGTGCTGATTTCTTGGCACCTGGATTCGGATCGTGGTCCACCACTGAAGGGCCATCGTACTGAGCGAACCTGTGATCCTGCTAGCCGATCAGGTCTGAAGTTCAGCCGCCGGAATTCATCACATCGGCATCGACAGGCACCGTGCAATCGTCCGGATCGTCGAGCCAGCCTTCCGGCAGGCTTACCGACGCCGCTGAACCTTGCCGTCCCCGGGGTCCGTGGCTAGCGGCTGGGAAGGGCACGTCGGGCTCCAGCAGATCGAGCAGTCGGCTCAACTCCTCCTGGATGCGCACCAGGGCCAATGCGCGGCGCAGGTCGGAGCCGGCCGGGAAACCGTGCAGATACCAGGCGATGTGCTTGCGGATGTCACGCATGCCCTTGTCCTCGCCGAAATGGGCGGCCAGCAGGGCCCCGTGCCGGCGGATGATGTCGGCGACCTCGCCCAGCGTCGGTGGTGTCGGTAGCGGCGTTCCGTTGAAGGCGGCGGACAACTCCGCGAACAACCACGGACGGCCGAGGCATCCGCGACCGATGACGACGCCGTCGCAGCCGGTAGCGGCCATCATCGCCAGCGCATCGCCGGCCTCGAAGATATCGCCGTTTCCCAGAACCGGGATGGTGGTGACGGCGTGCTTGAGTTCGCTGATCCGATTCCAGTCTGCCGAGCCCGAGTATCGCTGCGCCGCGGTCCGGGCGTGCAGCGCCACCGCGGCCGCGCCCTCCTGCTCGGCGATCCGGCCGGCGTCGAGGAACGTGTGGTGGGCCTCGTCGATGCCGACCCGGAACTTCACCGTCACCGGAACCGGGGTTCCCTCGGTGGCCCGCACCGCCGAGGCCACGATCTGCCCGAACAGCCGCCGTTTGTACGGAATCGCCGCGCCCCCGCCGCGGCGGGTCACCTTGGGGACCGGGCAGCCGAAGTTGAGGTCGATGTGGTCGGCAAGGTCATCCTCGACGATCATCTTCGCCGCCCGGTAGGTCGTCTCGGGGTCGACGGTGTAGAGCTGCAGCGAACGGGGGGCCTCATCCGGGCCGAAGGTGGTCATGTGCACCGTGACCGGATGGCGCTCGACGAGGGCGCGGGCGGTCACCATTTCACAGACGTACAGCCCGCTGACCGTGCCCGCCCGGGCCTGTTCGAGCTCTCGGCACAGGGTGCGGAAGGCGACGTTGGTGACCCCGGCCATGGGCGCCAAAACAACCGGGCTGCGGAGGGTCAGGGACCCGATCCGCAGCCCGGTTGACGGTGCCTGTTCTCGGGCTATGCCGAAGCTCCCGCCAGAGCCGCCTTGGCAGCACGCTTTTCGGCGAGCTTCGCGTCGCGGTCGAGCTTGCGCTCCTTGGCCTCCTCGAACTTCACGCAGGTCTCTTCGAGCTCCTCGATGAGCTTGCCGAGTTCGTCGCGCAGCCGGGCGCCCTCGCCGGTGAAGTCGTCACGCTCGAAAATCCGCCACTTCTTGAGCACCGGCATGACCACGTCTTCGAGGTGGATCCGCGGGTCATACACCCCGCCCATCGCGATGATGACCGCCTTGCGCCGGAACTCCGGAACCGTGTATCCGGGCATCTTGAAGTTCTTGAGGATTCGGTAGAGCGAGGACATCGCCATGTTCGGGGCGATGTCCAGCCCGGCCGCGCTGACGTCGCGGTAGAAGATCATGTGCAGGTTCTCGTCGTTGGAGATCCGCGCCAGCAGCTGTTCGGCCACCGGATCGCTGCAGGCCTTGCCGGTGTTGCGGTGCGAGACCCGGGTGGCCAGCTCCTGGAAGCTGACGTACATGACCGAGTCGAACAGGTTGTCGGCGAACAGATCGCCCTGCTGATTCTGGCCGGGGGAGAAGCCGCGGGTCATCTGCTCGACGCGCAGTTCCTCGAGCTCGACGGGGTCGCAGTTGCGGGTGACCACCAGGTAGTCCCGGATCGAGATGCCGTGGCGGTTCTCCTCAGCGGTCCACCGGTTGACCCAGTAGCCCCACGGACCGTCCATCGAGAAGTTCATGGCGATCTCGCGGTGGTAGGCGGGCAGGTTGTCCTCGGTCAGCAGGTTCTGCACCAGGGCTGTCCGGGCCACCTCGGAGAGCTTGGCCTGATCGGGATCCCAGTCCTGGCCACCCAGGGCGTAGTAGTTCTTGCCCTCTTTCCAGGGGATGTAGTCGTGCGGGCTCCAATCTTTGAACATGGACATATGCCGATTGATCAGCTTCTCGGCGACGGGCTCAAGCTCGCGCAACAAGTCGACGTTGGTGAACTCTTGGGACATGGGTCCTCCGGTATCCAGTACCTCGTGGTTGCATCAATATATCTGTGTCTGCGAGTGACATTCAAGTGGCGCTGCAATGCGGTGTGTCTATCGGTGATGCAGTGGTAACGGGTGGGCGGTATATTCGCGATAACTGGGGGTAGTGCCTTGAAAAAGCGGAGGTTGTAGCGGTGAAGAAATCCCTGAGCAGCGGTGTTGGCGTTGCGGCCGCGCTGGCACTGGTTTTCGGGTCGGGCTTGGCCGGCGCGAACAATGAGTACAAAGGCATGACCTACGAGAAAGCCCAGCAGAGCATCACCTCCAACGGCGGTTCCATCGTGATCTCCAGCCGTGAGGGCAGCTATCTGCCGACGGAGAGATGCATCATCATCGGCTCCCGCCGGGCTAACTTCTTGGATACCAGCGGCAGGAGGTCGGGCTACACCGTTCTGGTCGACCTCAACTGCAATGACGTTGTGGCCGGCGAGCATCCTGGCAACTCGGCGCAGTCTCAGGACGGTAAAAAGGCGGCCGATGAACGGCGGATCGCGAAGTTCATCAGTAAGGACTACGCGGACTCCCTTGCTTCCGGCAAGGAGTCGTGGTGCCATCAGCATCTCAACGCGTGCAAGTACCACTGCGATCTCTCGGGGACGTGCTCAGGCGAGGTCATTGACTACCTGGCAGCCGAAGGCGCCTAGGAGTCTGCTGAACAATCCGGTAGTGCACCAGTCGCTGTGTTGATCCGGTTTTTGGTGCTTGACCTGCGATAATGTTGTCGTGCAGGGTAATTCGGATTCGCAGGGCGATCTGTGGGATGTCTCATCGGTGGCCGG
>CAIRCP010000005.1 GCA_903877095.1 uncultured Actinomycetes bacterium | reverse complement strand
CCTGGCGAACTTGCTGGTGATCTCCGCACGCGACGACGCCGACAACACACTCCTCATGCCTGGCGAGCGTCACCATTTCGCGGGCATTCCTATCTGAGGCACCGAGGGTGTTTCGCGGGCACTTTTCGTGATGCTCGTCGACCGCTTGACACTGCCGGGGTCACTTCACCAGACTAGAGTTCCGGCTCCGCGATTGGGCAGACCGTCGGCACCTGGCTCCGTCGGCTGGGGTCCTAGCGGCAACGCCGGGTAAGCCTCCACGCCTTGCCTGCGATCAACCGCGGGGCGTACCCGGTGGCCGCCGATACCGCCTTGGCATGGAGCCCTGGGACAACCCGCATCTTGTTGCGCGCCAATCCTTCTAGCGACATCGCAGCGGCATACTCCGCGGAGGTCCACACGAAGCCCGGGACCAGCGAGGCCTGCTCGCGTTCGTGGGACGTCGTGCGTAATCGGCCGGGCGCCAAGAGGGTGACGTGCACTCCACTGCCTTGGGTTTCGACGTGCAGCGATTCGGTGAAGGTGTTGACGAAGGCCTTACTCGCCGCGTACGTGGCGAAGTTGGGTATCGGGGAGTTGCCCGCCACCGATCCGGATACCAGGATTCCCCCTGCGCGGCGGGCGAGCATCCCGGGCAGGACGGCCTGGACGAGTTCGTACCCCCCAAATACGTTGAGTTGCACTTCCGCGATTCCCGACGCGGGGGCGCGTTGTCCGACGGGGGCGCCTCCGCCGGTGCCGCCGGCGTTAGCGCACAGGATCGAGATTTCCCGTCCGGCTAGCTCTCCTGCCAACTGGTCACGCTGGACGGGGTCGGCCAAGTCCGCCGCAAGCACCTCGACGATCACTCCATAGCGCTGGCTCAGCCTCGCGGCGAGTTCGTCGAGTGCCTGCTCACTTCTCGAGGTGACAATCAGGTTGTAGCCGCGGGCGGCCAACTCGGTCGTCAAGGCTCTGCCGATACCGCGGGTAGCTCCGGTCACAACGGCTCGCCCGCTCACCGAGGGGCCGGGAACTCCCATGGCGTCAAGTTATCAAGCGTCCTCGTTGCCGCCTTCTGGTTCCCTGAAACCTGGCTGCGACAAAGTTGGGCCGTAGGGACGGAGGCATGCTCCAGTAGACCCAGGCGGCCGTACGTCGTGGTAGCGACCTGACGACGATTGGTCGGGGCAGCGACCGCACGGCGGGCGACCGGCCCAATTCGGTGTTGGCAAGCAGCAAGAGAAGTTGGTTGACGATTTGAGGGTCCACCAGCGACACGATGTCTTCGACACGATATGACTGCCGAGTCGACGCAGTGCCCGCCGGACTGTAACCGTCCAGACCCAAATCCACCCCGTAGCGGCAGTGAACTGCCTCAGCGTCAGCCCGGTGGTTGGCGCGAATCGCATCGGCGACGGCTGGTTTGAGTACGGGGCGGGTCTGCGGCACCTTTTCGATCGACTGACCCAGGAAACTGGTGATTTGCCGGACATCGGGCGTCATGAGGACGGTGTCCGGCCGGAAGGTTTCCCGGTAATCCTGAAGGATTTGCATGCCCTCGGCGGACAGCGAGGTGTTCAAGCGGACATCAACCCTGGGCAGCGACACGCCCAACGATTGCTGGAGCACTGCGTTGAAGTCGTCGATCACATCGTGGCGCGGATCGGTGGTGAATTTACGTACCAGGAGCCGCCCCGGGAATACCTGGGCCCATGTTTCCGCGATCTCCCGGAATCGGTACCTGAACGATAGGGGGTCCAGGACGAGCGGGGGGTCGATGGGCTGTTTCAAGTTCTCCTGGATAACCGACAAGTAATACTCAGCCGGGTCACGAATGTAGAGAACTACGTGAAAGTCGCTGTAGCCGATTGATTCCAGATCGTGGCGCAGTTGCTCGACGGAGCGGGACGGGAAGGTGCTCAGTGCCTCAGCGGAGAGGACTGCTTTGCTCGCGGTCGCCAGTTCGCTCAGGATGGCGGTGCGAACCGACTCCCGCACTCGTGCGGCCGCTCGGGGTCTGGCCGCAAGATTGGACCGCATCCACGGTGACCATTCCTCGAATGGAAGGTAGACCGATGAGAGGGAATTCTGGTTCTCAGCTCCCGGCCTAATCGCAATGTCGCTCAGTTAAGTTCATGGGCCGGTTGTCAAGTGGCCGTTGATGGTGACGTCGACGGCGATCTTGTAGCTGTTGCGGTCGATGTCGCCTTTGGCCCGGTGTTTGGAGATGGCGCGTTTGACGACGCGGGGACT
>CAIRCP010000004.1 GCA_903877095.1 uncultured Actinomycetes bacterium | reverse complement strand
GTCGATCTCGCCGCGGATCTTCTCGATAGGTGATACTCGTGTTGGCACGGGCGTAGTCCTTCCTTCGTTGAGTTGGTAGCTCTAGAAGGAACCTACGTCCGTCCTCATTTACACCGCCGCTGGGACACAACCGTGCTGAGTTACCTCTTCGGCGGTCTGCTGGTGTTCCTCGCGATGCGGATGCTCGGTGAGATGGCAGCCGCGCGGCCGGTGGTCGGGTCGTTCATGGAATACGCCCGCGAAGGCCTGGGGGACTGGGCGGCCTATATCGTCGGCTGGCTGTACTGGTACTTCTGGGTCGGCGTCATCGCGTTCGAGGCAGTCGTCGGAGGATCGATCCTGAACGGCTGGTTCCCAGGTGTGCCGAACTGGCTGTTCTCGGTGCTGTTGCTACTGGTGTTCACCGCGACCAACCTGATATCGCTGCGGTCGTTCGGTGAGGTCGAGTTCTGGCTGGCCAGCGTGAAAGTGCTTGCCATTGTGGTGTTCCTCGGCATCGGCACGCTGTACATCTTCGGGCTGTGGCCCAAGTCGCACTTCTCGATCCCGAACCTGTGGCAGCACGGCGGATTCGCGCCGAATGGCCTCTGGCCCATCGTCACCGGTGTCGCGCTGGTGATCTTCTCCTATTTCGGCACCGAGATCGCTGTGATGGCCGCTGCGGAATCCGTCGACCCGGCCAAAGGCGTGCGGCAGGCAACCAGCACGGTGATCTGGCGGATCCTGCTGTTCTTCGTCGGTGGTGTCTTGATCATCGTGACCGTTGTGCCGTGGAACCAGTTGCCCAACCCGAAGGAGATCGCGCCGTTCGCCTACATCTTCGGCCTGTTCGGGCTGCCCGGCGCCACGGTGGTCATGACCGCGGTCATCCTCACCGCCGTGTGCTCGGTGCTCAACTCCGGCCTCTACTCCGCGGCGCGCATGTTCGCCGCGCTGGCCGACGACGGTTTCGCGCCGGGCATTGTCGCCAAGCGCGCCCGCGGCGTCCCGTACGTGGCCGTGCTGGCATCCACCCTGGGCGGTTATGCGGCCGTCGCCGTCAACTTTGCCGCCCCCGCAACCGGAATCTTCGACTTCATCATGAACTCCGCGGGCCTGGTGGCGCTGTTCGTGTACGCGTTCATCGCGCTGACCCAGATGCGGTTGCGCGACAAGATGACTGCTGAGCAGCGGGATGCGCTCAAGCTGAGGATGTGGCTGCACCCCTGGCTCGCGATCCTGGTGATCGCGGCGGTCATCGGTGTCGTCGTGGTGATGCTCTTCGACGCGGCCGGCCGGGTACAGGTGTGGACCAGTCTGATCTCGGTGGCGGTGCTCATCGTCTGCTGGCCCCTGGCCAAACGCTCGGTGGCCAAGCGCACCGGGCACTTCGAGGACATCGTTGATGACCTCGACTACGGCGGCCACTGAGTCGTCACCCCGGTGTGTTTGTGCGCCGGAATGTCGCCTATCCCCGTTATGGTATCGAACAGCTGTTCGTAGACGGGAAGGCTGGATGTGCGGGTGATGGGAGTCGACCCCGGGTTGACCCGCTGCGGGCTGTCGGTGATCGAGAGCCGCAGCGCCCGACAGGTCATTGCCCTCGACGTCGACGTGGTCCGCACCGACTCCGAGGACCCGCTGGCCAAACGGCTGCTGGCGATCAGCGACACCGTCGAGCACTGGATGGATACCCACCTGCCCGACGTGGTGGCCATCGAACGGGTCTTCTCCAACCAGAACGCCAACACCGCGATGGGCACCGCGCAGGCCGGCGGGGTGATCGCATTGGCCGCCGCCCGCCGGGAGATCGACGTGCATTTCCACACCCCCACCGAAGTGAAGGCTGCGGTCACCGGCAACGGCCGGGCCGATAAAGCTCAGGTCACCGCGATGGTGACGAAAATCCTTCAACTGCAGCAGAAACCGACGCCTGCCGACGCTGCCGACGCGCTCGCGCTGGCGATCTGCCACTGCTGGCGCGCGCCGATGATCGCCCGGATGGCCAAGGCCGAGCAGATCGCCGCCGAGCAACGCCGGATGTATGAGGCCAAGCTGAAAGCGGTGCGGGCATGATCGCGTCGGTCCGCGGGGAGGTGGTCGAGATCGCCCTCGACCACGTCGTCGTCGAGGCCGCCGGGGTGGGCTACAAGATCATGGCCACCCCGTCGACGCTGGCCACACTGCGGCGCGGCACCGAGGCGCGCCTGGTCACCGCGATGATCGTGCGGGAGGACTCTCAGACGCTCTACGGGTTCGCCGACGGCGAGGCCCGGGATCTGTTCTCCACGCTGCTCGGGGTCTCCGGGGTGGGCCCGAAGATCGCCCTGGCCACCCTGGCGGTCTACGACGCCGCAGCGCTGCGCCGGGCGCTGTCGGACGGCGACGTCGCCGCCCTGACCCGGGTGCCGGGCATCGGCAAACGCGGCGCCGAACGCCTGGTTCTGGAGTTACGCGACAAGATCGGCACGACGCCCGGAGGCTCGGCGGCGGCCTCGGCGACCGGTCACGCAATCCGGATGCCGGTCGTGGAAGCCCTTGTCGGCCTTGGCTTCCCGGTGAAGCAGGCCGAGGACGCCTGCGACAAGGTGCTCGCCGCGGACCCGGAGGCGACCACCTCCAGCGCGCTGCGTGCGGCGCTGTCGATGCTGGGGAAGAAGTAGAGCGGCCGGCCGATGGGCAGATTCGAGGAGAACGACGACGACGCTCCCGAGCGCGAGGTCTCGGCGGCGCTGACCGTCGGCGAAGGCGACGTCGACGCCAGCCTCCGGCCCCGCTCGCTGGGTGAGTTCATCGGTCAGCCGCGGGTGCGCGAGCAACTCCAACTCGTGATCGAGGGCGCCAAGAACCGCGGCGGCACACCGGATCACATCCTGCTCTCCGGTCCGCCGGGCCTGGGCAAGACGTCGCTGGCGATGATCATCGCCCACGAGTTGGGCTCGGCGTTGCGGGTCACCTCCGGCCCGGCGCTGGAACGGGCGGGGGATCTGGCCGCCATGCTGTCCAACCTTGTCGAGGGTGATGTTCTGTTCATCGACGAGATCCACCGCATCGCCCGGCCGGCCGAGGAGATGCTGTACCTGGCGATGGAGGATTTCCGCGTCGACGTCGTCGTCGGCAAAGGCCCCGGGGCGACGTCGATCCCGCTGGACGTGGCCCCCTTCACCCTGGTCGGCGCCACCACGCGTTCGGGCGCACTGACCGGGCCGCTGCGCGACCGGTTCGGCTTCACCGCCCACATGGACTTCTACGAGCCGGCCGAATTGGAACAGGTGCTGCACCGCGCGGCGGGCATCCTGGGCATCGAACTCGGGGTGGAAGCCGGTGCGGAGATCGCCCGGCGCTCCCGTGGCACCCCGCGGATCGCGAACCGGCTGTTGCGCCGGGTACGGGACTACGCCGAGGTGCGGGCCGACGGTGTGATCACCCGCGACGTCGCCAAGGCCGCTCTGGCGATCTACGACGTCGACGAACTCGGCCTGGACCGTCTCGACCGGGGGGTGTTGTCGGCGCTGACGCGCAGCTTCGGCGGCGGGCCGGTGGGCGTCTCGACGCTGGCAGTGGCCGTGGGGGAGGAGGCCGCGACCGTGGAGGAGGTGTGCGAGCCGTTCCTGGTGCGCGCCGGGATGATCGCGCGCACACCGCGCGGCCGGGTCGCCACCCCGCTGGCCTGGACCCATCTGGGGATGACGCCGCCGCCTGCCATCGGCGGGCTGGGACAACCAGGACTTTTCGACCGCGATCTCTGATCGCCTGACATACGGAGAACCGAATGATTACCGCAGGGCTTGTCTTCGCCGGCCTCGCAGCGCTGCTGCACGTCTACATCTTCGTGTTGGAGTCTTTCCGGTGGACCGCACCGCGAACCCGCGCGACGTTCGGGACCACCGCCGAGGAGGCGGAGACCACCAAGATGCTGGCGTTCAACCAGGGCTTCTACAACCTGTTCCTGGCCGTCGTCACCGCGGTCGGGATCGTATTCGTCGTCCTCGGGCACCGAAGTGTCGGCGCCGCTCTGGTCTTCGCCGGCGTCGGCTCGATGCTGGCCGCCGCGCTGGTGCTGGTCGGGTCCTCGCCGGACAAGGCCCGCGCGGCCGTCACCCAGGGTGCCTTCCCGCTGCTTGCCGTCGTGCTGCTGGCGGCCGGACTGCTCTAAAGAAGGCCGTCGATGCTGCGTCCAGGGCAACTCCAGCCGCGGTCGGCCGCTCTGGGCGCAGAGTCGACGCGGCTTCCTTACCGCGGGATGTCGGCGAGGATCGCGGCGAGCACGTCGAGGCCCTCGTTCAGCAGGTCGTCACTGATGGACAACGGGGGCAGGAAGCGCAGCACGTTGCCGAACGTGCCGCAGCTCAGGACGATGACACCCTGGGCGTGCGCGGCGCCGCACAGGGTCTTGGTGAGATCCGGATCCGGTTCTGCCGTGCCGGATTTCACCAGTTCGACGGCGATCATCGCGCCGCGTCCGCGGACGTCGCCGATCCGGTCGTCGTCGGCCTGCAACCGGCCGAGCCGGTCCTTCATCAGTCGCTCGATCTCTTTGGCGCGGTCGAGAAGACCGTCGAGTTCGATGGTCTCGATGGTGGCCAGTGCCGCCGCGCAGGCCAGCGGGTTGCCGCCGTAGGTGCCGCCCACCGCACCGACGTGGGTGGCGTCCATGATCTCGGCTCGCCCGGTGACGCCGGACAGCGGCAGCCCGTCGGCGATGCCCTTGGCGGTGATGATGAGGTCGGGTTCGATGCCCTCGTCGTCACAGGCGAACATCGCACCGGTCCGGGCGAACCCGCTCTGCACCTCGTCGGCGATGAACACCACGTCGTTGGCCGAGCACCAGGCGCGCAGCGCCGGCAGGAATCCCGGTGCGGGAACGATGAATCCGCCCTCGCCCTGGACCGGTTCGATGATCACCGCGGCCAGGTTGGCGGCACCGATCTGCTTGTCGATGACGGTCAGTGCGCGTTCGGCGGCCAACTCGCCGTTGGTGCCCCACTCCTTGTCGATCAGCCCGTCGCGATACGGGTAGGACATCGGCGCGCGGTAGATCTCCGGGGCGAACGGACCCATACCGCTCTTGTAGGGCATCGACTTGGCGGTCAGGCCCATGGTCAGGTTGGTGCGGCCGTGGTAGGCGTGATCGAAAGCCACCACCGCGGTACGGCCGGTGTAGAGGCGAGCGATCTTGACCGCGTTCTCCACCGCTTCGGCGCCGGAGTTGAACAGCGCCGTGCGCTTCTCGTAGGAACCCGGAGTCAGCCGGTTGAGGTGCTCGGCGACCGCGACGTAGCTCTCATAGGGGGTGACCATGAAGCAGGTGTGGGTGAAATCGGCGACCTGCTCGCGGACCGCGTCGATCACCCGGGGCGAGGCGTTTCCGATCGTGGTGACCGCGATGCCCGAGCCGAGGTCGATGAACCGGTTGCCGTCGACGTCCTCGACGATGCCGCCACCAGCCCGGGCGGCGAACACCGGCATGGTGGAGCCGACGCCCTTGGCCACCGCTGCGACTCTGCGTTTGCTCAGTTCGGCCGAGATGGGACCGGGGATCGCGGTGGCGATACGGCGGGTTTGCTCAACGGTCTGTTCAACAGTGGTCACGGTGGTCTCCTGCACGGCGCGTCGCGCGGAACGAATTGGTGAGATGAGCCTAGTCCGACGGGCACGTCGCGCAACAAGAAACCCGCAGCGTCACGGCACTGTCACAGAGATTTCGAAACTAGGGGCGATCTTTCACGAACCGTCCGGTGGCAACCGACCGGCGTCCGGCAGCGCCGACCCCTGCACCGAGTCCACCGTGGCGAAGGCAGACACCGGCTGTCGGCGCAGCCGCCGTGCGGGCCGCACGGGATGCCCGAGGGCCACCACAGCGGCCACCGCCCACTGATCCGGCGCGCCGAGGAGGTGTTTCACGTCGTCCTCCTGCCGGATCGCCATGGTGGTGAGAACTCCGCCGAGGCCTTCGGCTCGAGCTGCCAGCAGGATGCTCCAGACGAATGGGTAGACCGATGCGCCGCCGGCGAACGAATACCGGTCGGCATCGCGATCCACCGCGGCCAGCGCGGCGAGGTCGGCGAACACCACCAGCAGCACGGGGCAGCGGTGCAGCTCAGCCGCGAACCCGTGCCCGGCCGCCGCGAACACCTCGTCCGGGGCGGCGGCCAGCGCCGCGAACTCGGCGTCGGGGTCATTGGTCGGCGCCCAGGGGCGCAGGCCCGCAGCGCTCATCGCCAGGTAATCGCGCCAGCCCGGCAGGTATAGATCGCGCAGGCGGGTCTTCAGGTCGTCGGCCTTGACGAGGACGACGTGCCAAGCCTGGGCATTGGCGCCGCTGGGTGCGAACCGGGCGTTGTCGAGCACCCGCGCCACGACGTCGTCGGCGACCGGCTCGCCGGTGAACTCACGCACTGCGCCGGTGCTGCGCAACGTCTCGATCAGGTCCATGACGGTCATTGTCGTCCCCGCCGCGCCGGTGCCCGCGCAACGGCGGGCGAACTAAATGGCAGACTGGACAGCCGCGGTGCCCGTTCAGCGGGCCCGCGGGGGAAAGACCCGAACCCGAACAACACGAAAGACACGCGCTGCCATGGAACTTATGAGCTTCTTGCCCCTCATCATCATTATGGGCGCCTTTATGTTCTTCGCGTCGCGCCGGCAGCGGAAGGCCATGCAGGCCACGATCGACCTGCAGGATTCGCTGCGGGTGGGCGACCGGGTGAACACCACCTCCGGCTTGCAGGGCACCATCGCCGGCATCACCGACGACCATGTGGACCTGGAGATCGCCCCGGGTGTCGTCACCCGGTGGATGAAGCTGGCGATCCGGGACCGTATCGAACCGGAGACGGCGGGTGTGGAGAGCCGGGCGACCGAACTGACCGAGACCGACGCGGATCGCCTGAACGGAAACTAACCACCAGCGACTGACCACAAGCGCCCAACCACAAGCAAGGACCACAGGCGCTACCCGTACTCTTTGCGGGAAGCCATGACGTCCGCGCAGGCGGATCGCGGCATACATCGAGGAGAATCCACACGTGGCATCGTCACCGGCGCCGGTGCACCCCTACCGTTACCTGGCGCTGTTTTTGGCCCTGCTCATCGGCGTCTACCTGCTGGTATTCCTGACCGGAAACAAGCAGGCGAAGCCCAAGCTCGGCATCGACCTGCAGGGCGGTACCCGGGTCACCCTGACCGCGCGCACCCCGGACGGCTCCAAGCCCACCCGCGAAGCGCTCAACCAGGCCCAGCAGATCATCGGCGCCCGTGTGAACGGACTCGGTGTGTCGGGCTCGGAGGTGGTGATCGACGGTGACAACCTGGTGATCACCGTGCCCGGAGCCGACGGCAACGACGCCCGCAGCCTCGGCCAGACGGCGCGGCTGTTCGTCCGTCCGGTGATCGGCCAGCCGATTCCGGTGCAGGCCATCAAGGATTCACTCAAGGGTCCCGAGGGCGCACCCCCGGGTGGGCCGGGTGGTCCCGGTGGGCCTCCGCCGCCACCTGGCGCGCCACCGCCACCGCCACCGCCCGGGGCCGAACCCGCTCCGGCGCCCGCATCCCCTGCGCCGCAGCCGCGTCCGTTCCCGCAGGAGCCGACTCCCGAGCCGTCGCCGTCCGAGTCGCCGGCGCCCCCGGCCTCTGACGCGCCGGCCGCCCCGGTCTCCGAGTCCCCGGCACCCCCGCCGCCGGGCCAGCCCACCCCGTCGGGAGCCCCCGGCCAGCCGGCGCCGCCGCCCCCGCCGGACAAGAACCAGAGCCTGGCCAAGCGGATCCAGGACGAGAAGAACGTGCGGCAGAGCACCAACCAGGGCGTCATGCGCGTCGCCGTGCTCTACATGGCCGGCCGCTGCGACCAGGAGGACATCCTGGCCGGCAACGACGACCCCAACCTGCCGCTGGTGACCTGCTCGCAGGATCGCAAGTTCGTCTACGTGCTGGACAAGTCGATCATCAGTGGTGACCAGATCAAGTCGGCGACCTCCGGGATGGACCAGAGCAGCGCCTACGTCGTCGACCTGGAGTTCAAGGAGGAGGCGGCCAAGACCTGGGCCGACTTCACCGCTGCCAACATCGGCGTCCAGACCGCCTTCACGCTGGACTCGCAGGTGGTCAGCGCGCCGCAGATCCGCGAGGCCATCCCCGGCGGGCGCACCCAGATCTCCGGCGGCGATCCGCCGTTCACCGCGGACTCGTCCAAGACCCTGGCCAACGTCCTGAAGTACGGCTCGCTGCCGCTGTCGTTCGTTTCCTCGGAGGCTGAAACCGTCTCTCCCACCTTGGGATTGACGTCGCTGAAGGCCGGCCTGATCGCCGGCGCGATCGGCCTGGCGATGGTGCTGCTGTATTCGCTGATGTATTACCGGGCGCTCGGTGTGCTCACCGCGCTGTCCCTGGTGGCCTCCGGCGCCATGGTCTTCGGGATTCTGGTCCTGCTGGGCAGGTACATCAACTACACGCTTGACCTCGCGGGGATCGCCGGTCTGATCATCGGCATCGGCACCACCGCCGACTCCTTCGTGGTGTTCTTCGAGCGCATCAAAGACGAGATCCGCGAAGGCCGTTCGTTCCGCTCTGCGGTGCCGCGCGGCTGGGCTCGGGCCCGCAAGACGATCCTGTCGGGTAACGCGGTCAGCTTCCTGGCCGCCGCGGTGCTGTACTTCCTGGCCGTCGGCCAGGTCAAGGGCTTCGCGTTCACCCTCGGCCTGACCACCATCCTCGACGTCGTCGTGGTGTTCATGGTGACCTGGCCGCTGGTCTACCTGGCGTCGAAGTCGCCGACGCTGTCCAAGCCGTCGTTCAACGGCCTGGGGGCGGTTCAGCAGATCGCTCGCGAGCGCCGCGCGGCCGGACAGGTTTCTGCAGTGGCCGGAACGGGACGGGGATAGCCGATGACCGACAAGGGCAACGACGTGGACATCCTCGACGTGGAGTCCGGTGCGACCGATCTGGAGAGCAGAGCGATCGAGTCCGGCGGGCAAGTGCCGCGCCACGGCTTCTTCACCCGGCTCTACACCGGAACCGGCGCGTTCGACGTCATCGGCAAGCGCAAGCTGTGGTTCTCCATCACCGCGCTGATCGTGGCCATCGCTGCCGCGAGCATCGCGATCAAGGGCTTCACCTTCGGTATCGACTTCCAGGGCGGCACCAAGGTGTCGTTCCCGCAGGCCGGGGCCAGCGGACCGGCCGACGTCAACGCCGTGGGGGAGACCTTCGCCAAGGCGATCGGCAAGTCGCCGGAGTCGGTGGTCGTCGTCGGCAACGGTGCCTCGTCCACCGTGCAGATCCGGTCGGAGACCCTGACCAACGAGCAGACCGAACAGCTGCGCAACGCGCTGTTCGAGAAGTTCCAGCCCAAGGGCACCGACGGCAAGCCAAGCAAGCAGGCCATCAGCGACTCGGCGGTCTCGGAGACCTGGGGCGGCCAGATCACCAAGAAGGCGCTGATCGCGCTTGCGGTGTTCCTGGTGCTCGTGACGATCTACATCACGGTGCGCTACGAGCGGTACATGGCAATGGCGGCGCTGCTGTCGCTGGGCCTGGACATGGTCACCGTCGCCGGGATCTACTCGCTGATCGGCTTCGAGGTCACCCCGGCCACCGTGATCGGCCTGCTCACGATTCTTGGCTTCTCGCTGTACGACACCGTCATCGTGTTCGACAAGGTGGAGGAGAACACCAAGGGTTTCGAGCACACCACCCGCCGCACCTTCGCCGAACAGGCGAACCTGGCGATCAACCAGACCTTCATGCGCTCGATCAACACCAGCCTCATCTCGCTGATGCCGGTGCTGGCGCTGATCATCGTCGCGGTGTGGCTGCTGGGTGTGGGCACATTGAAGGACCTCGCGCTGGTCCAGTTGGTGGGCATCATCGTCGGCACCTATTCGTCCATCTTCTTCGCCACCCCGCTGCTCGTCACGCTGCGTGAGCGCACCGAGAAGGTGCGCACCCACACCCGCCGGGTGCTCAACCGCCGCAAGGCTTCCGGGTCGCCGGTCGAACTGGGCAGCGCGGTCGTCGGCGAGCGTGAGACGGTGTCCGCGCGGGCAAGCGTCGGCGTCGCGGCGTCCGGCGACGCGACGGAGTCATCGGTGCGGCCGATCCGCCCGCGCCGCCCGTCCGGCAAACGCGAACGGTAGGGCCGCCGGTGGCTCTGAGGCGCCGGGCGGCCACATCGTTGGCCGCTGCCCTGACCTTGCTCGTCTCGGCGGGGCTGAGCGGATGTGCGGACAAGGCCGTCGAGTCGGTCAACTATGCCGTCGACGGGGCGTTGCGCACCTACAACACCAACACCGTGGCCGGCGCGGCGTCGGCCGGACCGCAGGCGTTCGCCCGCACGCTGGGCGGGTTCAGCGTGCACGGCCCCGACGGACAAGCCTTGGCGGACAACGACTTCGGCACGGTGACGGTGGCCGGTCGCGAACCGATGATGCTGGATTACCAGATCTCCGACAGCGCGGTGTATTCCGACGGCAAGCCGGTCACCTGTGATGACATGGTGCTCACCTGGGCGGCGCTGTCCGGGCGGTTTCCCGGGTTCAACGGCGCCAGCCAGGCCGGGTATCTCGACATCGCGGGCATCGAATGCCAGCCGGGGCAGAAGAAGGCCCGGGTGAATTTCCTTCCGATACGGGCGATTTCGGATTACAACCAGCTGTTCACCGCCACGTCGCTGATGCCGTCGCACGTCATCGCCGACGAACTCGGCATCGACGTCACCGCGGCCCTGCAGTCCGGCGACCCGGCGGCCGTCGGCCGGGTCGCGGACGCGTGGAACACCATCTGGGAGCTCAAACCGGACCTCGACCTCAAACGCTTCCCATCGTCGGGCACGTTCAAGATCGACTCGGTGACACCGGAGGGCGCGGTGGTCCTCACCGCCAACGACAAATGGTGGGGCACCAAGCCGGTCACCAAGAGGATCACGGTGTGGCCCCGGGGCGTCGACGTCCAGGACCGGATCAACAACGGCACCTTCCAGGTGGTCGACATCGCCACCGGGTCATCGGGAACGCTGACCGCCCCGGACGAGTATCAGCGCAGCGAGATCCCGTCCGGCGGTATCGAGCAGCTGATCTTCGGCGCGAAGGGCCCGCTGGCCACGCCCGAGGCCCGCCAGGCGGTGGCGCACTGCGTTCCGCGTGACGCGATCGCCGCCAACGCCGGTGTGCCGATCGCCCAGACCCGGATCAACACCGTCACCGACGACGCCTACAGCATCCTGGAGACCGGGCCGCTCGCCGAGCAGTACAACGTGGCCAACCCCGACGCCTCCCGCGGGGCGCTGCAGGGCGAAGGGCTGACCGTGCGCCTGGGATACGAGAGCCCCAACCCGCGGCTGGCTGCCGCCGTCGCGGCCATCTCCCAGTCGTGCGCCACGGCTGGGATCACCGTGGTCGATGTGACCGCCGAAGCGGTCGGACCGCAGGCCCTGCGCGACGGCCGGATCGACGCGCTGCTGTCCAGCATCGGCGGAGCGTCGGGCAGCGGGTCGACCGGATCGACCGCGATGGACGCCTACATCCTGCACGCAGGCAACGGCAACAACCTGTCCGGCTACAACAACCCACAGGTGGACGGGATCATAGCCGCGCTGGCGGTGACCACCGATCCGAAGGAGCAGGCGCGCCTGCTCGGCGATGCCGCGCCCATGCTGTGGGAGGAGATGCCCACGCTGCCGCTGTACCGACAGCAGCGGACCGTCATCTCCGCCAAGAAGATGTTCGGGGTGCAGGCCAATCCAACCAAGTGGGGCGCCGGATGGAACATGGACCGGTGGCGGCTGGAGCCGTGAGCGCAGCGAGCGGCGACAATTGGGCAGGGGAGCCGTGAGCGCAGCGAGCGGCGACGATGGGGCAGGGGAGCCGTGAGCGCAGCGAGCGGCGCCGGCGCCGGGCGGGATGTCACCGCGGTGATCGATGAACTCACCCGGGTGGTCCCCGACTTTCCCGCACCCGGTGTGGTGTTCCGGGACCTGACCCCGGTGCTGGCCGATCACCGTGCGTTCGCTTCGGTCACCGACGCGCTGGCGGAGCTGGTCGAGGGCGCCGACCTCATCGCCGGAATCGACGCGCGCGGCTTCCTGCTCGGCGGGGCGGTCGCCCTCCGGTTGGGCATCGGGGTGCTGGCCATCCGCAAAGGCGGCAAACTGCCGCCCCCGGTCCACAGTCGCAGCTACACCCTGGAGTACGGCACGGCGACGCTGGAGATCCCGGCCGCTGGAATCATGTTGACGGGTCGACGAGTGGCCGTCGTCGACGACGTTTTGGCCACCGGCGGCACTGTGGCCGCGGCCCGCGATCTGCTCGTCGCGGCCGGTGCGGTGGTGACCGACGCGGCTGTGGTGATGGAGCTGGCCGCTCTGGGCGGACGGGAGCGGCTGAACCCGCTGGCGGTGCGCACCCTGCAGACCCTGTAGAACGCGATATCCTCGCAGCACGGGCACCCAGACCGGGAGGTGAGCATGGCGGACGAGTTGGGCGGCGCCACCGTGCCGCAACTGGCCGAGCCGGCCGAACCTGCGGCCCCCGAACCGCCGGCCCGGGAATCGCGAGCCGAAACGCCCAAGATCTCCAGCAGTGCGTCGCGCCGGGTGCGGGCGCGCCTGGCACGGCGGATGACCGCCCAGCGCAGTGCGATCAACCCGGTACTCGAACCGCTGGTCGCCGTGCACCGAGAGATCTATCCGAAGGCTGATCTGACGTTCCTGCAGCGCGCCTACGACGTGGCTGAGGAGCGCCACGCCACCCAGTTCCGCCGGTCCGGCGATCCCTACATCACCCATCCGCTCGCGGTGGCCAACATCCTGGCCGAGCTCGGCATGGACACCACTACCCTGGTCGCCGCGCTGCTGCACGACACCGTCGAGGACACCGGGTACACGCTGGAGGCGCTGACCGCCGAATTCGGTGAGGAGGTCGGCCATCTCGTCGACGGCGTGACCAAACTCGACAAGGTGGTGCTGGGCAGCGCCGCCGAGGGCGAGACCATCCGCAAGATGATCATCGCGATGGCCCGCGACCCCCGGGTGCTGGTCATCAAGGTGGCCGACCGTCTGCACAACATGCGCACGATGCGTTTCCTGCCGCCGGAGAAGCAGGTCCGCAAAGCCAAGGAAACACTCGAAGTCATTGCGCCACTGGCACATCGGCTCGGCATGGCGACGGTCAAGTGGGAACTGGAGGATCTGTCCTTCGCCATCCTGCACCCCAAGCGGTACGACGAGATCGTCCGACTGGTGGCCGATCGGGCCCCGTCCCGCGACACCTATCTGGCCAAGGTGCGTGCCGATATCGGCACCGCGCTGAGCCGCATGAAGATCAACGCCACCGTCGAGGGGCGGCCCAAGCACTACTGGTCGATCTACCAGAAGATGATCGTCAAGGGCCGCGACTTCGACGACATCCACGACCTCGTCGGGGTGCGGATTCTGTGCGATGAGATCCGGGACTGTTACGCCGCGGTCGGTGTAGTGCACTCGCTGTGGCAGCCGATGCCCGGCCGGTTCAAGGACTACATCGCCCAGCCCCGGTTCGGGGTGTATCAGTCGCTGCACACCACCGTGGTCGGACCGGAGGGTAAGCCGCTGGAAGTGCAGATCCGCACCCGCGATATGCACCGCACCGCCGAGTACGGCATCGCCGCGCACTGGCGCTACAAAGAAGCCAAGGGCCGCAACGGAGTTCCACACCCGCACAGCTCGACAGAGCTCGACGACATGGCGTGGATGCGTCAATTGCTCGACTGGCAGCGGGAAGCCGCCGACCCCGGCGAGTTCCTCGAGTCGCTGCGCTACGACCTCGCGGTCCAGGAGATCTTCGTCTTCACCCCCAAGGGCGATGTCATCACCCTGCCCGCCGGCTCCACACCGGTGGATTTCGCTTACGCGGTGCACACCGAGGTCGGGCACCGCTGCATCGGCGCCCGGGTCAACGGGCGGCTCGTCGCACTGGAGCGCAAGCTCGAAAACGGTGAAGTGGTCGAGGTTTTCACCTCCAAGGCGCCCAATGCCGGGCCATCGCGGGACTGGCAGACCTTCGTGGTGTCCCCCCGGGCGAAGGCCAAGATCCGGCAGTGGTTCGCCAAGGAGCGTCGCGAGGAGGCGCTGGAGGCCGGCAAGGAGGCCATCGTCCGCGAGGTTCGCCGCGGCGGACTTCCGTTGCAGCGCATCGTCAATGGCGAGGCCATCTCCGCGCTGGCCCAGGAATTGCGCTACGTCGACGTCTCGGCGCTCTACACCGCCGTCGGTGAGGGCCACGTCTCGGCCCGGCACGTTGTGCAGCGGCTGCTGGCCCAACTCGGCGGCGCCGACGGAGCCGAAGACGAACTCGCCGAGCGCTCGACGCCGACCACCATGCTGGTGCGTCAGCGCAACACCGAGGACACCGGGGTCGCCGTCCCGGGAGCACCGGGAACGTTGACCAAACTGGCCAAGTGCTGCACCCCGGTACCGGGGGACAACATCATGGGTTTCGTCACCCGCGGCGGAGGGGTCAGTGTGCACCGCACCGATTGCACCAACGCGGCCGATCTGCGCCAGCAGTCCGAGCGGATCATCGAGGTGCTGTGGGCGCCGTCGCCGACGTCGGTGTTCCTGGTGGCCATCCAGGTCGAGGCACTCGACCGGCACCGTCTGCTCTCCGACGTCACCCGGGTGCTGGCCGACGAAAAGGTCAACATCCTGTCGGCGTCGGTGCACACGTCCAATGACCGGGTTGCCGTCAGCCGCTTCACTTTCGAGATGGGCGATCCCAAACATCTGGGCCACGTGCTCAACGCGGTACGCAATGTCGAGGGCGTCTACGACGTCTACCGGGTGACGTCCGCCGCCTGACGATCCCGCCGAGGAACGAGGCGGGGGAGGAGGGCGGCAATCGGGTTCCGCCGCCTGACGATCCCGCCGAGGAACGAGGCGGGGGAGGATAGGGTGAAGCCATGTCTGAGGTGCCGCTGATGTCCGGGTTCCCCACCCGCCCGGAGTCGCGCGTCACGTTGGTGAATTGGCAGGACCCGCCGTTCAACCGCTGGTCTTTTCAGCACCTTCGGGAATTGATTCCCACCCAGCGTATTCCGACCGGCGAAGCACCGGCGCGACCGCTGGCGCGCGGCTACGCGACGCTCGATCCGGCGGCGGTGGCTGTGCACCGGGCCGGCGAGCAGGTATCGAGCCTCGCGGCGGTGCTCGAGGAGACCTGGACCGACGCCGTGGTGATCCTGCATGAAGGCCAGATCGTTTTTGAGCACTACTACGGCGGCATGACGCCGAAGTCGTTGCACCTGCTGATGTCGGTGACGAAGTCGATCGTCGGCTGCGTCGCCGGTGTTCTGGTCTGGCGAGGTCAACTCGACCCGCATCAACCCGTCGATCTCTATGTGCCGGAGGTCACTGGTTCGGGATACAGCGGGGCGAGCGTGCGCGACCTGCTGGACATGCGGACCGGGGTGCTGTTCCGCGAGGAGTACACCAATCCGGAGGCCGAGGTCCGGGTGATGGAGCGGCACATGGGCTGGCGGCCCGGCCTGAGCCCCGGGTACATCGGCGGCATGTACGCATTTCTCGCGTCGATGACGGCCGTCAGCCACCACGGCGGGCCGTTCGTCTATCGTTCGGCCGACACCGACATGCTGGGCTGGGTTTGTGAGCGCGCCGCAGGAATGCGGATGGCGGACCTGATCTCCACACTCCTCTGGCAACCGATGGGTGCTGAGTTCGAGGCCGAAATCACCTGCGACGGAGTGGGTTCGGCGATTCACGACGGCGGGATGTCGGCGACGGCGCGCGACATCGCCAGGTTCGGGCAGATGGTGCTCGACGACGGTTATGCGGGCGAGGTGCCGGTGGTGCCCAGCCAGTGGCTCACCCAGTCCCGCAGCCTGGACCCCGATATCCGCGGGGCGTTCGCGTCGTCGTCCTCCGAGGCGACGCTGGCCGGCGGCTGGTACCGCAACCAGTTCTGGTTCGTGCCGGGGCCGGTCGGTGATCTCGAGGTCTGCCTGGGCATTCACGGCCAGATGGTGGTGGTCGACCGGGCGACGAGAACGGTGTCGGTCAAGATGTCGTCCTGGCCGAGCGCCCAGTCGCCGTCCTACCTGGTCGACACCATCAGGGCGTTCGCCGCGACGGGCCGCCACCTCGCCGGGCTGTCCGGCCCGGGCCACGACCGGACCGCGCTGACCGGGCCGATCGGAGTGGTCGAGGGCCGCGAGCGCGGCCACGGCTGAACGGCCGCGAGCGCGGCCACGGCTGACGGGTTACTTCACGAAGCCGATCGGATACACCGCCGGCGGGGTGGGCAGGGGTTCGCTCACATACATCGCCCGGATGCCGTCGATGTAGCGGCGGCAGCGCTTGGTCAAACCCTCGTCGGTCTGCATCCGTCCCTTGGTGACCAGGATGCCCAGGTCCGCTCCTTTGAAACGGTAATCCCCGGGGCCGTACACGCGCAGGAAGAAGCACTCGTCCTCGTGGGTGACGTCGTGCCAGTCGTTGGTGACACCGATGAAGTTCAGTGCGCCGTCCTCGGTCAGCCGGTACCGGCCGGTCGGCGGCGCGGCCAGGATCCGCTCCACCGCCTCGTTGGGCTCCTTCATGATCAGCTGGGCCCACACGTCCACGGCCGCCAGTTCGCGCCAGCGTTCGTTGATCTCGTCGACGTCGGCCTCGTAGTCGACGTCCATGAACTCCAGCAGATGAAACAGGAACAGCGGAATATCGGCGTAAGCGCCGGCGGTGACGTTGGTCATCGACGACGCGCCGGAAATCCTCGGGTTCAACTCGCCTAGATAGACCTGATCGGAGTCGAGGTCGACCAGCACGTCCACCTCGAAGAAGCCCTTGTACCCCTCTTGCCGCAGTCGGTCGCCCAGGCGCCGCACATGCCCGATCGCAGTGTTGCGGTGCTCCTCCGACAGCGCCTCGGGGTAAAGGTCGTTCCCGCACCAGCCCCCGCGGTACGGGGTCAGTTCGGGGTATCCGGTCAGGTCGGTCATGAACGGGCCGACGACGGTGCCGTGCTCGGTATTGACGGCCTCCACAGCCACGGCCCGGTTGTTGATCCGCTTCATGATCTTGAGGTCCTGGCCGATCATGTTCTCGCTGTTGCGGTCCCATTCGGCCTCACTGGTGATGAAGAACGTCGTCTTGCCGGAGTCGCCATAGGGTGTCTGGACCACCAGATCCGAGCCCAGGCCTGCCGCCTCGCTTAGTTCGCACAGTTGCTGGTAGTCGTCGGCACGGGCCAGCACGTTGGGCACCGATGGGGCGCCGGCCTCTTCGCCGAGTCGGGTGGTGACGATCTTGGAGTCGAGGTGCCGGCGCAGCGAGTCCGGCGGCAGGATCAGGTTGTAGTCCAACTCGCGGCAAATCTGCTCGGTCTCCTCGTCGAAGAAGACCATCGCGATCATGGGTCGCAATCCGGTTGCTGCACAGCGTGATTCGATATGCCGTTGCACTTCGGGATCGCGCAGCAGGTAATTGTTGATTTCCTCGGAGCTGGTGAACTCGGTGTAGGGCTTGCTTTTTGGGGTGAACACCCGCGGATGGGCCGAGTCCCACGAATCGTGGTAGACGATGTACTCGAACCCGCGCACCCACCGGTCGATTCCCAGCAGATTGAACGCCGTGGGACCGACGAAGAAGATGGGTTGCTCGTTGGTCCGGAAGAATGTCCGCACTTCTGGGATGCCATTAAGACCGCGAGATCGGAACACGCTGGATACCATGGGAACACCGATGTCCTGCCGGTCGACTTGCTTAGATGTGGAAGTCGATTCTGTCACGACGTCGATTCTTTTTACCTGGAAATCGTTGGACTCAACAACTCGGTCAAGGAGGGCTTTCATGGCCCAGCACCCACTGGACTCGCTCTCGGCTGACGAGCTGGGGCGCACCGCTGAGATCATCCGGAGCGAGGGCAGGGTGGCGGACGGATGGCGTTTCACCTCAATTGAACTCAAGGAGCCCGAGAAGAGCTTCGTCAAGGCCTGGCGTCCTGGCGATGCCGTGCCGCGCGTGTCCTTCGCGGTGCTGCTGGACCGCAACGAGAACAAGACCTATGAGGCCACCGTCGATCTGATCGGCGGATCGGTGCTCTCCTTCGAGCACATCCCCGATGTCCAGCCGAACTTCACCCTCGACGAGTTCTATGAGATCGACGAGGCGATGCGCAAGCATCCCGATGTGATCGCCGCGCTTGCTGAGCGCGGTTACACCGACATGAGCCTGATCTTGATCGACACCTGGGCATACGCCAAGGCTCTGATGCCGGCTTCGGTCGAACTCGCCCGGGCCGTGCTCCGACGAAAAGAGAAGTACCCCAACCGCAGGCTCGGTTGGTGCGATCTGTGGGTCCGGGCGACACCGGAGGGCAATCCCTACGGCCATCCGGTCTCCGGCCTTCAATTGGTCGTGGATGTTAACACCCATGAACTGCTGGAGATCGACAACGTCCACACCTACGGCCAACCCGAGGTGGACTGCGAGTACGTACCCTCGGTGCGGGGCATCACACCGCGAACCGATGTCAAGCCGCTGCACATCACCCAGCCCGAGGGCCCGTCGTTCACCCTCGACGGCTCGGAACTGAAGTGGCTCAACTGGACCATGCGACTGGGCTTCAACTACCGGGAAGGCCCGGTCATCTACCAGCTGACTTTCGACGACAACGGCGTCAAACGCGATGTCGCATATCGCATGTCGCTTGCCGAGATGGTGGTTCCGTATCGAGATCCCTCTTTCGACCACTACCGCAGGACCGCGTTCGACATCGGGGAGTGGGGTCTGGGAGCGATGACGACGTCGCTGGAGTTGGGGTGCGACTGCCTGGGCGAGATCGTCTATCTCGACGCCCACCTGGCCAACACCCGTGGTGAGCCCTACACCGTCAAGAACGCGATTTGTCTGCACGAGGAGGACAACGGTGTTCTCTGGAAGCACGTCGACGCCAAAGTGGGAGCCGAGGTGCGACGCATGCGCCGGATGGTGATCTCCTGCCATGCGACCGTGGCCAACTACGAGTACCTGATCTACTGGCGCCTGTATCAGGACGGCAACATCGAGTGCGAGATCCGCGCCACCGGCATCATGGTGACCACTCCCTTCCCGGTGGGCTCAACCCCGCCGCCCTACGGCACGGTCGTCGACACGAACACCTACGCCCCGTTCCATCAGCACTTCCTCGTCGCCCGTCTCGACCTCGACGTCGATGGTGAGGACAACACCGTGCTGGAGATCGACTCGGTGACACCGCCGATGTCCGCGGATAATCCCTACGGCCTGGCGCTGGTGACCGAGTCGACGCCGATCACCTCCGAGGCGGAGGCCGCACGCGACTTCGACTGGTCGACCCAGCGGAGTTGGAAGGTGGTCAATCCCAGCAAAGTCAACAAGCACGGCACCAACGTCGCCTACAAACTCGTTCCCGGAGCGTGTTTCCCGCCGATGATGGACCCGTTGACACCGCAGTATCTGCGGGCTCCGGTGATCGGCCACACCCTATGGGTGACCAAGAACAGTTCGGACGAGCGTTGGCCGGCGGGCGCTTACCCGGTCCAGTCCGAGACCGACGCCGGAATGACCGAGTGGATCAAAGACGATGCGCCGCTGGTGAATACCGACGTGGTGCTCTGGTACGTGTTCGGCATCCACCACATCACCCGGATGGAGGAGTGGCCGATCATGTCGGTGGACACGGTGTCGTTCTGGCTCAAGCCGTCCGGCTTCTTCGACCGCAATCCGTCGATCGACGCGCCGCCGACGCCCAAGGGCGGAGGCGGGGGAGCCTGCCACAGCGGCTGAGTCGGACAGTCAGAACTAGTCCACGAACTAGTCCACGATGACGGGGGTGTCCTTGTGCAGCGTCTCGCCGTTGAAGAAGGCCGGCGACACCGAGCGCCACGCCAACATCAAGGCGATGCCCAGCAGGATCAGCCCGACGCCGAGGATCAGGACCAGTCCGACGCCGAAGATACTTGCACCACTGCCATAGTCCGGTGACGCGCTGTCGCGCAGCGTGACGATCAGGACGGCAAACAGGCCCAGACCGCCCAGTAGCGGGAAGAGCAGTTTGAACACGAAACTCTTCAGGTCGGCGAACAACTCGCGGCGGAAGAACCAGATGCACGCGAACGTGGTCAGTCCGTAGTAGAAGCAGATCATGATGCCCAACGCGTAGATGGTATCCGTCAGGGCGTTGTGGCTCAGTAGATGCAGCACCGCGTAAAATGACCCGGCCACCACCCCGGCCGTCACCGTGGCATAGGACGGCGTGAGATAGCGCGGGTGGATCGACGCGAATCGGGGTGGCAGTGCCTTATAGGACGCCATCCCCAGCATGGTGCGCGACGACGGCAGGAAGGTGGTGATCAGGCTGGCCGTACTGGAGGCAAGCACGGCCAAATACAGCAGCAGGTGCCATGGCCCGCCGAGCACGGGTTCGGCGAGTGATCCGAAGACGTTGCTGGAGTTGTCGGTATTGCCCAGTCCGACGCCGTCCTCGCCGACCCCGGCGTACATCTGACTGGCCGTCGAGACGATGAGGTAGGTCAGCAGGATCGAGAGCACGCATAGCAGCGCTGCCCGGCCCGGGGTCTTGGCCGATCCCTTGGATTCCTCGTTGACCGTCAGGCAGGTATCCCAGCCCCAGAACGCGAAGATCGACCCGGACAACCCGGCGACGAACGCGGACAACGTCAGGCCGGTGGGGCTGAACCAACTCCACTCGAACGGTATTCCGGTCGGCACCGACGACGACTTGACGATCGCCAGGACGGCGAACACGGCCAGCGTGAGTAACTGGAACCCGACCAGGATGAACTGGACCCGTTCGGTGGTGGTGATGCCGCGGTAGGCGACCCAGGTGGCGACGGTCAGGAATCCGATGCAGGTGGCGATGTTGATCCAGGGCGTCTCCCACAGTCCGCCGAGGTGCGGGTTGCGGAAGATGTCGCCGAGGAACTGATAGAAGAACTCGACCGCCACGCCGGCGAGGTTGGACAACACGATGGCTGTCGCCAGGATCGCGGCCCACCCGCCGATCCAACCGATGTAGGGGCCGAAGGCTTTGGTGGTCCAGGTGAAAGAGGTGCCGCAGTCCGGCATCACCTTGTTGAGTTCGCGGTAGGCGTAGGCGGCGAAGAACATCGGCAGGAAGCCGGCGATGATCACGACGGCCATCTTTTGCCCGGCCTGGCTGACCAGGATGCCGATGGTCGCGGTCAGCGCATAGGCCGGTGCGACCGAAGAGATCCCCAGGACAACGCTGCCGAGGACGCCGACGGAGTTACGGGACAGGCCCTTTTCGTGCAGGTCGGCCTCGGGAGCGTGATGGATTTGGTGCGTTTCGTCCATATCCCCCGCCTGAATGCCCGCGAATCGACAGTGCTCGTTTACCGTACCGCTGACATCGCGGGGTAATCCGGTGTTTGCTTGCACTTGACGAAATTCAGCGAGAGGGGGCTCGGCATGACCGAGGCAGGGCTTGACATGACCGAGGCAGTCGGGGAGGCCGATCCCGGCGTGGTGGTCGGAGCGGACGGGTCCCAGAACAGTGTCGCGGCGCTGCGGTGGGCGGCGAACACCGCGAAGGCCTACGGGCTGCCGCTGACGGTGCTCTACGCCCGTCCCGATGCGACCGCCGACCCGATGCTTGTCGACGAGCCCGCCGGCGTGCTCGCCGATGCGGTGGCGGTGGCCCGCGAGCAACAGCCCGATCTGGAGATCCGGGCGCTGCAGATGCCCGACGCCCCGGTGCAGTCATTGCTGGCCGCGGGGGAGAACGCCGACATTGTGGTGCTCGGGTCGCGCGGGGTGGAGGGTTTCCGGGGCCTGCTGCTCGGCTCGACGGCCATGCACGTAGCCCCCTATGCGCAGTGCCCCGTCGTGGTGGTGCACTCCGGTCTGGAGGGCGGCGTGCCATTCGAGGACCCCGATGGCTACCCCGGAAATCCCGGCCAGGTGGTGCTCGGCTACGACGGCTCGCCGGCCTCGAATCGCGCCGCCGCGTTCGCCTTCCGGCACGCCGCAGCCATCGGAACCGGGGTCGTGGCGGTGAGCGTCGAACCGGGCCGCGGTGAACCGGAGACCGCGGCGATCGACCCGGGGAACGCCACCCCCGGTTCCGATACCAGCGCCTTCCATTCCCCGGTCATCGTCACCGCCGCCGCCTTCCCCGACGTACCCGTGTCCTTCGTCGCGGGGACCGGCAGGCCGGCCGAGGTGCTACTCGCGGAGGCCACCGGCGCGGACCTGCTCGTGGTGGGCAGTCGCGGCTCCGGCGGGTTCGCCGGACTCGTGATGGGCTCGGTCAGCCAGAAGGTGCTGGCGCACACCAGTTGTCCCGTGGCGGTGCTGCACTCCGGCATCCCCGCGGAGACCGCCGCCGGAATGTATTGAGCCGGAATGCGGTGATTCACGCTAGTCGAGCAGAACCGACTTGACCGTCACCTCGTCGGCGGGCTTGCCGTCCTCGCCGCCGCCGGCCACCCCGGCCTTGGCGATCTTGTCCAGAGTCTGCAACCCGGCCTCGTCGATGCTGCCGAAGACGGTGTAGTTCGGCGGCAGCTTGGAGTCCTTGTACACCAGGAAGAACTGGCTGCCATTGGTGTCCGGGCCGGCGTTGGCCATGGCCAGCGTGCCGCGCGGGTACAGCACCGGCTTGCCCAGCGCCGGATCGCCCTTGGGGTACTGGTTGGTCGGGTACTCGTTGCCGAACTGGTAGCCGGGTCCGCCCTGGCCGGTTCCGGTCGGATCACCGCACTGCAGCACACCGAGGCTCGCGGCGGTGGTTTCCCGGTGACAGATCGTGCCGTCGAAGAAGCCCTTCTGGGCCAGACTGGCGAAGCTGTTCACGGTGCAGGGCGCTTCGGCGTTGTTCAGCCACAGGCCGATGTTGCCCTTGTCGGTCGCCATGCTGACGCTGATCTGAGCCGGGTCGGTGGGCACTTTGCCGCTCTTGGGCGGCTCGACCTGTTTGGCGGACTTCTGCGCCGCCGGGTACTGGCAGTTGGCGCCGAGATCCGCCGGGGCCTTGAATGCCGGCAACTGGTCGGGGCCACCGCGCACCAGTTCGGTCGGCCCTGCCTTCGGCGCCGAGGTGGCCTGCGCATCGGCCTGCTGGGAGTCGGCCTTGTCGCCCTTGAACACGAAGAACGCGATCGCGGCGGCGCCCACGGCAATGGCCGTCACCGCGCCAACCACCGTCATCAGGCGGTGGCGCCGGACCTGCTCTTCGCGGCGGGCGAGTTGGCTCTCGAGCTTCTGCTGGGCGGCTTCGCGCCGTTCGGCGTTGGTGGGCACCGCGGTGGTCCTCCGTGTTCGGGTAGATCTGCAATCGCGGTGACGAGTGTGCCAGCCCGACCCGGGCAAAGCCGGGCAGGGCCACCCGAACGCGCCGCACGGACGGGGTCGCCGTCACGGCGAGCCAGGATGGGAGACTGGTCGGCGTGTTGCTCACCGGGTTCCCGGCCGGCATGTTGGCCTGTAACTGTTACGTGCTGGCCCCCCGCAAAGGGGCGGACGCCATCATCGTCGACCCGGGACAACGTGCCTTCGGTCCGCTGCGGCGGATTCTCGACGAGAACCGGCTGACCCCGGCCGCGGTGCTGCTCACCCACGGCCATATCGACCACATCTGGTCGGCGCAGAAGGTGGCCGACACCTTCGGATGCCCGGTGTACATCCACCCCGAGGACCGGTTCATGCTCACCGACCCGATCCGCGGTTTCGGGCCCAGGATCGGGCAGATCGCCCTCGGTGCGCTGTTCCGCGAGCCCAAGCAGGTGATCGACCTCGACTGCGACGGCCAGACCCTGGACCTCGGTGGCATCCCGTTGATCGTCGACCACACCCCGGGCCATACCCGCGGATCGGTGGTCTACCGCCTGCCCGATGCCGCCGTCGCTTTCACCGGCGACACGCTGTTCAAGCAGTCCATCGGGCGCACTGATCTGCCCGGCGGCAGCGGCCGGGATCTGCTCGGCTCCATCGTCACCAAGATCCTGGTGCTCGAGGATGAGACCAAGGTGCTTCCCGGCCACGGCCCGGCGTCAACGATCGGGTTCGAGCGCCACAGCAACCCATTCCTGGAGGGACTCACCCTGTGACCGATTTTCAGGCCCCCAAGGGTGTGCCCGACTACCTGCCCCCGGACTCCGCCGAGTTCGTGGCGGTGCGCGACGGCCTGCTGGCAGCCGCCCGCCTGGCCGGATACGGCGACGTCGAACTGCCGATCTTCGAGGACACCGCCCTGTTCGCCCGCGGCGTCGGGGAGTCCACCGACGTCGTCTCGAAGGAGATGTACACCTTCGCCGACCGCGGCGACCGGTCGGTGACGCTGCGTCCGGAAGGTACCGCCGGGGTGATGCGGGCGGTGATCGAGCACGGCCTGGACCGCGGCGCCCTACCGGTGAAGCTCTGCTACGCCGGCCCGTTCTTCCGGTACGAACGTCCCCAGGCCGGTCGCTACCGGCAACTCCAGCAGGTCGGCGTGGAGGCCATCGGCGTGGACGACCCGGCGCTCGACGCCGAGGTGATCGCCATCGCCGACGCCGGCTTCCGGTCGCTCGGGCTGGACGGCTTCCGGCTGGAGATCACCTCGCTGGGCGACGACACCTGCCGTCCGCGGTATCGGGAAGTCCTGCAGGGTTTTCTGTTCGGGCTCGACCTCGACGAAGCCACCCGGGCCCGCGCCGAACTCAACCCGCTGCGGGTGCTCGACGACAAGCGCCCGCACATCCGCGAGATGACCGCCGGCGCCCCGGTGATGCTCGACCACCTCTCCGGCGAGGCCAAACACCATTTCGACACCGTGCTCGCTCACCTGGACGCCCTGTCGGTGCCCTACGTCGTCAACCCCCGGCTGGTCCGTGGGCTGGACTACTACACCAAGACGACCTTCGAGTTCGTCCACGACGGACTCGGAGCGCAGTCCGGTATCGGCGGTGGCGGCCGCTACGACGGGTTGATGGCCCAACTCGGTGGCCAGGACCTGTCCGGCATCGGGTTTGGTCTCGGTGTCGACCGCACCGTGCTGGCCCTGCGGGCCGAAGGAAAGTCGGTCGGTGAACGCTCACGTTGCGACGTGTACGGGGTTCCCCTCGGGGATCGGGCCAAGATCGAACTGGCCCGCCTGGCGACGTCTCTGCGCGCTGCGGGGGTCCGGGCGGACCTGGCCTACGGCGACCGTGGGATCAAGCCGGCCCTGCGGGCGGCCGACCGTTCCGGGGCGCGGGTCGCGCTGGTCGCTGGGGATCGTGACATCGACGCGGGCACTGTCGGGGTGAAGGATCTGAGCACCGGTCAGCAGGTCGACGTCCCGGTCAATGCGGTTGTCGCGGAAGTTCTTTCGAGGCTCGGCTGATGCCGGCCACCCGTGGCCCCTGGCCCTCACGGAATTCTTAGCTGCGGCGGGGAACCGGCCCGGCGCGGCGGCGCGTTGAACCGGGTATGAAACGGCAGATCGAGGATTACCTGCGCACCCGCGGCGTGCGGTTTTTCCGCGGCCATCACGACGACGAGTATTTCTTCCTGGTCGACTTCCTGTCCGGCGCCTACCGCGGCCGGCTGAACGTCCACCTGGAAGCCTGCGACGCCGAGCCCGGCACGGTCCTGGTGACCATCAGCCCGGACCGCTACTACCCCGCGCAGACCGCCGACCTGCTGGGCGATCTGGCCGGCCGGTGGAACGCCGGCCACCCGGCGGCCGACGCCGTGGTCCACGGTTCGTCGGACCCGGCGTTGGTCGGGGTCTTCGCCCGCAGCCGGATTCGGGCGTCGGAGCTGCCCGTTCTCACCGAGCACGTCGAAGCCGCAGTCGCGGCTGCTGCGGCGCTGTTCGGGCAGGTGGCGGAGTTGCCGACGGCGCAGGCCGCCGTCCTGCGCGACGCCGGCTGACCGGGTAACACCGGGGCGCGCCGCGCCGATAGGACGGTTATGCGACATCTGACCCTTGCCGCGGCGGTGCTGATTGCCGGGGTCGCGGCGGCTTCGACGGCCGCTGCCGATCCGACCGAGACGCCCGCTCCGGCGCCGTCCACCGCCGCCGCACCGGCTGAACCCGCCCCTGCGGCGCCGGCTGAACCCGCCCCAGCGGCGCCGTCTGAACCCGCCGCCCCAGCGGCGCCGGCCGGTGCGCACCAGGTCACCTACACCGTGACCACCACCAGTGACCTGACCGCGAACATCTACTACGTGGTCGGCGATCCGCCGGGCCAGTCCGCCGCCAACAAGCCCGAATTCATGCCGATGGCCCGCACCCAGGTCGGACCGGGTTCCCCGTGGAGCGTCCAGGCCAACCTCAACGATCCGACGAAATGGGCATTCGTGAGCGCCAGTGGCGGTCTTCGGGTGAACCCGGAGTTCCACTGCGAGATCGCCGTCGACGGCAAGGTCGTCGTGTCTCAGCAGGGCGGCAGCGGCGTGCAGTGCGCGCTGCGGCCCTGGTAACGCTGTAAAGCCGGCGGCGATCAGCCCAGGTCGCGGGCGCTGAAGGTGTCGCACTTGTTGGGGTCACCGGTCTGGTAGCCCACGGTGAACCACTTCTGTCGCTGCGCCGACGAACCGTGGGTCCAGCTCTCCGGATTGACCCGGCCGGTCGTCTGCTTCTGGATGCGGTCGTCGCCGACCGAGGCCGCCGCCGACAGCGCGTCGGCGATGTCCTTGTCGCTCAACGGTTCCAGATAGGTGACATCGGTCCCGGGCTGCTTGGTGATAGCCGCGTAATGCGCCCACACCCCGGCGTAGCAGTCGGCCTGCAGTTCGGATCGCACGCCTCCGCCGGTCGCGCCCTTGGCGCTTTTCTGCGAACGGCTCAAGTCGCCGGTGAGGTTCTGCACGTGGTGCCCATACTCGTGGGCCACCACGTACTCCTGCGCCAACGGGCCACCGCTGGAACCGAATTCGTTCTTGAGCACGTTGAAGAAGCCGACGTCGAAGTAGGCCGTCTGATCGGCGGGGCAGTAGAACGGGCCCATGTCGCTGCTGGCGGCGCCGCAGCCGGTCTGGACGTCGCCGGTGAACAATCGGGTCTTCGGCCGGGTATAGCCCTTGAGGAGTTGGGACCAGACGCCGTCCAGGGAGTTTCCGGTGGCCACCACCCGGCATTCGGCGTATTTGTTGGCGTCGGCGCCGGTCTTGCACTGGGCCAGATCGAACCCCGGCCCGGCCTGGCTCGCCGAGGATGTCGTCTGCTGCATCACCGGCCCTGGGTCGACCCCGAGGAACAGTGCGATCAGCATGATGACCAGGCCGCCGAGGCCGCCGCCGATGGCGATGCCGCGCCCGCCTCCGCCGGTGCTGCGCGTCATGCTCGTGTCGATCCGCATGCCTTCGTTGAAGGTCATGAGCGCTCCTCGCGTGCTCCGGCCCGACCTGCCGGGCGCCTGCCGAAACCAGTTTGCCACAGCAGCGTCGTCCGCTGGCGCGGTCGACGGAGGCGGCCTGATGGCTGATGCGTGCGCGCCATCGTGGCGGCCACCTCATAGACTGAGCGCTCGTTCCCCCGTCACCGAATCCAGGGAGTTCTTTGTGCTGCGCAGTCATGCCGCCGGCTCGTTGCGGGCCTCCGACGCCGGGCAGCAGGTCACCCTGGCCGGCTGGGTGTCGCGCCGTCGCGACCACGGCGGGGTGATCTTCATCGACCTGCGCGACGCCTCCGGTACCTCGCAGGTCGTCTTCCGGGACGCCCTGGAAGAAGGTCAGGTGCTGGCCCAGGCGCACCGGCTCCGCGCGGAGTTCTGCGTCGCTGTCGAAGGTGTCGTCGAGATCCGGCCGGAGGGCAACGCCAACCCCGACATCGCCACCGGCGAGATCGAGGTCAACGCGACGTCGCTGACGGTGCTCGGCGAGAGTGCGCCGCTGCCGTTCCAGCTCGACGAGCCCGCCGGCGAGGAAGCCCGGCTGCGGCACCGCTATCTGGACATGCGGCGCGAGGGCGGGGCCGGCGCCGCTCTGCGGCTGCGCTCCCGGGCCAACGCCGCGGCCCGGTCGGTGCTGGCCGGGCACGACTTCGTCGAGATCGAGACGCCGACACTGACCAGGTCCACCCCCGAGGGCGCCCGGGATTTCCTGGTGCCCGCCCGGCTGCAGCCCGGCTCGTTCTACGCACTGCCGCAGAGTCCTCAGCTGTTCAAGCAGCTGTTGATGGTCGGCGGGATGGAGCGCTACTACCAAATCGCCCGCTGCTACCGGGACGAGGATTTCCGGGCCGACCGTCAGCCGGAGTTCACCCAGCTCGACATTGAGATGAGCTTCGTCGACTCCGACGACGTGATCGCCGTCGCCGAAGAGATCCTGGCCGCGCTGTGGGCGCTGATCGGATACGAGCTACCGCAGCCCATCCCGCGGATGACTTACGCCGATGCCATGCGCCGATACGGTTCGGACAAACCGGACCTGCGCTTCGGCCTGGATTTGGTGGAGTGCACCGAGTACTTCGCCGACACCCCGTTCCGGGTGTTCCAGGCTCCCTACGTCGGGGCGGTGGTGATGCCGGGCGGCGCGTCGCAACCGCGGCGCACCCTGGACGGCTGGCAGGAGTGGGCCAAGCAGCGCGGCGCCAAGGGGCTGGCCTACGTGCTGATCGGCGAAGACGGCGAACTGTCCGGTCCGGTGGCCAAGAACCTCTCCGATGCCGAGCGCGCCGGACTGGCCGCCCAGGTCGGCGCGAAACCCGGTGACTGCGTGTTCTTTTCGGCCGGTCCGGTCAAGGCGTCGCGGGCCCTGCTCGGGGCCACGCGCGGCGAGGTCGCCCGACGCCTGGACCTGATCGACGACGACGCCTGGGCCTTCGTGTGGATCGTCGATCCGCCGCTGTTCGAGCCGGCCGGAGACGCCGCCGCCGCGGGCGACGTCGCCGTCGGGTCGGGCGCCTGGACGGCCGTGCACCACGCGTTCACCGCTCCCAAACCCGAGCACCTCGCTGCGATCGACACCGATCCCGGCGCGGTCCTGGCCGACGCCTACGACATCGTCTGCAACGGCCACGAGATCGGCGGCGGATCTGTCCGCATCCATCGCCGCGACGTGCAGGAGAAAGTCTTCGCCGTCATGGGAATCGACACGGCAGAGGCGCGGGACAAGTTTGGATTCCTGTTGGATGCCTTCACCTTCGGCGCACCGCCGCACGGCGGCATCGCCTTCGGGTGGGACCGCATCACCGCGCTGCTGTTCGGCGCCGACTCTATTCGCGACGTCATCGCCTTCCCCAAGTCCGGTGGCGGCGTCGACCCGCTGACCGACGCTCCGGCGCCGATCACCGCCCAGCAGCGCAAAGAGTCGGGGATGGACGCCAAGCCCGAGCCAGCCAAGCCCGAGCTTGCCAAAGAACTCGCCAATAGTGAGGACGCAAAGCCGCAGCCCTGACCGATCTACGATGGCGGTGTGAACAACACCCTGGCCTATATCGACCAGGCATCGTTGTTGGGTCTGCGGGCGCTGGGGCGTCACCCGTTGATCCAGTTCACCTGGATATACCGGCGCGCAGTCGATTTCGACGGTCTGGACCGCTTCCGGCGCAATCTCGCCGGCGGACTACTCGGACGGCGGGTCGAGCGATCCGCCCTGCCGTTCGGACGACACCACTGGATCGCCTGGCCCGGTCCGCCCGGAATCGACGTCGCCGACCACGCGATGAGCCTGGACCAGGTCGTGGTCTGGGCCGACAAGCAAGCGGCATTGCCGCTCGACCCCGAATTCGGGCCGTCCTGGCGACTGGCGGTGCTGCCGCTGATCGATGGGGGAGCGGCGGTGACGCTGGTCGTGTCCCACACCGTGGCCGACGGGGTCGGGGCCAGCATGGCGATCGCAGACGCGGTCAAGGGCGTGAGCACCGACCCCGGCTATCCACCGGCGCATTCCAGAACCAAACGCACAGCGCTGGTGGAGGATTCGCGGACAATCATCCGCGCCGTGCCCGACATCCGCAGGGCGGCGGCCGCCGCCGTCCGCGTGGCGCGCCGAGGCGGTGTCGTCGCACCGCCGCCGTCGGGCCCGCCGGTGGCCGGGGGTCAGCGCGTGGTGACGTTGCCCTCGGTGACCGCACAGATTGACGCAACCCGATGGGACGAGCGCGCCGATTCACTTGGCGGAACCAGCAATTCGCTCCTGCTCGGGGTCGCCGCCCGGCTCGGCCGGCGGCTGGGCTGGTCGCCTGCACCCGGTCCGGTGACCCTCTCGGTGCCGGTCAACGAACGGACGCCGGATGACACCCGCGGAAACGCGCTGACCGCGGTGACGGTGGTCGCCGATCCTGAGGCTGTGACCGCCGACCTTCGACCGCTGCGGGCACAGATCAAAGAGTCGCTGTCCACCCTGGGCGAGGTGCGCGACGGACTGTTCGCGCCGCTGCCGCTGGTGCCGCTGACGCCCAAGGCCCTGGCCCGCAAACTGGAGCAAACGGTGGTGCCCGGCGGCGTCGTCGGCTCGTCGAACCTCGGTGCACTCGACCCGGTTGTCAACCGCCCGGACGGCACCGAGGCCGAATTCCTCGCCGTCCGGTTGACCGAGAAGCTGACCCTCGCCGACCTGCGGCGCACGGGCGGGGCGTTCTTCCCGGTGCTGTCCGGTCGCGTCGGCGGGAAGCTGTTCTTCAGCGTCGGCTACACCAACCGGGACGCCACCACCACGCGTGCCGAACTGTTCGACGCCGTCCGCGGGACGTTGGGCGACTTCGGCCTGACGGGCGCCCTCTACTGACCTTGGTGACCAACCGATGACACATGTCCTGTGAGCGTTCGCGCGGCCGAACTGTTAGCTCTACTATGTAGCGGTGCGGACAACCGTCGTGGGCTGCCGAAATGCCGCTGAGCAGGAGTGCTGCCAGTGACTATTGACAGCCGGGCCGGTGCCGGCACCGATCCCGCACTGCAACAGGCCGATCCGCACGTCGCGGCGGCCGGGCCCGCCGGGGCCGAGAGCGCTCCGTCCCCGGTGAGTCGTCGGGACCGGCGCCGGGAGAAGAAGGCCGCGAAGGCCCGCCGGCGGCCACGCCGCACGCTGGGCTACTGGTTGATGCGGGGATTCCGCAAGTCCTGGATGTTCCTGGTGATCCTCGCGGTGGTCGTTATCGGCGCATTCTCTGTCGACCGGCTACACGGTGTGTTCGGCAAGAGCGAGATCACCCGACCGGGCAGCGGACTGGCCAACGACGCAGCGCCGTTCGACCCCAAGGTCGTCATCTACGAGATCATGGGTCCGCCGGGGGCGGTCGCCACCGTCAACTACCTCAACCTCGATGCCGAGCCGCAGATCGCCCGGGACGTCACACTGCCCTGGTCGCTGACCCTGACCACCACCGCGCCGGCCGCCGCAGCCAACATCGTCGCCCAGGGTGACAGCGACACCATCGGGTGCCGCATCACCGTCGACGGCGTGGTCAAGGACGAGCGCTGGTCCAACGGCGTCAGCGCGCAGACCTTCTGTTTCATCAAGTCCGGATGATCACGCTGGCCAGGCAGCGAGGCCCCGCCGCGAACCATGCGGATCAGCCGCACTCGCGCTCTCGGCTGGCGCACGTGATCCGCTGGCTGTCGCTGCCCATCATCGTCGGCTGGATCGCGCTGGCGGTGTACACCAATACCGCCGTTCCGCAGATCGAGGTGGTGGGGCAGGAGCAGTCCGTTCCGATGGCCGCCGCGGACGCGCCGTCGACGATCGCGATGAACCGCATCGGCGAGGTGTTCGACGAATTCACGTCCAACACCTCGGTGATGATCGTCCTCGAAGGCGACCAGCCGCTCGGCGACGAGGCGCACCGCTACTACAGCGAGATCGTCGGCAAGCTCAACGCCGACACCCAGCACGTCGAGCACGTTCAGGATTTCTGGAGCGACCCGCTCACCGCCGGGGGCTCGCAGAGCGCCGACGGCAAGGCCGCCTACGTTCAGGTCTACCTGGCCGGCAACATGGGCGAGACGCTGGCCAACGAGTCGGTGGAAGCCGCCAAGAAGATCGTCGAAAGCGTGCCGGCGCCGGCCGGGGTGAGTTCCTACGTCACCGGCCCGTCGGCACTCATCGCCGACACCCACATCGCCGGTGACCGCAGCCTGCGGACCATCACCATGCTGACCTTCGGCGTGATCACGGTCATGCTGCTCCTGGTCTACCGCTCGATCGTCACCGTGCTGCTGGCCATGGTGATGGTGTTCCTGGAACTGGCCGTGGCCCGCGGTGTGGTGGCCTTCGCCGGGCACTACCACCTGATTCAGCTGTCGACGTTCGCGGTCAACCTGCTGACCATGATGGCGATCGCCGCGGCGACCGACTACGTCATCTTCCTGTTCGGCCGCTACCAGGAGGAACGCGCCAAGGGCCGGGACAGGGAGTCGGCGTACTACGAGATGTTCCACGGCACCGCCCACGTCATCCTGGGTTCCGGCCTGACGATCGCCGGGGCCATGCTGTGCCTGCACTTCACCCGCAGCCCGATGTTCAACTCCCTCGGCGTGCCGCTGTTCATCGGCATGCTGGTGGTGGTCGCGGCGGCGCTGACGCTCGGTCCGGCCGTCGTCACCGTGGCCAGCACGCTGCGGGCATTGGAACCCAAGCGCGCCATGCGGGTCCGATTCTGGCGGCGCATCGGCACCGCGGTGGTCCGCTGGCCGGGACCGATCCTGGTGGCGACGATCGCGCTGTCACTGGTCGGGTTGCTGGCCCTTCCGGGCTACCGCACCGACTACAACGACCGGAACTACCTGCCGCCGGACATTCCGGCCGCTGAAGGCTTCGCCGCGGCCGAACGACACTTCCCGGCCGCCCGGCTCAGCCCCGAGTTGCTGATGCTCGAATCCGACCACGACATGCGGAACTCCGCCGACTTCCTGGTCATCGACCGCATCGCCAAGTCGATGTTCCACCAGCCCGGAATAGCGCGGGTGCAAGCCATCACCCGGCCGCTGGGCACGCCCGTCGAGCACAGTTCGATCCCGTTCATGCTGGGCATGCAGGGCACCCTGCAGACCCTTAATATGTCCTATCTGCAGGACCGCATGAACGACATGCTCAAGCAGGGCGACGAAATGGCGGCCACGATCGGCAGCATGACGCAGATGTACGAGCTGATGGGACAGCTCAACGCCGTCACCCACGACATGGTCGGCAAGATGCACATGACCTACGAGGACATCAAGGATCTTCGCGACCACATCGCAGACTTCGACGACTTCTTCCGGCCGATCCGCAATTACTTCTATTGGGAGCCGCACTGTTTCGACATCCCGGTGTGCTTCGCGATCCGGTCGGTGTTCGAAACCATCGACGGCATAGACGCCACCAGCGACGACATCCAGGCGCTGCTGCCGAGCCTGGACCGGCTCGACGTGCTGACCAGCCAGCTGCGCACGTTGATGCCGCCGATGATCGCCACCATGGACTCGATGCGCACCATGCAGCTGACCATGCAGAGCACCCAGGCCGGCATGTACGACCAGATGCAGGCCATGCAGGACAACCAGAGCGCGATGGGGAAGGCCTTCGACCAGGCCAACAACGACGACACCTTCTACCTTCCGCCGGAAGTCTTCGATAACCCCGACTTCAAACGCGGCATGAAGATGTTTCTGTCACCTGACGGAAAAGCGGTGCGGTTCATCATCTCCCACGAGGGCGACCCGATGTCGGCGCAGGGGCTCGCCGATGTCGACACCATCCGCAACGCCGCCTTCGAGGCCATCAAGGGGACACCGCTGGAAGGATCGCGGATCTACCTCGCCGGCACGTCGACGGCCATCAAGGACATGCAGGAGGGGGCCAACTACGACCTGATGATCGCCGGGATCTCCGCGATGTGCCTGATCTTCGTGATCATGCTCATCCTGACCCGCAGCGTGGTGGCCGCCGCGGTGATCGTCGGGACGGTGGCGCTGTCGCTGGGAACGTCCTTCGGGTTGTCCGTGCTGATCTGGCAGGACATCATCGGCCGCCCGCTGCACTGGATGGTCTTGATGATGTCGGTGATCATCCTGCTTGCGGTGGGTTCGGACTACAACCTCCTGCTGGTCGCCCGGTTCAAGGAGGAGATCCATGCCGGCTTGCGAACCGGCATCATCCGGGCCATCGCCGGCACCGGATCGGTGGTCACCTCTGCCGGGCTGGTGTTCGCGCTGACGATGGCCGCGATGGGTTTCAGCGAGCTCAAGATCCTCGCCCAGGTGGGCACCACGATCGGGCTGGGCCTGCTGTTCGACACCCTGGTGATCCGGGCCTTCATGACGCCGTCGATCGCCGCGCTGATGGGGCGGTGGTTCTGGTGGCCGCAAGTGGTGCGACGACGGCCGGTTCCCTCTCCGTGGCCAACGGAGAAGCCGCGCGCTGATGCGGAACGGGCCGACGCGGTCGGCATCCCCGCCGACGCGTTGACCTGACAGCTTCTAGTCGGCCGGATTCACGGCGCCCGCGGTGCCTTTCACCGTCGCCTTCGCCCGGACCGCCGCCCGGACCTTCTTGCCGTTGCGGGTGAACCCGCCAGGGCAGACCGCCGCCGAGAGCAGCATGTCCTCGCCGGTGATGAAGGGGTGGAAGCCGACCCCGCCGCCGCCGCGGCCCTTGACCGGAATGTCGGCGCAGGCGGTCACTTTCCAGGCTTTGGCTGACACCGACAGGATCGCCTCGGTGTCGGCCCCGGTGATCGGCAGCGCGGCGATCACCTCGTCACCGTCGGGGGCCAGGCGAACCCCGGCGACCCCGTTGCCGGCCGCTCCCTGCGGGTTGATCACCGCGGGGTCGATGCGCAACACCTTGCCGCGGCGGGTGACCAGCGCCAGGTGCGCGCCCGCCCGCAGGACTCCTGAACCGAGCAGTCCGGTGATGTCGGGGGCGACCGGAACGTCGCGGATGCGGGTCGGCAGGCCGGCGCCGGTGGTGAACTTGACCCGGCCGTCGGTCCAGACGGCCCAGCCCAGTCCGCCCGACAGCAGTTCGCCGTGGCTGTCGGAGAGGATGCCCTGGTGGTCGAGGCGCCACGCCGGGTTTGGCTTGCGTTCCCTTGGGCCGTCGTCGCCGGCCGCACCGGCGACCGGGGCGGCGTCGAAGTCCAGGGTGGTGCGCCGGTCGAACTCCGCCCCGTCGAAAAGCGTCGCGGTTTGCACCAATTCGGCGTCGATGAGCACCTTGCGGGCCTCGGGGGAGGAGAGGAGCTCGGTGAGTTGAGCGTGCTCGGCGTCGAGCTTGTCGGCTTCGGTGCGCAACTCGATGACGTCCAGGCGGGTAAGCCGGCGCAGCTGCAGGGCCAGCACGTAGTCGGCCTGCACATCGTCGATGCCGAAGCGGGCGCACAGTCCGGCGCGGGCCTCATCGACGGTGTCCGACCCACGGATCACCGCGACGGCCGCGTCGATGTCGATGTGCACCAGCAGCAGGCCGGATACCAGATGCCTTCGGGCGGTGACCTTTTCCAGCCGGTGCTCGCTGCGGCGGACCACCACCGAGTCGCGCAGAGCCAGGAACGAGGCGATCAGCTCCCGTACCGACCACCACCGCGGGATCCGGTCGGCGTCGAGGGCCACCAGGCTGGCGGCGAACGTCGACTGCAGCGGGGTCAGTGCCAGCAGCGCGGTGACCAGCTGATGCGGGTCGTGGCCGCGTTTGGCGCTGACCACGATGCGCAGCCCGTTGCGGCGGTCGGTGAGGTCGGCCAGGTCGGCTACCCCGGGCAGGTCGCCGCCGGTGATCAGGGAGCGGATACGTTCCTGGACAGTCGAACTGGCGACGCCCGGCGGCAGTTCGGTGATGACGACGTTGCGTCCCTCCACTTCCAGCCGGCCGCGAACGGTGAACGAGCCCTTGCCGGTGGTGACGTAGTCGCGCAGCCCGTCGGTGCCGACCACCGATCCGCCGCAGCCCCAGTCGGGGCCGGGCAACAGCTCCATCAGGGCGTCGTCGGACAGTTCCGGGTCGGCCAGCAGCGCCCGGCAGGCGGCCATCACCTCACGCGGGTTGTGGGCCGGAACCTTGGTGGCCCAGCCCTCGGCGATCCCGACGGCGCCGTTGACGAGCAGCACCGGGAAGCGGGCCGGCAGCACGACCGGCTCGATCCACTCCCCGTCGAAGGTCTCGATCATCGGCACCGCGTTGTCGGCCAGCTCCGCGGTCAGCGCGGCCCCGGCCGGCGACAGCCGCATCTCGGTGTAGCGGTCCGCGGCGGGGATGTCGCCCTGGATGCGGGGGAACGCCCCCTGGCCGTCGATGATCTTGACCCGCTGGAAGTCCGCGGCCAGCAGCGCCGCGGCCCCGTACATGGCGGCCCCGCCGTGCGGGTGAAGGTTGCCCGTCACGGCTGAGCAGACCTTGGAGCTTTTCTGGGGCTTGTTGCCGGGCAACAGATTTGACGAGTACATCTGGTACAGCAGGCGCCGCTGCCCGGGCTTGAGACCGTCGTAGGCCGACGGGATCGCTCGATCGCTGACCGAATAGGCCATGTACTGGAACTGGTACTTAAACCAGTATTCATCGGCACTGACGTCGACCTCGAGGTCGGGATTCTGCTCGATAGTTGTTTTTGCGCTCATGCGGCGACCTGGACCCTTCCTGAAACCACCGTTGTCCACACTGTTTCTCCGGAACTCCACAGCCATCTCGGCTTTGTGGTTTGGAGTTCGGGCTTAACTTGAGCGAGTGAGGGTCGACCACCGAACGTCACTTCGTCACGCACTCAGATCAATCGTCGACATGTCGATGCGCGCGGCGGCGGCGGCCATCCAGTCGCGACGGCCCTCCGGCGGTCCGCCGAACAGGGTGTGGTGCAGGTTCTCGGCCTTGTCGTCGGGTCCGATGCGGTAGACGGTGCGCTGGGCGGGGTCGAGCACGGTGTTCCAGAAGTCGTCGGCGTTCATCTCACCGAGCCCCTTGTTGCGCTGCACCTCGACCTTGCGCCGGGACGTGGCGCGCAACCGGGCCACCGCCTCGTCGCGCTCGGACTCGTCCTGGCAGTAGATCCGGGTCTCGGCGTCGTAGACCACGAACAACGGCGGCAGCGCCACGTACACCATGCCGGCGGCGATCAGGGGCCGATAGAAGTCGAGGAACATCGAGATCAGGCTGGAGTTGATGTTGGCGCCGTCGGGGTCGGCGTCGGAGGCGAACAGGATCCGGTCGTAGCGTGACTTCTCCGGGTCGCAGTGATCGCGCACCCCGCAGCCCAGAATGCGTTCGATCGCGTCGAACTCTTCCTTGCTGCGGGCCTTGGCCGCCGTCCAGCCAAAAGTGTTGGGCGGCTTGCCTTTCAACGGAAAAGCCGCCTGAAAGGTGGCGTCGCGGGCAGCTTTGACCGTGCCCAGCGCGGAGTCGCCCTCACAGATGAACAACTCCGCGCCACTGCCGCGCCCGCTCTCCCGGCTCGGTAGCAGCTTGGGCGGCAGGGATAGGTTGGTGCCCAGTCCCTTCGCCTTGGAGGCGGCCCGGGAGCGTTCCTTGGCGCCTTCGGCGCTGCGCCGGGCCCGCGCCGACTCCAGGGCCAGCTTCACCCAGGTGCCCAGCGCCGCGGAGTTGGCGGGGTTGGCCGCCCACACGGTGACCGCCCGGGCCACCTCGGGGGTCATCGCCAGGTTCAGCGACCGCGACGACACCGAGGTCTTGGCCTGGGAGTCCCACGACACATCCGGGGCGCGGGTGTCGACGGCCAGCGCGGTGACCGCCGCGAAGTCCTGCGCCTCCGGCCCGTCCTCCCCTTTGGCCAGGCCCAGATCGCGCATCCGGCCGGCCTTTTCGGCCAGCGCCTCGCTCACTCCGCGCACCGCCGCGGACAGATGCGAACCGCCGTTGGCGGTGCGCACGGTGTTGCAGAACGCGGCCACCGTCGCCGGTTCGGCGGGTCCGGCCGCCACCGACCAGCGCATCGGGGTGGGTCCCCGGCCGGTGTTATGGGAACCGGAGCCCTCGACCAGCAGGGTCAGTTCCGGTGTGGGGCCACCGGTCGCCGCGCACATCAACTCCAGCACCGCGTCGGTCCCCCACGGGCCGTCGAAAGGCTCGACGAGCATCGGCGGGATCTCGCCCAGCGGCCAGCCCTCGTCGACCACCCGCAGATGCACCCCGGGGCACATCCGCGCCGCGGCGTGGCCACGCAGCAGCACCTCGGCGATGTCGATCGAGCAGTCCGGGGCCACCAGCGGGTCGAACAGGATGCGCACCGAGGTGCCGTGGGCGTCGGGCTTGCGGTTGCCCACCCCGCGCAGCTTCTGGGTGTCATTGCGGACGAACTCGGCGCCTGCGTCGAAGTCGGTGCCGCTGAAGGTACCCGGGTAGCCCTTGCCGAAGCTCTGGGTGTAGGTCTTGCCGCCGCGAAGCACCGTGACGTCGGTGCGGGCGGAGATGAATACCGCTGCGGCCGCGCCGATTCCGTTGAGTCCGGCTCCGGTGGTGGCGGCGTCGGTGTGTGCCGAGAACTTCCCGCCGGCACGGGCGGTGCCCAGCGTCTTGACGATGCCGTTCTTGCCGGTGACGGGATCAGAGTCGACCGGCAGCCCGCGCCCGTCGTCGCTCACCGTCACCGAGGAGTCGGGATGCAGCGTGATCGTCACCGTCGACCCGCCGTGACCCGGGTCGGCGAGTTCCTCGACGGCGTTGTCGACCAGCTCGCGCAACGCGGTGAGCCACACGTCCTGACCCAGGTTCACCGCCGGGCGCAGGCGGGTGTGCTGCACGTCATCGAGCTCGGTGATGTCGGCGGCGGTGTAGCTCACGCGGGTGGTCCCTGGCGACGGTGAACGGGCGTGTCCATCACCGGAGTTTATCGAACGGGTGTGCGATCCTGGCGCATGTCCTCAGGGGCGTGTCTCGGCAGTCAGGGTCGTCGCCATCGCCAGCCCATCGGGGAGCACACAAAGACAACCGGCCCGGACGAAGACGTCCGGGCCGGGTGTTTGTTGCTGTGCCGACTGGCGACTAGGCCTTGCGGCCCTTCATCACCGCACCGACGACGGCGGTGAGGATCGCGCCGACGATGCCGCCGCCGCCGAGCTGCCCGGCGATATGAGCGATGTCCGTACCGCCGCCGGTGGCGGCGCCGAGCAGGTTGCCGGCCAGACCTCCGCCGAGAAGACCGCCCAGGGCGCCGGTCAGGCTATTGCCGCCGACTCCCAGGCTGTTCTTCGCCGCGCCGGCCGCGTTACCGCCGAGGGCACCGCCCAGTGCGCCGAGTATCCATTCCATTTAATTCTTCTCCTTGATGGCGACCACTCGGGATGAGCAGCCGGATGGTGTTTTGGTCAGCCGGGAAGGCCGCTCACTCCTGCAGGCGATCCGGGGTGAGGTCGCTCTTGTCGGCACGGCTTTCCTTGCCGTCGACCGCGTTGTTCTCGTAGGTGACCTGGATGGTGGTCTCCGCCGGAGTGTGCGTCTCGTACCGGATGACCGGCGAGGTCTCGTGTTCGATGTGGGCCTCGCGGATCGTGGCCTTGGGGGCCTCGACGAACCGCTCGATCTTCTCCGCCGCGTGGTCGGCCTTGTGCTCGACCTTCTCCACCACGTGCTCCACCTTGCGCTCGACCCGCTCGACCAGCTTCGGGGCCTCGGGCACAACCGGCCGCGGGGGCGGCGGCGGGGGAGTAACCGGCTTGGGGGCCGGCGGCGGCGGGGTCTTGACGACCGGCTTCGGAGCCGGCGGGACCGGCGGCTTGGGGGCCGGACGCGGCGGCGGCGGCGGAGCAACCACCTTCTTGACCGGCGGCGGCGGAGTAGTCACCACCTTCTTGACCTCGGGCGCCCGCGTAGCGACGCGGACCGGCTCCGGCTCGGGCTTACGGAACAGCTTGAGCAGGAAGGGGATCAGGGCCAGCAGCAGCAGCGGAAGCAGCCACCACCACTTGAAGCCACCCTTCTTCTCCACCGTCGTCCCAGCGGTCACGCTCTTGGAGACCGACGTCGCCACGCTGGACGCCGCCGAAGCTGCGCCGCTCACCGACGGCAGATTGATCTTTCCGGCCAGCGCCGCCGGGAGCGTCACCAGACCGGCGGCCTTCGACCACGAGATCTGAGTTCCGTCCGGACCGACGAAGTTGCTCGTCCACGTGTCACCCATGGACGTGGTGTCATCCTTGGGGTAGCCGAACGGACCCGTGATGCCACCGGACGCCTTCCAAGCGTCGTAGACCTTGCCGCGCAGGACCCAGGCGCCCGTGTTGGGGCCCCAGAAGATGGCATTGGTCTCGCCGTCCTTGCCGGCGAACTCGTTGAAACGTCCCGCCCCGTCGCCGGTGCCGCTCTCGTCGTTCGTCGGGAAACCCAGCTCGGCCGGGCCGCCGATCGCCTGGTACTTCTTAAAGATCTCGCCGTACATTGCCTTGGCGCCGGTCTTCTCGGAGTAGAAGATGGCCCCTTCGGTGTAGTCCTTCTCGGCCCCACCTGCGATATCAGTGGCCTCGCCGCTGGCTTGGCCCAGCACGCTGGCGACCTGCGGGTAGTGGTCATCGATCGCTTTCACAGCCTCCGTCGAGGGGGCTGCACCGGCGGTCGGGGTTCCGACCAGCATGGTGCTGGCCACCACGAACAACCCGCCGATGGCGAGCGAGGCGCCACGCAGATGACGCGGCGTCACGGTTGGTGTCACAACTAACTCCTTTTGGTATTTCCGAAATGGGTTTGGAACTGCTTGCTTTTAGTGAGGACTGGACCTGCAGAGCCTAAGTGAGGAATGACGCCGGGGCGGGAGGGGGTTTCGACCGCCCCGGCGTCATGCTCCTGCGGCGACAGGCTCAGGACCTGCGGTGCCTGGGATCATCCTTCCGGTAGCGCGGATCCTTGGGATCCGCGATGTAGGGCTCACTGGGATCGACGATGTAGGACTCGCGGGCGCGGAACACCGTGGACTCGTCGCCAACGATGTCGTCATCTGGATGCTCACCGGTAGCACGCTCGACCCACTCCACCTCGCGGGTGCCCCGCTCGACGAACTGCGCCTCGACCTCGCCGGCCTTGCTCAGGTGATGGCGGGTGACGTGGATCTCCTCGTCGCCATGCTCGACGACGCGCTGGACCTCTCGCTCGACGAACTTCTGCACGATCACCGGCTTCTCGACGACAACCTCGACGATCCGCTCGACCGGCTTCTCGACGATCCTCTCGACCTCGATGTAGACCGGCTTCTCGACGATCTTCTCGATGCGGGTCTCGACCGGGCGCTCGACGATCACTTCCTGGATGAACTCGACATCCCGCTCGATGACCCTCTCGACCAGCACCGGGTTGGTGACCAACTTCTCGAGAACCTTCTCCACCGGGCGGTCGATGACCTTCTCGATGATCTTCGGCCGCTCGACAACCTTCTCGACCACCCGGTCGACCTGCCTGTCGATGACCTTCTCGATGATGTTCGGCCGCTCGACGATCTTCTCGACGATGCGATCGACGGGCTTCTCGATGACCTTCTCGATGATGTTGGGCTTCTCGATGACCTTCTCGACGACGCGGTCGACGGGCTTCTCGATGACCTTCTCGATGATGTTGGGCTTCTCGACGATCTTCTCGACGACC
>CAIRCP010000003.1 GCA_903877095.1 uncultured Actinomycetes bacterium | reverse complement strand
GATGCTCACCGGGCCGCCACCGAAGTTCCGACTTGTATGAGTGTCACGGCACAGTGAATGGGATTGCAGCCCATAGCGTGCCGTAGCAGACCGGAGGGGATGACTCGCGAAGTTCCTGTCACCCGTGTAGTTCGGGTTGACCGGCTCGGAGGCACTCGGTCCACGCCTGGGCGCGGGTGTTGGCGGCGCCGGCGGCGGCGGGCTGGTCGTCACGTGACGTAAACAGCCTGGTAGCGGACTGGGCGGGTGTCCGGGGCTGGGTGCCCGCGTCGCCGCATCGCCCGATTGGCCTGCTGGGTGTGATGCTGGGCTGGCACGGCGATCCGACGGTGCGGCCGGCCGCGCTCGATGAGGCCCGTGAGGCTGCAGAACTCGCCGAAGCCCGTGCCCGGGTCGCTGAGCAGTTCGCCGAGCGGGAGCGCACGGCGGTGGCGCGCGCTGCGGGTGCGGCGGCACTGGGCGGTGCGGGTCATGCTGCCGCGCGTGCTGCTGCCGCCGCGGCACGGCTTCGCAGCATCGCGCGCCGGACAGGGCAGGTCGCCGCGGAGGTCGCCGCCCGTGACGCCGCGGTGCGTGCCGCCCTCGGGCTCCCCCGTGATGAGGCGGCCGAAGCTACCGCCGCCGCTGGACTCGATCATTGACGCGCGATTCGCGACCCGTGCAATGTTCGGTCGGCACGCTGGGTCAGGTGCGGCAACACAGCGCGATTGGTCGCCGTTGAACTCCACCAGTGTGGCCTCGAAGTCCCGGCATACGTTGCGCATCACTTCTTCGCAGCGGGTGAGCAGTTCATCGGTGAGGACACCGCGGCGGTATTTGGTTACGAAGACCAAGTGAACGTGCAGCAGGGACCGGAGCGAGCCGCAGGCTCGCAGGAGGAATCCCGGCCCTTTAGGGCCGGGAGGACGTCAAAACACGCCCCTGTTACTGCCTGCCACCGGGAAAGGCCGCGCGTGCGTTGCGTGCACGCTGTGCACGCAACGGATTTACACGCCGACGTCGGTGAGGAACTTGTCGAGCGCCCGGTCGGTCACCGACGCCAGCGAGATCGTGCGGTCGGACTGCTCGTAGCGCAGCTTGTTGACCGCCAATTCCAGCCGCTCGCGCGTTGAGGGCCGGATTCGGGTGTTGAGCGGGGTGTTGAGCGCCTCACTCGGCGCAGGTGCAGCGGGCAGCCGCTGCGGCCCGGCGATCCGCGGCGGCGCTGCGACCGCGTCGGGGCTCGCCGGCTCCGGGATCACCGCGTCGAGCAGGTTCGCGCGGTTGGGTGTGAGGGCGGGCTTGCGTGCTGGCTCGGTCATGTCAGTGCTCCTATCGTGAGAGGCAGTTCGGCGAGCAGGTCGGTGTAGGCGCCTTGCAGCGTGCGGGCTCTGCCGCGGGAGAATTGATGGATCGGGACCTGCTCGCTGTGGGCGTCCTGGCGGGCGGCCAGTTCGGGGATCACAGTTCGGGCCACCGTGTCGCTGTACGCCTCACGCAACTCGGCCTCGCGCCACTGGTGTTCCTTGGTGTTGCGCCTCCGGTTGATGACGATCTTGTCGAGGACCAATTTGGGGTTGCCGCGCTTGGCCACGCCTTTGATCGTCTGGTCGAGGCGCCCGACGCCGCGCACTCCGTCGATGGTCGGCTCAGTGATGGCCACCACCCCATCGGCGGCGATCAGGACCGAATACAGCACTCGGCCCAGGTTCGGCGGGCAGTCGAAGATGACGGCGGTATACGGGCTGATGTCGAGCCCCTCAAAGGCCGCCTGCATGCGAAACACCAGGTCCGATGAGCCGTCCACCTCGATCGCGGCCAGTTGGTCATCGGCAGGGATGATGTCGACGCCGTCCCAGGGCGACGCCACCACCACCTCGGCCGCCACCCCCTCGCGAGTCTCTCGCAGCATGTCGTAGGTCGTGGCCTGGCCGGCGGCCAGCTCGATCCCCAGCCCGCTGGTCAGATTGCCCTGCTGATCGGCGTCGACGAGAAGAACCTGGCCGCCTCGCTCAACGATCGCCGACGCGAGCCCCAGCGCCGTCGCGGTCTTTCCGACCCCCCCCTTCTGATTGGCCAATGCGATCATCCTCGTCACAACAACCCCCGGTTCCTTTCTGGTGAGGCGATGTTCGCCCCACACCAACTGTGTGCGTACGGTGCACGGCCCGTATGGGCCGCGTTGCGTTCGATGCGCGCTTAGTGTGCTCGCCGCTCACTGCGCACTCACTCGGCCTCGCGTGCACAGCGTGTGTGGCGTGTGCGGTTGACGTTACACGCGTATTCGGCACACCGCGCGGTGTGCTGCAATTATTGCGCGTTGCGCGTGTCGAGCGTAGACGGCGCGGCGTGCGTACCTGGCTCTGCATGCCGTTAGGGCGTAGTAGTCGTGCTGGGCTCTGCGCGCGTGCCACGCCGTGCGCGCACGGCGCGCGTACGACGCACCGCGCGCAACCATGAGCAACCCAACCCCTTGCGAACGTTGGAACAACCCGAGCAGCGCGGGCGGGGGGGCAACCCGCTTGATAAGGCGCGGGGGGGTCTCCGATATCTGAACGTCTTGCGGGGCGGCCCCGTGGCCCACCCTTGCTCTCGATTTTCGTTACGTTTCGTTTCGTTTTTTTACCGCAAAACAAATGGTTCACGAAACGTGTAAACTCGCTCGGCATGACCGAGGGCGCGAGCACTGTAGGCACCGACGTCGATCTGGACCTGTGTACCTATCCCGGCTGCGCGAGACAGCGGCGGCCTGACGCGGCCACCGGGCGCCCATCCCGATATTGCGAACGGGCCGACGACGGGGGACCAGTCCATAACCGCGCGAGTGCGTTCAAAGCGCGTCGCGCTCGCGTGACCGCCTCCACTGGGACCGCCGTGCCGGTGCAGGCCCACGGATCATCGGCCCCGGTGTCGATGGCGCGAGCGACCCTCGAACAGCGCCTCGCTGAGTTCCCAGGCCGGGTCGCCGAAATGCGGGGATACCTCGACGATGTCGTTGCGGCGGTCGCCGCCGCCGGCGACGTCGAGGCGGCCGGGGCCGAGGTTGAGGATGCTCATCGCGATGCGCTCGCCACAGTCGTCGAGGCCGAGCGCCGAGCGGCACAGGCCGAGCGTGCTGCGCGGCTGGCCGAAGACCGTGCAGAGCGTGCTGAGCGCGACCGCGACGAGGCTGACCAGCTTGCCGAGGCTGCCGAGGCGGCGGCGGCGCAGGTCCGACAGGAGTGCGTCACTGAGGTCGCTGCTGTTCGGGCGGAAGCGGGCGCCGCGGTGGCCGATGCTCACAAGGCTCTGGCCGAGCGGTCGGCCGAGGTTGACCGCGCCAGCGACGAGCTCGCGGCGGCGCGGGTCGAGGCCGCCGCGGCGCTTTCGGCCAAGCAGGCCGCTGACGAGGCTGTCGTGCGCGAACGGGAAACTGCGGATCAACTCCGTCGCGACCTCGATCACGCGCGGCGCGAGACCGGCGAGGTGCGCCAGCAGATGCAGGCGCAGATCGAGCTGGCCCGCCAGGCGACACAGGCCGCCGACGCGGAAAACGGAGCGCTGCGCGTGGAGCTGGCTACCAAGCACGCCGAGGCTGAGGCGGCGCGGCGCTCATCGGAAGTGTTGAGGGCCGATCTGGAGCGTCACCGCGATGAAGCGAGGGCGGCGCGCGAAGCGCACGCTGCGCAAATCGCGCAGATGACCGAGGCGCTTTCGCTGGCGGCCCGCTCAGCCAGTCCACCCTCAAGCTCGCGGGATGCTCGAACCAAGAATTCCTGAGTGAGGGTGGGGCGTGGACTGGTGATGGGCCGACGTACCCATGGGGCGGGATTACGCCATCTCCCGCGCCGCCGATCCCAGAGTGTGTTATTAACTACACAGTAACCTGTATCCGAGTTGATGTGTGTGCGCTATTAATGAGTCATTGTCGATGTAGGATGCGAAATTCAGAGCATCTGGTTAGCGAGAGCGCAGGAGGGCATCATCGGTAACGCGCACGACGATACCGCCGACGAGCCACTCCGCGGTGACCCACAGACCGGCGAGTCGGACGCCGGCGATCGTGATCACGAGCCGCTCAACCCGATTTCCGGCCCCGACGACGCCGGCCCCTCGACACCGCACGATCCGGTCACGGCCGCGGCGGCGCCCCGTCAGGCCGATGTCCCGGTCCTGGCGGCGGCGGTCAACTCGCGGATGCGGGAGCTCGGGCTGACCCAGTTCTCGGCGTCCAAGCTCGGATACGTCAGCCGCAGCACCCTGAATCTGTTGGGCAAGGATGGCCGCAAGCCGAACCGCAAGACGTTGCAGAGCCTCGATGATCTGCTGAGCTGGGAACACGGCTCGTGTGAGGCGATCATGTGCGGCGGTCAGCCGACGCCCCGTAAGGCGCGTTCCCGCAGTGCGGGGGAGCCGGTCGTGGCGGCACCGCCGGACGTCGGAGCCGGGGACGATTACCTCAACCTGACCGACTGGATCGAACGACGCCTCAAGCAGCTGCACATGTCGCGGACTCGGTTCGCCGCGATCGGCGGACCGAGCCGCAGCACCCTGGCGACGATGGGCAAGCGGGGTTTCCAGCCGACGTCAGAGACCCTGGAGAAGATCGACACCCACCTCATGTGGGAACGCGGGTCGGCCCTGGCCGCGCTGCGCGGTGGGACGCCGCAGCCGTTGGCGACCTCAGCCCGACCCCACCCCGCGTTGGTGCCGCTCAGTGCGGTGCGCGACCGGCTCAACGTGTTGGCGGCCCGCACGCGCCGCCAGCAGGAGCAGCTGGATCAGACTCTGCGCGACCTCGACGTGGCGATGGAGCACGTCGATCTGGTCGTTCAGGACATCGAGGACACGGTGTGGACCTCGACCGCCTCGGGTGCGTCCGTGCAGGACGACGCCACAAGTTCAGGAGACCGCTCATGACTCTTGTGGGGAGAACACGCACGCCATGGTTCGATCGAGGAAGAAGCAGACCGGCGACGATAATCAGCTCGACCTGTTCAGCTTCCCCGACGAAGGAGGCGAGCGTGACGGACTGGTCGATGAGACAGGCAGCCGAGGAGGTCTACCACCAGCAGATGCGCCTGCCCGAGCAGTGGAGCCCGGAGCAGAAGCAGCAGTACCTCTCCGAGCAGGCCAGCCGGCTGGAGTCGATGGCGGTGGAGATGGCCGAGCCGATGGCGTTGGCGGCGATCAAGGAGTGGGCTTCCCGTCACCACGGCCAGCATCCGGACTACGAGACGACGGTGGGGCTGCGCAACACCGCGCTGGCGAACGCGCGGGAGGCGATCGTTCGCCAGGAGGTCTACGACCTGATGGAGCCGGAGGACGAGGACCCGACCCATCCCTACGATCCGCCGCCGACACCGATGGTGCCGGCCAGCCAGGTCCCCTGGGACCAGCGCTGGACCGAGGTGGATTACCGCACCGAACCGGGGTTGAGGCTGGAGGCGCTGGCCGAGATGGTGTGGCCAGAACCGGACTTCAGCGCGATCTTCAGGATCAAAATGGGCTATCTGTTGGCGGCGCGGCAGGAGGACAACCTGCCCCTGCCGGACAGCCCGGGACAGCCGCTGGCCGCGGAGCTGGCGGCGATGGTCTACGAGGACCTGAAAGCCGACGGCTACCCGATCCGGTAGTCACCCCGGTCGAGTCGCCGCTGGTCTATCTGGATTCCGATCCCGACGACGAGTCTCTCGATCTCGATCAGCCCACCGATCCGCGCCGGATCGACCCCGGCGGCACACCGCTGCCCGCGCCGCGTCCACCGCAGCCGCCGGCCCACGATTTCCGGCCCGGCACCGGCGTTCGTGTCCCCTCCGGGGCCAAGGCGCGGATCGAGGCGAATATCGCCGCGATCGACACCCTCCAGATGCTGCGGGCGGAAGGGCAGCGCCCGGCCACCCCCGCCGAGCAGGACGTCCTCGCGGGCTGGTCGGGCTGGGGTGCGGTGCCGGAGTTGTTCGATCGGCGCAGCGACACCTACGTCCGTCAGCGCGAGCACCTGCTCGACGTGCTCGGCCCCGACGCCTACCACGGCGCCGAAGCCAGCATCCTCAACGCCCACTACACCGACCCGGCGATCAGCGCCGCGATGTGGCAGGCGGTCGCCGAGGCCGGTTTCACCGGGGGTCGCGTCCTCGAACCCGGTTGCGGCTCCGGCACTTTCATCGGTCTGGCCCCCGCCGACGCGGTCATGGTGGGGGTGGAGAACGACCCGGTCACCGCGGCGGTCGCGGCGGCGCTCTACCCCTCAGCGCAGATCCGCGCCGAGGGCTTCGAGGACACCCGTGTGCCGGCGGCGTCGTTCGCCGCCACGGTCGGCAACGTGCCCTTCGGTCAGTTCACCGTCTACGACCCCGCCCACAACCCGCAGCGCTTCTCCATCCACAACCACTTCATCCTCAAGTCGCTCGATCTGACAGCACCGGGCGGCTACGTCGTGGTGATCACCAGCCGCTACACCCTCGACAGCGTCGATCGCCGCGCACGGCTGGCCATGGCCGCCCGCGCGGACCTGATCGGCGCCGTGCGGCTGCCCAGCGGCGCGTTCCGCCGGGTCGCCGGCACCGACGTCGTCACCGACGTGCTGGTCCTGCGCCGCCGCGAGGACGGCGCCGCGGTGGGGGACAGCGACACTCCCCGCTGGGTCGACACCGAAGACCTCACGCTGCCGCTTGCCGACGGCAATTCCTCGACCCAACAGATCAACGCCTACTTCGCCGACAATCTGCACAATGTGTTGGGCCGCTTCGCCATTGGGCACGGTCTGCACGGCTCGGCCACCCTGACGGTGGAGGCTGCGGCGTCGCAACTCGAGCAGCTGCCCGCCGCCCTGTCGCGGCGGCTGACCGCGATCGTCACCGACGCCCGCACCCGCGGTCTGGGATTGACCGCCACCGCCGACACACTCATCGACGTCAGCGACGCCCTGTTCGCCCCGGGCCTGCACACCCAGAGTGCTCTGGCCGCCGACGCACCCGTCGTCGGGACGCTGCGCTACGACCCGGCCACCCAGCAGATTCAACAGTGGGCCGACCACCAGTGGACACCACGGGCGAAAAAGACCCCCGCGGCCCATGTCCGGGAAATCCGTGAACTGATCGCGCTGCGCGACGCCACCTATGCCGTGACGGCCTCCCAGCGCGACGGCCTGCCGCTCGACGAGCGGGAGAACCGCCGAGCACGCCTCAACCGGCTCTACAACTCCTACGTGGCCGCGCACGGCCCGATCAACCGGTTCAAGTTGATTTACCCCGCCGCCCCCACCCAGGAGTCCCACGACAAGGCCGTGGCCGCCAAGGAACTCAAGTGGCGCAAACGCGAAGGGGTCGACGGGCAGCTCTACACCGAAGCGGTGCCCGCGGAGCTGGCCGCCCGGTGGGACGCCGAAGCCTGGACCCCGAAGGGTCCCTACAAGCGGTATCCCGGCCCCATCTGCGCGATGCGCAACGATCCCGCGTGGGCGGCGGTGGCGGCCCTGGAAGAGTACGACGAGGACACCAACGAGGCCCGCAAGTCGCCGATCTTCTCCGTCGATCTGCTCACCGCCCGCCCGGCCCTCGACCACGCCACCACCGTCGGCGACGCGCTGGCCATCTGCATGGACCAGCGCCGCCGCGTCGATGTTCCCCATATCGCCAAGCTGCTCGGGGTGAGCGTCGATGAGGCGCGAGACCGGTTGCGCGGCTTAGTCTTTCCCGCCCTCGATGATCCCGACACGCTCATCCCCGCCGTCACCGCCTTGTCGGGCAACGTGCGCGAGAAGCTGGCCCAGGCCGTGCTCACCGCCGAGGCCGACCCCGTCTACGCGGACTATGTCGTCGCGTTGCGTGAGGTGCAGCCGGTGGATAAGGAGGCCGCCCAGATCCAGGTGCGCCCCGGTGCGCCGTGGATCGAGGCCCGCTACGTGGCCCAGTTCGCCAGGGAAACCTTCGGAGCGACGGAGGTGAAGGCCGATCATCTCGGCGGCACCTGGACCATCCAATGCCCGGCCTACCAGCGGGGCACCGTGGCGATGACCGAAACGTGGGGGACCGAGGACTGCGACGCGATCACGCTGCTCAGCGCCGCCTGCAACTCCAAGCCGATCGAGGTCATGCGCCCGGAGAAAGACGTCGAACGGGACGGCGGGCCGGCCATCGACTACAAGGCCACGTTCGCCGCTCAGGCCAAGGTCGACAAGATCAGCGAGGAATTCGCCCGCTGGGTCTTCGCCGAGGAGACCCGCCGCGACGCCCTGGTTGAGGAATACAACCGCAGGTTCCGCAGCCTGCGCGCCCCGGCCCATCGCGGGGACGCGCTGACCCTGCCCGGGCTGTCGAACAAGTTCACCCCGCACCACTACCAGCGCGATGCGGTCGCCCGGATCATCGCCGAGCCCACCGTGCTGCTCGACCACACCGTCGGGGCCGGCAAGTCCGGCACCATGTTCATGGCCGCCATGGAGCTGCGCCGGCTCGGTCTGGTCAAACAGCCCTGGATAGTGGTTCCCAACCACATCATCGAGCAAGTCGGCAGGGAAGCCAAGCAGTGGTACCCGGCGGCGAAAGTCCTTCTCGGCGCGGCCAATACCGACCCTGAAGGCCGGCGCCTGTTGGCCGCACAATCGGCCAGCGGCGACTGGGACATGGTGATCGTGCCGCAATCGCTGTTCAGTGCGATCGGTGTCAGCCCTGATCTGCAACTGGCCTACCAGGAAAAGCAACTCGACATCCTGCGCAACCAGGAGGACCGCGCCACCACCGACGCCAGCAAGAAGCGGCTGGAACGGCAGAAGAAGAAACTGCTCGCCCGCGTCAAGGAGCTGACCAAACAGACCAACAAAGACACCGGGCTGCGGTTCGAGCAGACCGGCTGTGACTATTTGCTGATCGACGAGGCCCACATGTTTAAGAACAAGGGCCGCATCTCCAATATCAAGGAGCTTTCCTGCGCCGATGAGTCCTCGCGCGCTGAGGACCTCGCCATGAAGCTGGAGTTGCTGCGGGCACGCCGCCGCGATGAAGGCGCCGCCGCCGGACTGCGACCCGACCAGGTCGTGGAGCGGGTCGCGACCTTCGCGACCGGCACACCGGTGGCGAATTCGCTCGGGGAAATGTGGGTCATGCAGAACTTCCTGCGCCCCGATCTGCTCGCCGCCGCCGGGGTGGCCGACATCAACGACTGGGGCGCCACCTTCACCACCCGGATATCCACCGTGGAGGTCAGTCCCAGCGGCACCGGCATGCGCGCCGTCACCCGGGTCGGCGGGTTCTGCAACACGAGGGATCTGCTCGCCTTGTCGTCGGTGTTCACCGATGTCGTGGTCCGCGAGGATCTGATGGCGGCGAACGTGGCGATCACGTTGCCCCACCTCGTCGGCGGTCAGCGCCAAATAATCAGCATCACACCGTCGCAGGAGGTCAAGGACTTCATCGTCGATCTCGGTTGGCGGGCAAGCCATTTCGACCCGAAGCGACCCGACCTCGACAACATCCTCAAGGTGTCCAACGACGGGCGCAACGTCTCCCTGGACCCGCGTCTGGCCAACATCGAAGCCCCGGTCCGCTCCCGCGCCGCCGTGGTGGCCGAGAACATCATGGACGTTCACGCGGCGACCGCTGACCGCGTCTACTTCGACGCTGCCGGCAACCCGCATCCCCGCCGCGGCGGCCTGCAAATCGTGTTCTGCGACCGGGGGACCCCGGCGAAAGACCCCAACAAGTTCTCGATCTACCGGGCGATCAAAGACGAGCTGGTCGCGCGGGGAATGCCGGCCGAGGCGATCCGCTTCATCCACGACGCCGCCAAACCCGTCGAGAAGGAAGCGCTGTTCCGCCAGTGCAAGTCCGGGGAGGTGTCGGTGTTGATCGGGTCGACGGAAAAGATGGGCACCGGGTGCAATGTGCAGACCCGCGCGGTGGCCGAGCACCACGTCGATGTGCCATGGCGACCTGCCGATCTTGAGCAGCGTGAAGGCCGAATCGTCAGGCAGGGCAATCAGAATCGGGAAGTGTGGATCTTCAACTACGTGACGCAAGAGACCTACGACACCGTCATGTGGCAGAAGGTCGAATCCAAGGCGCTGTTCATCGAGCAGGCCAAGCGCAACAATGTCGACGTCGATGAGGTCGAGGACATCAGCCACGGCGATCTCGGCAGCGCCGCCGCCGAGATCAAAGCGATCGCCACCGGCGATCCTCGCTATATCCGCCAGGTCCAGCTCACCGACGACGTCCAGCGCCTGCAAGCCCTGGAAGTGGCCCACCAGCAGGCCGCCGCCCGGCGCGCCCGCCAGCGCCGCGACACCGCCAAAGCGATCGCCACGGTCGACGCCGACATCGAGGTCCTGGCGCCGCTACTGGAGACGATCACCGCCCGCAGCGAACACCCGGCCCACGTGGCGATCAACGGCCGCGACTACGCCGAACGCAAAGACGCCGCCGAGCCGTTCGCCACGATCTGCCGCACCACCTACGCCGCGATGCGCAACAGCCCCCACTACGAAGTCCGGCCCCTGGGCGTCACCATCAACGGCCTACCGCTGGTCGCCAGCCGCTCGAACCTGAATGGCTGCCTGTACGTGTCGTTCGAGGGGATCGCGTCGGAATTCAGTATCGACGCCGCCGCGCTGGCCGCCACCACCCCGACACTGAGCGGCGACGACGCCGCCGCCAAGGCCCGCGGGCTGCTCCAGCGCGCCGAAAACCTCTACAAAGACCTGCCCCGCCACCACGACTGGCTCACCCGCCGGCGCGGAGGACTCCAGGCCGGACTCGACGACCTCGACGCCACCGAGTTCGACACGACGTTCGAGCAGGCCGGTGAACTCAGAGACAAACGCCAGGAGCTTGCCGTGCTGACCGCTGAGCTCCAGCTGGAATCCCAAAGCGAAGAAGCCAAAGCCGCGGCCGCCGCCGCCGCCGAGCGGCTGCGCGCCGCCGGCCGCGAACCCGGCTGGACGTTGCACCTCAACCCCACCCCGGCCATGGTGAAGCAATCCCCGTTCCCCGACGCCGACAGCTACCGCGCCGCCCAGCGACTCGTCGAAGCTCACCGCGCCCGCAAGTACCGCGAGGAGCAGCGCGACCGCGACCGCGGCGCCGAGCGTCGCCGCGACGACGACGGCAGCCTGGGCCTCTGACAGCCCCCCGGAGCCTGCGGACCAACACCAACGACAACGACGACAACCCCGAAAGGAAAGGCCCACTGTGTTCCGCTACCCCGATCCCTGGTGCGACTCCACCCACCCGGCCTGCACCCACGGCGCGGTGGCCAGATGACGACGCCGACAACGGCCAAAGATCTGATCCACGCGGTCTACGCGGAGCTGACCTCCCCGACCGACGGCTGGTACTCACCGCTACCGCCGACTATCGAGGACGGCCCGGTCGGCGGGCGCCCGGTCATCTTCCCGTCGGCGGCCGGCTTCAGCGAAGACTGCATGCGCCTTGGGGTGCCCAACGGTTGGTCTCTGCTGATCGCGGAATCCTCGGACGTTCAAG
>CAIRCP010000002.1 GCA_903877095.1 uncultured Actinomycetes bacterium | reverse complement strand
GGGATCGATCTACTGCTCGGGGCAGAGTCGGTGCCAGGCTTGCGATGGCCGGATCTTGGTCGTCAGAGCGGGCGTCTGGCGTGGAACGCGGTGCGCGACGCACTGCCTCGCCGAGCGGGGGTCAGCGTCCTCTCGGGCAACCGGCAATTCCATGAGATCGAACCCGGCGCCGTCGCCGCAGTCGTGGAGGCCGCTCGCCGTGCGGGCCCGACCGTTGTCTGCGACGTCCCGCGCCAACTCACCCCGGCGGGGGTCCAAGCGGTGCAGTTCGCCGACCTCGTGGTCGTCGTGACGAGTTGCGACGTGCGCGGCATCGCCGCCGCCGCCGCGACGATGTCCGTGCTGCGCTCGCTCAACCCCGCCGCCGGACTAGTGGTCCGCGGCCCCTCGCCCGGCGGTCTGGCGGCACGCGATGTCGCCGACGCGACAGGGGCGCACCTGCTCGCATCCATGCGTCCGGAACCCATGCTGGATCAGCGATTGGATAGCGGGGGGTTGCGGCTGCGGCGCGGCTCTCCACTGGCACGGGCCGCACGCGCGGTGCTGGAGGTTCTGCAAGGCAACAGCGGGGCGCGGGCCGCATGAGCGATTCTCTGATCGATCGGGTTCGCGAACGGCTCGCAGCCGAGTCCGCTCCGCTGCGTCCGGCCGTTGTAGCGGCAGCCATCCGCGCCGAGTCCGGCGGGGTTCTCGGCGATGCGGAGGTATTGAGCAATCTTCGGGTCCTGGAGACGGAGCTGACCGGCGCGGGCATCCTGGAGCCGCTGCTGCGTCTGCCCGGGGCCACCGACGTGTTGGTGACGTCACCGTCGGACGTGTGGATCGATGACGGTAATGGCTTGCGCCGCAGCGATGTTCGGTTCCCCGACGAAGCTGCGGTCCGACGTCTGGCGCAGCGGCTGGCAGCCGTGGCCGGCCGACGGCTCGACGATGCCCAACCGTGGGTCGACGGCCAGCTGACCGGTGTGGGCAGCGCCCGGTTCACCGTCCGACTGCATGCAGTTCTGCCTCCGGTGGCGGCCGGTGGCACCTGCCTGTCCCTGCGGGTGCTTCGTCCGGCGACGCAGGATCTCGCGGCGCTGTCTGCCACCGGAGCGATCGCGCCTGCGGCCCGCGAATTGCTCGATGCCATCGTTGCCGCCCGACTGGCCTTCCTGGTCTCCGGCGGAACGGGTGCCGGCAAGACCACGCTGCTCTCCGCTGCGCTCGGCGCCGTCGCCGCGGACGAACGGATCGTCTGCGTCGAAGACGCGCCGGAACTCTCGCCGCAACACCCGCACCTGGTTCGGCTGGTGGCCCGAGTCGCGAATGTCGAAGGTGCAGGGGAGATCACGCTTCGGCAGCTGGTCCGTCAGGCGCTGCGCATGCGGCCCGACCGGATCGTCGTCGGAGAGGTCCGAGGCGCCGAGGTGGTCGATCTGCTGGCCGCGCTCAACGTCGGCCTTAGCTAACCACCCTTTTAGCGTTCTCCACGTTCGCGGAGTGTCGTCCTAAGCAAAGTGGCGAACGTTTGTTATGCATGGGTCCTCGACTTCTTACGGGGGCAGTGTGGACACACAGGACCGGTTCTCCGTGCGAAAGG
>CAIRCP010000001.1 GCA_903877095.1 uncultured Actinomycetes bacterium | reverse complement strand
GGACCGGTTCGGACCAGACGTGTCGGATCAACAATCAACCAAACAATTGGGCAACTTCATGGCCACCAACGGGCAGGAACCGTGGCCGTCAGTGGGCACTTTCGTGGCCGCCCATGGGCAGTTTTCCATGGCCGTCGTCAAGACTTCAATTTTGAGGTCGGGGTTTTGAGTGGTGCTCGGGAAGAGGGGCATTTCTCGGTCCCAAGTTTCTTCCAACTGGGCACGCTCGCGGTGGCTGAGTGATGCGAGTTGGTTAGCGAAGCGGTCCCTTAGCCGGTTCAGCGTTGCTTCTCTGCGGAGCAATAGTCGTTCGTAAACGGGTAAGTAGCAGGGCATTCCGTAGTCGACGATGCCGGTCTTGGTGATGTCGCGCCATAGGTATGGTTGCGCCCTTCCGACGAGCCCTATGCAGCCCAGTTTGAGCTTGAGCGTCTCGCTGATCCGGCCGCCTTGAAAGGCTTGAGTGAGCCAGATATCGACGAGTCCAACATTCTCGCGGTCAACGGCATCCAGGGTGGCAACATTTTCGGGGCTCACTAACTTCTGGAAGTCGTCGTAGGTCAGTGGTCGCGGGAGCGGGTTGCGCGCTGGGCGAGGGTATTCGGGCAGGCTGAGAATGAATGGGTCCAGCGTTGAGGGAGTCGAGTGGCGCCGTCTGCCTTCGGATAGGACGGTCCGGATGCAGGACATGTAGGTGTGTCGATTGCGCTCTGTAAGGGTGCTGGGCTTATCTCGGCCGGCGTCTCCAGACATCCGGGGGATTGGAAGTTTCTCCTGGTACCACAGATCCCAGGTCTCCTTGACGACTTTCGCATCGGCAACGCCAATCAGGTTGGCGTTCTCGCCCTGGTCGGAGCGGCTCCGCCGCAGAATGGCGGAGAGAAGGACTATTCCGCTGATCCGGTTGTACACGGTTCCAGCGGAGGGCTGTTTTCCCTTGGGCCGCAGTGCTTCTTCGCGAAGGTGATCCCATAGCAGATCGCGGAGCCAGCGTTGAGAAACCATTGTCAGGTCCCAGGGCTTTCGACGGTTCTCGTTGCCCTGAGTTCCAGGGAAGGGCTTGCTGCCGACGATGATTGGGTCGAACCATCCGGCATCTTTCGCGATGGCGTCGTTGACCATCAGGCTTCGGGCGGCGAAGGGCAGATCGAGCAGTATGCGGCGCTTCACTGATCCACGGGGAAAGCTTCGGGCGAGGCCCGATATCACCTCGTCTTCATCGAGCGAGGTGACGTGCGCGGCGGCGAGGGCATCGACGATTGCTTGCAAATCGGTCGGCCGCCAGTGGGTTCGTCGCGGCGTAGTTCGGTGTCGATGAAGTGCGTAGCGGATCTCCTGTTGCAGGCTTGTGGGTAGACCTTCGAGTGAGACCAGTCCCCGGGTCTTGGGCTGAGATACGGACTCGCGTACGGAGGTCCCGGCAAGCCAGTCCTCCCACTGGCTTGAATCAGCTTCTTCCTTGGAGCCCTTTCGGGGCTTTCGGTGCTCAGTCCATTGCCTCCTATGCGCCCGGCAGATTCTGTGCTCGTTGCCACCCACATGTACGCGAAGTTCGCCATCGTGGACGCACGGCACGATTGAACAGGGCGGGATGGGCGGCAGCGGCACTTGCGCTTGTCGCCATTCGCTTTCGATGGCTCCTCGTCGAAGCGCCGAACGCAGCAGTTCCGAGTGATGCGTGCAGTATCCGAGTTGTTGGATTTCCCGGTCGGTTCCGCAGATCGGGCAGTCGGGCCTTCGTTCCAGAGCCCAACCAAGCCGAGGTGCTGTCGCCGGCTCGGCGCCGCGGATGAACTCCGCGATGTCGACGTCGGCGAGCTTTCTGAATTGCTTTGCATGTTGAACGCACAGGAGAACTCTTGTGGTTGAACCCAACCCGGACTCACAGCCCTGGACGCGGCAAGCCCATCCATAGGTTGGATCGTCGCGCGGGAACGCTATCGGCTCGGTGAGGAGCCACTGCGGAAACTGCTGACTGATCTCCGCGTACCGCTGCTCGGGTGTGAGCCCGATGTAGTCGCTGGCCGAGCGAAGCTCAGTGGTCGTCGCTGCAACCGTCATTGCGTGGGCTCCGAATCGGACGGTTGAAGGTAACTCTCGGATTGAGGGCGGGCAGTTGAATCCCATGCCTGCTGGAGGAACTTCATTGCATGTCTGTTCGCCGATTTTCCGTAGAGATCCGTGACCATCTCCGGACTTGACCAGCCGAATTCTTGCGCCACCAGTTCGGCATTGAAATCCGATTTCGCATAGAGGGCGGCGGCGGCTTTGTGGCGGAACGCATGCGGGAGCACCCGAACATCCAGGCCTGCACGTTCGCAAGCTCGATCGAGCATCTTCCGAACGCCATTGGTAGTAAGTGCCATGGCCGGAGTCGGGCCGCGGGCATGAATCAGTACCTGCTCGTGGTCGACCAGGTGCTGGATTGGGTGGAACTCGTCCAGCAGGTATGCGTGGTAGGTGCTGATCATGTCTGGACTGACCGCCCGGATCGTCCCGTTGAGCACGTATCCATCCGAACTCAGTTGCTCACCGGAATTTGAAAAGTCCTTCGCCCGAGCGTTGTTCGGGTTATCGGCTCGGCCGACGATATGAACGTGAGGGTCACGGCGTTGCCCGCATGGGTGGTTTGAAATCAGGTGCAAATCGCTGAAGCGCAGACCGCAGAGTCCGCCAACCCGTAGCCCGCCGTCATGTAGCCAAGTGACGATCATTATGTCCCGGGAGGTCGTCAGCACACCCGGTTGGAACAGCGCTTCCACGATCTCGTCGGCTAGAAACCGCGGGCGGGTCACGCCCCGCTTCGGCGACAGCGGATTCGGTTCCGTGATCTTGCCTCGACTGGACTTGTGGCGTCGGTCCGACCCTTGACCCCGCAGCGCATCAACCAGACTGCGATCAACGCTCTCGGTGAGCGAAATGTGCAGGTAATAGGCCTTGAGGATCGTCGCCACGTTGCTAGCCGCGGATGCACCGACCGGTCGCTGTTCGGGCCGGCGCCACGCGACACCGTAGACCCCGTCTGCCCGGCCAGTCAGCCCCTTCATGTAACGCTGCAGGTCTTCGAATGTGGTCGTCTCGGGCGACTTGCCGTTCACGCGGGCCCAGTTGAGGTGATCAACCAGGCTGTAGGCGTACGTCTGCTGCGTGGAGCTGCTGTACCGGCTCAGTAGCTTGAGTGACGCTCGGTGAACTTCAGCATCGGGTGTGAAGATCCAATGCGACACCCCTCCACCCGGGTGGTGGATTTTCCGCACTGTGAACCGAGCAGAGTCAACCGGCAGGTGGTTCCGAGAGTTCACTTCGTCTGTGTCGATTACGGAGGTCTATCACGCGTTCGCCACAACACCTGGAAAGGCCCGCCGCGGACGTTGCGAACGTACCTATCCGTGGGTACTAAGGCGCGCCTGTATGGGCGGCGTTCAGCCCGGAATCGGGCGTTGAAAGCCGTTGGGTGCGCGCAGCGTGATATCGGGCCGCAGGAACTTGTCAGAGGCCAAGGCCAGGATGGGCGGCATGGGTAAAACCATGGAGAAGGTTGAGCGCGTGACGTTGTCTACGCTCAAACAGCGCGGCTGGACCGACGGTGCGGTCACGCAGTTCCTTGGCGAGGCCGACGCGCTGGTGCCGAATCCGAATTACCGCACCGGCCCGAAGATGCGTCTCTACGACCTTCCACGGGTAGAAGCCGCTGAGGCCAGTGAGGGTTGGCAAACGTGGCGTGCGGCGACCAAGTCGAGGCGGGAGAAGGCGTCGGCCCGTCAGTCGGAGCGGATGAACACTGCGCGGGAGAACCTGACCGCCGAGCTCAACGCCATCGAGATCGCCATCCCGCGGATGTCGAAAGACGAGCTGTTTCGTGTTGCAGTCGCCAACCGCAACGACCAGTCGGAATGGCACGCCGCCGCGCGAGGCGGTTACGACAATCAGTCGGCGACCGTCGCCTGCGCGGATCCCGCTGCGCTGCAGCGGTGGGCGGTCAACTACCTGCGACATGTCGAGACTGATTACGACTGGCTGTTGGACAGTGTCACGGGTCGGGTGGGCGTCGCTGAAGCCCGAGGACTCATCCGGGCGCGGGTGTTACGCGCGATCGCAGACCGGTACCCGTACCTGGCCGGAGAGTGCGCCCGCCAGGAGGCGGACCGTTGGTGAACCTTCGTCGGATCGCGGAACCGTTCATTGCCGCGGCACCTGCCGGTGCGCGGGTGCGGACCCGGTTGCGGGTGGACGACACCGACGCGGCCGTGCTCTTTGAGGTGGGCGGGTTCCTCGGGTCCCTTGCGGGCCGCGACCTGGCTGCCCGGTGCCGGGAAGGGCATCTGGACGCGAAAGGCAAGGCCGAGTCCCGCAAGGTGCGTAAGCAGGCGTTGACAGCGGAGTCGTCGTCACGGTGGGCCGGGGCGATCACCCGTACCTCCGAGGATCAGCACCGGCTCGCCGTACAGAACCTTTGGGCTGAACGTGGGTCCCTGACTGCGAGGATTCGTACGATCACCGCCAGGCTCGCGGCACCGGTCGGCGGCAAGGCCGGCACCGGCAAGCAGGCTGCGCGCGGATATGCGTCCAAAGCGGAACGGCACGCCAAAACAGTGCGGTTGCAGACCCTCACCTACCGCCTCGCTGCGGTGGAGGCCGACCTCGCCGCCGGGGCAGTACATGTGGTGCGCGGCGGGAAAGCGTTGTTACACAAGAGGAACAACCTCGCCGATGCGGGCCTCACCGCGCAACAGTGGCGGCAGCGGTGGGACGCTGAGCGGCTGTTCCTCACCGCCGACCTTAGCTAACCACCCTTTTAGCGTTCTCCACGTTCGCGGAGTGTCGTCCTAAGCAAAGTGGCGAACGTTTGTTATGCATGGGTCCTCGACTTCTTACGGGGGCAGTGTGGACACACAGGACCGGTTCTCCGTGCGAAAGG